>CAXTFM010000185.1:0-6521 GCA_964243435.1 uncultured Beijerinckiaceae bacterium
CCGCCGACCTCTTCAATGCCATTGAAGCGCTCTCCCAACTGAGCTATGACCCCGGTCGTTTGTCCGACCCCCCTGGAAGAGGATCGGGTTCACGCTGCGAACGCATTCGATATTCGTCGTGTGAGGGCGCGATATAGCGGCATTGCCGCGCGGCGACAAGCCCAAAACAGGGGAGTCGCCCGCGCCGCCGTCGTTCAATAATGGATCGTCGCCCGTACCCCGAACACGGCCGCGTCGCGGATCGGGTTGCCGTCGACCGGGTCGGGCACGCCGTGCGCACCGGGATGGAAGACGTACTGGAAGTCGGGCTGCACGGTGAAGCCGGGGATCACCGTGTACTGGTAGGTCAATTCGAGCGTCGCCTGGAAATCGCGGATCAGCGGCGCGTTGCCGAGCGCGATGTCGCTTGCCGATACCTGCGGCGAGATGCGGCCGTAGGCGGCGGCGACGCCAACCGTGTCGTCCGGGCGGTTGGGGATCAGGCCCTTATAGGCGAAACCGCCGTCGACGTAGAAATCGATGAGGTTGCGATCCGCCGGCGCCCCCGACACGCGCAGAAACCCAGACAGGCCCTGATCGTCCGTCCCCGACTTGCGGTAAAGCGTCTGGTCGATGATGAGGTAGCCGGAGTCTTCACCCCTGAAAGTGGCGCCGGTGAAAAGGAACTGGTTCGACGCCTGGAACTGCCCGAAATGGTGGACGTAGCCGAGCTTGATCGTACCCGGCAGTCCCTTGGCGTCCTTGCCCTGGTTGTAGGCGTATTGCGCTTCCGCAAACAGCAGCGGCGGATCCTTCAGGCGGAAGTTGGTGCCGCTCGGGTCGCGCAGCTGCGGCAGGAAATCGTTGACGCCGGGGTTGAAGGGACCCGCCGGGTCGCCGTTGAATAGCGCCGCAAGCAGGGTGAGCTTGTCGTTGGGTTGCACCTTGACGCGGAGGCCGGGCGTCGCCAACGGGTAGGCCGGTCCCCCGCTCGGAAGGTCGTTGGCGTAGATGGCCGGAAAACCGAAGGTCGAGTTGACGAACAGCGTCGCGCTTTGGCTGATGAAGAATTCCGTGTCGGCGGCGAGCTGGCCGGCGCGCACGAGGACCTTGCCGTCGACCAGCTTCTGTTCGAGCCACGCTTCATACAGCTTGGTTGAGGGAAAAGCCTCGATGTTGCTGGTGGTGAAAAGGTCGATGAGGTTGTTGCCCGACAGGCCGCGCCCGTGGATCTGGAAGAACTGCGCGTGGCCGGTGAGGTCCTTGACACCGGCGAGCTTTTCGAAATCGAGGTCGAGCTGCCCATCCAGGCGGCCCTCGTAGGTCGCGCCGCGCTTTATCCCGCCCGACGCGTTGCCGAGCACCTCGCCGATGTAGGTGAAGTTGTAGCTGATGCCCTTCTTGTCGAGGGCGGCGCGGATGCCGCCAGGGTCACCGTAGACGCCAAGCGAGCTTTGGATGCTGGGCTGGGCGTTGGTGACGCCTTCGGCCTGCGTGCCGGTCGTCTCCGGGGTCGCCGGTTTGTCGTTGTCCTGCGCCGAGGCGGCACCGGCCGTCCCGGTCAGCAGCATCGCCGCGACGGCGAGACGAAGGGTATTTTTGAACGTCATCGGGAGCACTCATCAGGCCGGCGCCGGTCGCCGAAGGGGATGGTGCGATGAGTAAACCCAAGCGCCGATGCACAGGCAAAGCGTTTGTAAGCCGGACGAGGTGGTTTAGAAATGGTCGAAGTAATGCCCTAGCTTGTTATTTCGTCTTTATTGTTTTGACTGTGGCAAGGTTGCGGCGACCTCTACGCCGTGAGCCGCGCGGAAAGGGGCGTCTCGGCAAGCTGCGGCGCCGCCCGTTCCACGCAAAAGCGCACGGCCTGTGGCAAGCCGGACACACAGGTGTCGTGGCGGACCATGACGCTGAGTTCGTGCAGGCGAGGCTCGTCGTCATCGCTCATCCAGAAGGCGGCGAGAAGCGGGACGGTCGGCAGGCGTCGGCGCAGGCGGCGCACGGCGACGCGCGCCCGCGCCACGCTGAGGTCGGCATCGAGCAGTGACAGCACCACGAGGCGAGGCGCGACCTCCTCGCCGGCGATGCCGTCGGGCCGTCCAAGGCCGTCCGCCGCCTCCACGCGGGTCCCGATGCCGTGCTCCTGCAGCACGTCGGCGAGGAGATGCGCGGCCGCCTCGTCGAGCGGCGTCCGCCCGGCGCAGCACAGCACCGCCCCGTCCCGCGCCCAGTCGGAGTCGACGAGACCTTCGACGCCGTCGCGTTCCGCCGCCGTCGTTGCGTCCTCGTCGCGCTCGCGGAGCACGTCGGCGAGGTCGCGCATCGTGTCGCGGATGCGCAGCTGCCGCGCTTCGTCGAGGACGCCGCGGCGCACGTCACACTGCGCCATCAGCAGCCCCTTCATGGCGATCTCGTCGCTGTAGCCGAGCAGCGAGTGCGCGTTCATGAAGGCTTCGGCGTGGTCGAGGATCTCGGACGGATCACCGGACAGCATGCGCTGGTAGAACAACTCGACCTGGTTCAACGGCGGCGCGTCGCCGAGCAGCACGTCGAGAAAGGACAACCGGTCGATGTGGCGGCCCATCACCACGAGGCAAACGGTGAGCGGCGTCGACAGGACAAGGCCGACCGGTCCCCACAGCCACGTCCAGAACGTCGCGGATGCGACCACGGCGATGGGTGAGATGCCGGTGTGGCGCCCATAAACCAGCGGTTCCACGAGCTGGCCGACGACCAGCTCGATCACCGCGAAGAACAGCGCGGTTTCGCCGACCAGCGCCCAACCGGGCGAGGAGGCGGCGGCGAGGAGCAGGGGAAAGGCCGCGGCGCCGACCGAGCCGATATAGGGGATGAAGCGCAGGAACGCCGCCACGATGCCCCACAGCAGGGGACTCGGCACGCCGAGCAGCGTGAGCATGCCGGCCACCACCGCGCCGAATGCGGTGTTGAGCAGCACCTGCACGAGAAGGTAGCGGCTGAGGCGGCGGGCGGCGTCGTTCATGGCCAGCGTGGTGCGCTGGAGGTCGCCCGAACCGGCGAGGCGGATGAAGCGGTTGCGCAGGTCCTCGCGCTGCATCAGGATGAACACGATGAAGATCGCCACGAAAGCGGCGGTGGCGAGTGGCGAGGCGGCGAGCCCGATCGCCGTCTGCAGGACGGCAAGCACGCCCGGTGGCGGCGAGACGATCTCCACGCGGGTCGGCCCGCTCGGTACCGCGGGGGCGCCCGGCGCGGGCTGGCCCTGCGGCGTGCCGGGCTCGCGACGCGGCAGCTGCATGTCGGCGATGGCGGAGTTCAGCTTGGCCAGAACGGGGCTTTCGACCGCGAACTCGCGTACCGTCTCGACCTTGCGCGTCACCGCCGCCTGCAGGCGCGGCGCGTCGGCCGCGAGTTCACCGACCTCCTTGGCGAGGATGGCGCCGAGCCCGACGGCGATGAGGAAGGTCGCCACCACCACGATCCCGACCGACAGGCGCTTGCCGAGCCCAAGCCGGCGCAGCAGCTTGACCAGCGGCGACAGGGCGAAGCTGAGCAGCACGGCGATGGCGATCGGCACCAGGATTTCGCGCGCGAAGTAGAGGATGCCGAGCGCGAGCATCAGGATGAGCACGGTCGCCAGCGTGTCGAGCGTGCGCCGCGACTCGGCCGGCTCGACGCCGCCGAGCCGCTGCGACGCTAAGTATGTCTTTTCACTCAACGACTTACGCCTTCTATCGGGGTGCCGCGGCGTCAACAGGCCGTTGCCGAAGGTGGTTCCCGCCCGACGCGCGACTTGACGGCGTGGCCGCGCGTCGCGATGTGTCGAATGATCGTAAACAGGGCCGACCGATGATGGATGATGCGACTGCCGCACCGCACGCGGTACGCCGGTCCGACGACCCGTCTGCAGACGAGGGTTCGCCGCGCCGCGACCGGGTGCGCGATGCCCGTTCGCGCGACGCTCACGGACCGATGGACGAGCTCGCCGTGCTGCCCGTGTTCTTCGCGCTCGGCGGCAAGCGCGTCGTGTTGGCGGGCGCGAGCGAGCGCGCGGTGTGGAAGGCCGAGCTGCTCCACGCGACCGGCGCCCTCGTCGACATCTACGCCGCCGCGCCCTGCCGCGAACTGGCGCCGCTGATGGCGCTGTGCCCGCGCCTGAGGCTGCACGAGCGCGCCTGGGCGCCGGGCGACCTCGACGGGGCGGCTCTCGCCCTGCTCGACACGCTGGACGACGGCGAGGCCGGCGCCTTCCGTGCCGCCGCGCGCGTGGTGGGCGTGCCGATGAACGCCATCGACAACCCGGCCTTCTGCGACTTCCAATTCGGTGCCATCGTCAACCGTTCGCCGCTCGTGATCGGCATCTCGACGCACGGGACGGCACCGGTGTTCGGGCAAACCATCCGCGGTCGCCTGGAGGCGTTGCTGCCGCTGTCCCTCAAGATCTGGGCCGAGACGGCGCGGCTGTGGCGCGAGCGGGTGGTGCCGCTGAGGCTGCCGTTCCGCGGCCGCCGTCGCTTCTGGGAAATGTTTTCCGAGCGGGCGATGAGCACGGACGGTCGCGGCCCGGCGGAGGAGGACTTCCGCGCCTTCCTCGACGCGGCGACGCACCCAGCCGCGCAAAAAGGCCGCGTCACGCTTGTCGGGGCCGGACCCGGCGATCCCGACCTCATCACGCTGAAGGCGCTGCGGGCGCTGCAAAGCGCCGACGTGGTGCTTTACGACAAGCTCGTCGCCCCGGCGGTGGTCGCCATGGCGCGGCGCGAAGCGCAGAAGATCGACGTCGGCAAGCGCGGCTACCTTCCTTCCTGCAGGCAGGACGAGATCACCGCGCTGATGGTGGCGCTCGCGGGCGAGGGCAAGCACGTCGTGCGCTTGAAGGGCGGCGACCCCATGATCTTCGGGCGCGCCACGGAAGAACTCGACGGCGTCGCCGCCGCCGGCATCGCGGTCACGGTGGTTCCGGGCATCACCGCCGCGCTTGGCGCCGCGTCCGCGCTGCAAACCTCGCTCACCGAGCGCTCGACGGCGCGGCGCCTCCAGTTCATCACCGCCCACGCCAAGGACGGCCGCCTGCCGGGCGACATCGACTGGCGGGCCCTGTGCGATCCGGGTGCCACCACCGTGGTCTACATGGGGGTGCGCACCATGGACGCGCTGGTCGCCAAGCTCGACGAGCACGGCATGGCGGCCGACATGCCGGCCGTGCTGGTCGAGCGCGCGACCTGCCCGGACGAACGACGCATCGCCGGCACGATCGCCGCGATGCCGGCGCTGGTGCGTGCCGCCGCGCCCGACGGCCCGTGCCTGCTGATGATCGGCCAAGTGTTTGCCGGCCAAGTGTTCGCCGGCCAAGTATTCGCCACCCAGGCCGCAACCGGCGCCGATGCGTCCACGGGGCAAGCAATCGAGGTTGCGGAGCCGGTCGCCTGAGCCGTTGACGCTGCCGCCCGCGCCAAGGGGGTGCGCCGGGCGGCCGGGCGGGGTAGGAACGCGCAGCGCAACGGAGCCGTCCCCGTCCAAACCATGCCCAACCCGCTGATCGAGGCGCCGCGCCGGCGCCTGAGGCCGTTCCTGCCCAGCCTCAACTTCCTGCTGCTCCTGCTGGTCTTCGCCGGCCTCGGGGCGGCGCTGTGGCACGGTCTCGTCGGCGGCCGCTTTCCCGTGTTCGTGTTCGTGATCGCGGGCTGGGTCGTCAGCCTGTGCCTGCACGAGTTCGGCCACGCCGCCATCGCCTACTTCGGCGGCGACCGCGCCATCGCCCGCACCGGCTACCTCGACCTCGACCCGGTCCGCTACACCGATCCCGTGCTGTCCCTGGTGCTGCCGATCGCCTACATCCTGCTCGGCGGCTTCGGCCTGCCGGGCGGCGCGGTTTACATCAACGTGGGGCGGTTGCGCAGCCGGGCCTGGGCCGCCGCCATGTCGGCCGCCGGGCCGGCGATGAACGGCATGTTCCTGCTCGCCCTTGCCGCGCTGTACCGCGCGCTGGCAACGGACGGCGGCACGGTCGACCTCGCCGCCGGCGTCGGCGTGCTCGCGCTGTTCCAGGCCACCGCCATCATCCTCAACCTGCTGCCGTTTCCCGGCCTCGATGGCTTCGGCATCCTCGCGCCCTTCCTGTCGCGGCGGGCGGCGGCGCGCGCCGAGGGGATCGGCGGCGCGGCCTTCCTCGTCCTGTTCCTGCTGCTGTGGCTGACCTCCGCGGGCAGCCTGCTGATCCGCGCCGGCGCCGACGTGACAAGCGTGCTCGGCATCGACACGCAGGCGGTGGCGATCGGCTTTTCCATGCTCAAGCTGTTCTAGCGGCCGCCGGGCGTCCCCGCGCGGCACCGGCCCGCTTCCCTCGGGCGCGGCCCCCTGCTACTGCCGCGCATGGCCTCCGCACCGCTCGCGAACATCCGCAATTTCTCCATCGTCGCCCACATCGACCACGGCAAGTCGACGCTGGCCGACCGGCTGATCCAGCAGACCGGCACGGTGGCGCTGCGCGACATGAGCGAGCAGATGCTCGACAACATGGACATCGAGCGCGAGCGCGGCATCACCATCAAGGCGCAGACCGT
>CAXTFM010000186.1:0-6418 GCA_964243435.1 uncultured Beijerinckiaceae bacterium
CGTTGCGGTTCGACTAGATGCGCTGCTTCTTGCTCAGTTGTGTTTCGGCGCGAGGTCAGGAGACCCGCCGACACCGAGGTGACGCCCAAGTAAGTGATTCCATTTGGGCTCAAGGGACTTCGTGAACGGCATTGCTTGCGCCGACACACAAGATCATTGCTCAAGCGCTGGTCACGCGAGTCTCGGATCGACGCGGCCAGAATTATCGTGGCTACCCTTCGTAGGTTATCGGCTGCAGCGATGAAAATCTCCTGCGCCGGTTGGCTCTTGTAGCTCATAGGTGGCGTGGAGCCTCGAGGCGATCAACGCCGCAAACCTTTGGCTCGGACCAGCGAAGTCTCGTTCTGGCGCCACACCGCACATTCGGCTCAAAATCGACCTGAACAGGACGATCCGAGTCCGCATCGCCGTTGTCTTCGAATTTGCCGACTGCGATCGCCAGCGCCAGCTCAGGGCTTGGCCGCGAGGATGCGGTCGATGTCGGCCGAAGTCATTTGCCATTCGTTCTGGAAGTTGGCCACGGCAGCGCGCATGAAGCGCGCCTGCGACTCGACCGCTTTGCGTGTATCCCCGAAATGATCAACCAGGATGGCGTAGGCGAGCTGGGAGGGGCCGTTTCCCTCGTAGCTCCATTCGAACCCGCCGCGCGAGAAGCCGGGAAGCTCGGCCTGCTCCTCGAGTGCTTCGCCATCGACGGTGACTACGACGCCGTCGATGGTTCGGTCTCCGGCGTAAACCTTCACCTTCCTCCCTCCCGGAGCTTGTGGCGGGGAACGCGGCCATCCGAACGGCTGCGCATGACCTCGGGAAAGATCCACAGGCTGACCACCATGAAGGGGCCGAGGAAGGCGATGGCCCATTGCGGGCCGGTTTGGCCGAGGTGGTACATGTAAAACCAGCCGGCGGCGGCAACCAGGGCCACAGCGATGGAGAGGACGATCTTGGAGAGTAGCGGCATGGGACAGCCTTGCGTTGCGCCGCCTCGGGAGCGGCGTCAGCCGACATGGAAGTGGTAAACCGCGGCGAGCGCGCAGAGCGCGGCGCCCATTGCGCAGAGCATGATGACGAGGCCGGCCAAGCCGTCGCGCCAACGTTCGGGCCAGATGTTGAAGAGGCCCGGCGCGAACAGCGCGCCGAGCCCGACCACGATGACGAGGCTCGTCCAGCGCAGGGTGGCGACGCCGTAGGCGAGGCTGCCGCCAGCCAGCGCAAGAAAGAGCAGCAGGTCGGCCCCGACAAGGGCGAGGCCTAGGGGGCGCGCTCCAAGGTCGGGGCGCGTTTCGATCGGGAAGGCGCCGGTCAGGACGTAGAAGCCAAGGCTTGCGACGCTCCAGAAGGCCGTAAACCACAGGAGAGCCAGCACGTGAGGTTCGATGGTGCTCATGGCGTGCAAGCCTCCATCACGTCACCTCACTCGGCGGGCTGGATGGTGCCGGCGGCAGGCGCGCCCGGCGTGCGCGACGTCCTGCGCATGTTCGTCTTCACGTGGCGCGTGTCGTAGCCGTTGAACAGCGTGCCGACGAGACCACGGTCGAGGTCGGAGGTGCCAAACACCCAATCCATGATGGGGAAGGTCAGGTTCATGTTGCGCTCCATCATGATGGACTGGTCGTGATGGGCGGTGTGGTGGCGCCGGTTGGTGTTGATGAAGGGCATGTGCCGCACAAAGGCGTTATCTTCGACGTGGCAGCAGAAGTGCATGAACTCGTAAACGAGGTACACGCTCGTCGTCGTCGCGATGAACAGCCAGCCGACATTGGGAGACAGCACGAAGCCGAGCACGATGCCAGCCGGGATCGACATCAGGGTGAAGGTCGCCAGCGCGTAGGGCGGGAAGAAGGTGACGCGGTAGTCGCGGTGGTCGGCGAAGCGCATCTCGTGATCGGTGAAGAACTGGTGGTGCTGCAGCGTGTGGCGGTTGTAAACGGCGCGCGCCACCGGATTGCTCGAGGGGCGGTGCATGACGAAGCGGTGCAGCCACCATTCGAAGAAGTTGCACATCAAGAAGACTACGGGAACGGTGAGCAGCTCGACCCAGGTCACGCGACTGATGTTGGACAGGTAGATGTACAGGGCTGTCAGACCGATCGTGTAGATGATCGCGATGTGGAGCAGGCCGTTGTACCAGCCGGCGACGCGCTGACGGTAGTTGGCGCGGTACACGCGCTGGCGCTCCGTCATGTTGCTTGCAGCGAGTTCCATGGCCATCCTCCGCTTGGTGTACGACTGATATATCAAGCTTCGCACGCGTCCGCAACTCGTCCGAACGTCGGAGGACCGCAGCGCGCGTCCCACCATCCCGAGCCGCCATTGCGCACACCACGGATCGCCGGCCAGTGCTGCCGGGCGCGACCGGTCTGCCGCCTGCGCCACGCCCAGCCGGGCGAAGCCGCGCGTCGACACTGCCGATGATGCGTGCGACCACGCACGAGCGATGGAGCGGGGTGATTCCAGGTCGATGCCGGATCGGCGATAAACGCCCTGATCGCGGCGCAACCTGCCGTTGCCCGCTTCTGACACGCTTGCGGCTTTTCCCGACGAGGCTGCGTCGCAGCCGCCGCTCTCGTCCACTTGATCGCCGCGCCCTTCAGACGTCGCCGGGAGGATGTTAAGGCGAGCGAGGCGTCAAGGCTCAAGCGGCGATGATGCGGGCGACATCCTGGGATGTTCCAGGCGAGCGACTGCGCGGTCGCACCGCTTCGTTCTGCAACGTTTTTAGATCACGCCGCATCGGCGCGAACGGATTTGGCGGCTCTGCGCATAATTGAAGCCGCCGTGTGTGCCGTGGTAGGCCAATGCGATCTGGAACAGTCGGCGGCGTGACTCGCGCGGAGGACGGGATGTCGAGGGACAACGTTGGCGATCTGCCGAAACGGGCGGGCGCACGTCGAAGTCCACCGGCACGGACACGGCGCCCGACGCGCCGGCCTGCCTCCAACGGCGATCTAACTCTAGATCGCCTCGACGAAGGCGAGGCGACCCTCGTCGATCGCGCCTACCGCGGATTGGAGGAGTTGATCGTCACGCTGCGCTTGGCACCCCGCACCGTGCTGTCCGAGCAGGCCTTGGTGCAACGCCTCGGCATCGGCCGGACCCCGGTCAGGGAAGCCCTGCAGCGCCTCGCACGCGATGGGCTGGTCACGATCCTGCCCCGTCGGGGCATCCTTGTCTCTGACACCAATCTCCGGACGCATCTGCGGCTGCTCGAAGTCAGGCGCGAGATCGAACGGTTGCTGGCGCGGCTCGCCGCGGAACGAGCGACGCCGGAACAGCGCGCACGCTTCGCGGTCATCGCGGAAGGCATGAAGGTGGCGTCCCAGGACGCCGACGACATCGGCTTCATGCGCCTCGACCTCGAGTTCAACGCCCTCGTCGCCGAAGCGGCCGACAATGAGTTCGCGTCCAAATCCATCGCGCTGACCAGCGGCCTGTCGCGCAGGTTCTGGTATCAGCATTACAAGCGGGCGGCGGACCTGCCGCTCACCGCGAAGCTGCACGCCGACCTGTCCGAGTCGATCGCGCAGGGCGATGGTTCGGCCGCAGCCGGGGCATCCGACGGCCTCGTGGACTACATCGAAAGCTTCGCGCGCAGGACGCTCGACGCGTGATCAGGGGAAGTCGACGACCGTGCGGATCGTCTCGCCTCGGGACAGCGCCGCGAAGCCGTCGTTGATCTCGGCGAGGCGGATGCGCCGCGTCACCAGCTCGTCTAGCTTCAGCCGTCCGTCGAGATAGGCCCTCGCCAGCATGGGGAAGTCGCGCGCGGGCTTGGCTGCCCCGTAGCTGGAGCGACGCAGCCGTTTTTCCTGCATCAGGGAGCCCCACCGGAACGACACGCTGCGCGCCACGTCGAGCTTGCCGAGCCAGACTACCTCGCCGCCCGGCCGCACTGCCTCCGTCGTCGTCTGGAAGGCAACCGGACTGCCCGCCGCCTCGATCACCACGTCAGCCCCGCGACCATCGGTCATGGACCTGACGACCTCGACGGGATCGACCGTCGAGGCGTCGAGGGCGTGGGTCGCGCCGACCGCGAGCGCCGTCGCCAGCTTGGCGCGGTCGAGGTCCACTGCAACGATCGCCTCCGCCCCGGCCATGCGGGCCCCCTGGACCGCCGCGAGGCCGACCGCGCCGCATCCGATCACCATGACCGTATCGCCCGGCCCCGGCCGGGCCACGTTCAGGGCGGCTCCTGCGCCGGTCATCACTCCGCAACCGATCAGGCAGGCGAGGTGCGAAGGGATCTCGTGGGGCACCGGGATCGCCTGCTGCGCGGGAACGATGCAGTACTCGCCGAAGGCGCCCAGGAACATCAGTTGCCGGAGGTCGCGGCCGTCGGCCAGACGCGCCTTGGGCGCCCCGTCGAACGCCAGCGCCGCGTGGCCCTCGTCGATGTAGCGGCTGCAAAGGATCGGCTCCCCGCGGTCGCAATAGAAGCAGTGTCCGCAATGCGGGTTCCACGACAGCACCACGTGGTCGCCGCGTTCAACCCCGTGCGCGGCGGGGCCGACCTCCTCCACGATGCCGGCGGCCTCATGCCCGAGGATGATCGGCATTGGCCGGGCCAGAGCGCCGTCGATCACCTCGAGATCGGTGTGGCAAAGCCCGGCCGCCCTGACCCTGACGAGCACGTCGTCAGCGTTGAGAGGTGCGGCTTCGACGGTTTCGATCGTCATGTCGGAACGGGGAGCGTGCAGGACGGCGGCCTTGTAGGAGAGCGGCATGAGGTTTTCCGATTTCAGGCGGCTGGGCGGAGAGCGAGGCCAGACAGGCCGTTGGTCCTATTGCATATCAGTAATATATCAAATAGCCCTCCCGTAAAAGGAAAGTTGGGAGGTGTTCATGGATTCCGCTTTGGGAATGGCCACGGAGGGCGTCGCCTCCGGTACGGCTGTCGTGCAGGCCCGCGGCTCCGGCGCCATGGTCGCGGCTCGGCTTGATCGGCTGCCGATGACGCGCTTCCAAAGGGCGATCTTCGCCATCATTGCTTCAGCCTGGTTCTTTGACTCCGTCGACCTCGGCTCGCTGACGTTCATCCTGGGGTCCATCAGGTCGGACTTTGGCCTGACGTCGGTGCAGGCCGGGCTTCTGTCCAGCATGAGCTTCGTCGGCATGTTCTTCGGGGCCGCCGTGTCCGGCATGCTTGCCGACCGGTTCGGGCGCCGGCTGGTGTTCCAGGTGAGCATGGTGCTATGGGGCGCGGGCAGCCTGTGGTGCGCCTACGCGGCCGACGCGAGTGAACTCGGCCGTGCCCGCCTCTTGCTGGGCTTCGGGATGGGCATGGAGTTCCCGGTCGCCCTGGCGATCCTGTCCGAGTTCCTGCCGAGTGCCCGGCGCGGGCGTTACCTCGCCATCTTGGAGGGCTTCTGGCCGCTCGGCTTCATCGCGGCCGGGCTGCTCAGCTTCGTGCTCCTCAAGTATTTCAGCTGGCGAGCGGTCTTCGTCGCGCAGGCGCTCCCTGCCGTGTTCATCTTCGTGGTGCGCATGATGGTGCCGGAGTCGCCCCGCTGGCTCGCCGACCGCGGCCATCTCGAGGAGGCCGACCGCGTGATGGAACAGATCGAGGCCAAGGTGAGCGCGCATCTTCAAGGGCGCGCATTGCCCGAGCCCCGGCCCGTGGCGCAGGCCGCGCAGGGCGCGCGTTCGTTCTCGTTCCTCGAACTCTGGAAGCCCGATTACGCCCGCCGCACCGTGATGATCTGGCTGACCTGGTTCTTCGCCCTGCTGGGCTTCTACGGCCTGACGACCTGGCTCGGGGCGTTGCTGCAGGACGCCGGCTACAGCGTGGCGAAGTCGGTCGGCTACACGATGCTGATTTCGCTCGCCGGTGTCCCGGGCTTCATCGCTGCCGCCATCCTCGTCGAGCGGTGGGGCCGCAAGCCGACCTGCGTCACCATGCTCCTCGGCAGCGCGACGGCGGCCTTCCTGTACGGACACGCCCCCAGCTTGACGCTCCTGATCGCGTTTGGCCTTCTCATGCAGTTCTTCATGTTCGGCATGTGGTCGGTCCTCTACGCCTACACGCCCGAACTCTATCCCACGCGTTCGCGCGCCACGGGGGCGGGCTGTGCCTCGGCGGTGGGGCGCTTGGGATCGCTGATCGGTCCCTACGCGGCCGGCGCCATCCTGCCCGCGCTGGGCCAGGGCGGCGTCTTCGCCCTCGGGGCAGGCTCCTTCGCGCTGGCGGCCCTGTCGGTCGGCGTGCTCGGCATCGAGACGAGGGGCAGGTCGCTGGAGGCCATCTCGAAATGAGCGTGGCTTAGCCGCCTAACGACGGGTCGGCTGCTGGCACGCCGCAGTCGGAGGGAGTTTGGAAGGTGCGCTGTGCTGATCCAGACAGAGGAGAGCCGAATGCCTTCAACACTGCCGCCTTCATGCCTCGCCCTCCAATCGGCCGTGACGCGTTCTGGCCCTCGTGCTA
>CAXTFM010000187.1:0-6341 GCA_964243435.1 uncultured Beijerinckiaceae bacterium
TCGCGCTGGACCGGCGTGCCGGTCGACAAGATGCTGGAAGGCGAGCGCGACAAGCTGCTGCGCATGGAGGATGTGATCGGCACGCGCGTGGTCGGCCAGCCCGAGGCGGTGCATGCGGTGGCGACCGCGGTGCGCCGGGCGCGCGCCGGCCTCCAGGACCCGAACCGGCCCATCGGCTCGTTCATGTTCCTCGGACCGACCGGCGTCGGCAAGACGGAGCTGACCAAGGCGCTGGCGTCGTTCCTGTTCGACGACGAGACGGCGATGGTGCGTGTCGACATGTCGGAATACATGGAGAAGCATTCCGTCGCCCGCCTCATCGGCGCGCCGCCGGGCTATGTCGGCTACGAGGAGGGCGGCGCCCTGACCGAGGCCGTGCGGCGCCGCCCCTACCAGGTGCTGCTCTTCGACGAGATCGAGAAGGCGCACGCGGATGTGTTCAACGTGCTGCTCCAGGTGCTCGACGAGGGTCGCCTCACCGACGGCCAGGGCCGCACGGTGGACTTCCGCAACGTGCTTATCGTGATGACGTCGAACCTCGGTGCGGACACCCTCGTGATGCAGCCCGACGGCCAGGACTCGGCCGCCGTGCGCGAGGAGGTGATGGGCGCGGTGCGCGCGCATTTCCGTCCCGAGTTCCTGAACCGGGTCGACGAGATCATCCTGTTCCACCGGCTGCGCCGGGAGGACATGGGCGCGATCGTCGATATCCAGCTCGCCCGCCTCGCCAAGCTCCTGGAGGACCGCAAGGTCACCCTCGACCTGTCACCGGCGGCGCGCTCGTGGCTCGCCGAGAAGGGGTACGATCCGGCCTATGGCGCGCGCCCGCTGAAGCGCGTGATCCAGAAGGCGGTGCAGGACCCGCTCGCCGAGCGCATCCTCGCCGGCACGGTGCGCGACGGGACGGAGGTGACGGTGGGTGCTGGGGCGGACGGGCTGGTCATCGGCGGCGGCGACCTCGCCGGGTTCCCGACGACGCCGCGGGATGCCGGATCGCGCGCCATCCACTGACGGGTGCCGGTCACGATGCGAAAGGGGCCGTCCGCCGGCTCCTTTCGCAGTCGGGGCGCGGCCGCTCCGCCCTTCAGTTCGTGAGGTGGGCGGCCTGTACGGCCTGCTGAAACATCTGCTGCAGCGAGGTGTTGATGTCGGCGGCTGTGTAGGCGCTGTGGAAGTAGCTCGGCGACGAGGCGCAGCTCGACAAGGCGGTCGGCAAACTGGGGATCGCGTTGTTGGACGCGATCGTTTCCCCCTGGTTCTGGTTTCCCACCGTCAGGTTGATGTAGGGGATGTAAAGGACCGAGATCGTCGCGCCGGCGTTCTTCAAGGCGGTGCATTGGGCCGGGTCCATGGCCTGCGGGCTCGAGCCATCGAAGGCTGCGTTGCCGAAGTACGGGAAGGTCGAGGGACTGCCGGGGTAGTTCATGCAGGTGGCGAGGAAGTTGCCGTTGCAGTAGCCCTGCTGGGTGACGCCGTAATGCTGCCCGTTCTGCATGCCGTCGGTGATCAGGAACACGAATGGCCTCGAGTTGCTGGACGCGGCGCCCGTGCCGAACCCGGCCCCGTTGCCGATTGCGCTCTGCATCGTGGAAAAGATGCCTTCGAAGTGCGTCCCGCCCGACCCCGTGCCCGTGTTCGGGTCGAAGGTGCCCGCGGGAAGCTTCACCGCGCTCGGGAAGTAGGCGAGCGAGGGGAATTGCGTGGTGCCCGTGTCGAGCAGGTTGGTGAAGGTCGTGGGGAGGCCGAGGTCGCAGCCGGCCAGGGTGGACACGTTGGTGATCGTCGCGCTTGCCGGTGCAAGGACGGCCATCTGCGTGATGAAGGGATAGATGCCGACCCTGTACTGGTTGAGCACCAGGGGTTGGCCGGCCAGCTTGAGCAGGCCGCACACCGCCGTGTTGACGGCGCCCGACCGCAGCTGGATGTTGTTGGCGGCCGCGAGGGCGAAGCCAGCGGTCTGCCCGGGAAAGTGGCAGGCGAACTGGCACCCGCCATTGGCGTTGGCGAGCTTGGTCTGGTCGTCGGCGGAGGCCGGCAGCCCCATCGATCCCGACACGTCGACGAGAAGGTAGAAGTCGAGGTAGAGCGGGATGCTCGCCCGCGCCGACGCGGTGCCGGCTTCGGTCATGGTCGGATTGCGGAACAGGGTTCCGAAATGGTTCTGCGTTTGCGTCCTGTAGGTGACGGTGGAGGTGAAGGTCGTGCCGTCCGTGCTGCGGAGCAGGACGATCTGGAGCGAACTGTTGTCGGTGGACGGCACGGTCGCGAAGGGCAGGCTCCCCGCATTGACGATGAAGGCGCGCTTGCCCCTTTCCAGCCCCGCGTTCACGGCATTCGTCGTCTGGTCGGAGCCGCTTGGATTCGCCGCGACGTAGGCCTTCGCGGTCGCGACGGCGGCCACCGCGGCGCTGTCGGCGGCGTTATCGAGTTTCAGCTTGACCACGTGGGCGACGCCGTAATCGACGCCGAGCCCGAGCATGCCCACGAGCGGGATCACGGAAACCCCGAAGATGATGTTGACCGACCCGCTCCGGTCGGCGATCCGGCCGAAGCGCGCGAAACGACGGAGCCACGACACGATCAAACGCATTTGGTGGCGATCCCGTCATTGCCGATGATGTTGAAGTCGATCAGCGACGCGTAACGCGGCTGTACGTACACGGACCGTGCGATGCGGCGCGCACCGAAGAACTTGCTGCCGAACGTCGGGACGAAGTTGAAGACGACGTCGACCGCGATGACGCTTCCCGCCCCGAAGATGTTGGACGGCAGCTTGCCGTTGTCTGGGAAGCTGCTCGTGGTCGGCTGCTGGAGGCCGCAGGGTCGTGCGTTGTTGCCGCTCGTACCGGTGGTTGTCCAAACGACCTTGGCGACGTAACAGCCGCTCTGGTCGATCAGCTTCGCGTCGGTCAATGCCGTGCACACGTTGCCGTTGGCGACGAACTGGATGCTGGCGAAATCGATCGTGATGTCCTGGTACCAGGGTACGTTCTGGCGCGCTGCGTCCTTCAGCAGGTAGGGAAAGACCACCATCGTCTGGTCGTAGGCGAAGTGCAGGTCGGACGTCGTCACGTAGACAGTGGTCGCTGCCGGGTCGCTCGGGTTGTAGGTTTGCGACAGCATCTCGCTCATCGAGGAGGCCGCGGCCTCGACCTTGCGGACGGCGTTGATGTAGCCGACGAGTTGCGTACCGCCGAGCATCAGCAGGATCAGGACGGGGAACACGATGGCGAACTCGACGGCCGAAACACCGTCGGTATGCCGCCGGAAGCGTGAAAAGATGGAGGCGTGCGCCATCAGTTGTACAATTCGTTCTTGAAGGTGGCCGTCGAGACGAGGAGGAAGGCCGGCGAACCGCCATAGGTGGCGCCGCCGCCAAGAATCCTGGCGAAGACGCCCGGTATGAACGTCACGGGGTAGATCACCTGGAGGTACTGGTAGGCGCCCGCACCCCCGACCGTGTAGGCCCCCGCGTCGACGATGAGAGCCGGAAGGTTGAGTGCCGTCACGCCGGCGTTGACGAGGGTGTAGTAGCCGTTCGGCTGCATTCCTTGCGCGACCGTCTGGACGTTGATGATCACCTTTCCGCAACTCATCGCGGCCGGAAGGTAGGGGCAAAGCACCTGCGTCCGGAACGCGGGCTGGTTGATGGAGCCCTGCTGGACCTGGCCGGTCATGATCTGGCGGGCCGCCTTGCCGGTGGCGAAGTCCAACGCCTCGTTCTGGTAGATGATGAGCGCAACGACCATGACGAACGCGATCGTCAGGAACAGGAACGATGAGACGAGCGCGAACTCGACTGCGGCAGCACCGCTTCGACCACGCGCGAACTGCTTGAGGGTCCGCATGGAATCAAGCATGGCAGGCGCCGGCTAAGACGCCGTTAACGGGGACGGCGAACGGGGACCGAAGTTCGACTACGAGGGGCGGTTCTCCCGCGAACCGAAGCCGTCGACGCCGCGTTCACGCCATGTCAGCACGAGGTTTCGCAAATGCACAAATCGTTCATGTTACTCGCCGTCGTCGGCGGCCTTGCCCTTCCGTCCAGCGCGCCGGCGCAGGCGGCTCCGGGCGGATGCCTGAAGTATGGCCTCGCCGGGGCCGCGGCCGGCCACGTCGTGCATCACGGCGTCCGCGGTTTCGCCGCCGGTTGCGCCGCCGGCATGTATCGCCGCCACCTGTACAACAAGCAGATCCGCAACCAGGGTGCGGTGGTTCCCGGCAACCCGACCTGAGACCGACCGTGCCGGCGCCCCCGCGCCGGCACGCGCTTCACGCACGGCGGGCGTCCGTCACCGCGGCTTCGCCATCGTCATGTCCGACAATTCCATGTGCGGGGTCGAAATGTCCGGCGCCGAAACGTCCGGTACCGAGACGTCAGCGTGTGCAGTGCCGTACGGCGTCGCGGCAGGCGCTCTGCCGTCGGCGACCTCGATCTCGCTCAGCAGGCTGTAATCGGCTAAAACGACCTTATCGGCGAGTGCCTTGACGGCTTCGACATAGCGCATGCCGTAGCGCACGCTTGTTCCGTCGAAGGAGTGGATGTCCACGACCTTGGAGCCGATGGCCGGGTCGTGGGCGTTGATCGTCAGGAAGAACCTAAGATCGTCGAGCGCCGGATCGCCGGGGCGCAGCCCGTGCAGGGGGCTTTTCTCGTCGATGACGTGCATGATCGTGTAAAGGATCGCGAAAACCGGGGTGCTCGGACGCAGCAGCGGCAGCTCGATCACGGCGGCATGGTTCACGCCCTCGGCCGAGGTCTTGAGACACAGGACGTGCAGGGTGACGGCCGTGTTGTGCATGAGGCTGTTGCGGGCGTTGCCGATGCGGAGCATGAAGGTCGGCTTGCCGTTGTGCGCGGTGACGACGGCATTTGTCGCATAGACTATCTTGGCCTTTGGCCGGGAAAAGCGGACGAACAGAAGGCCGGTGGTGATGGCCGTGAAGATCACCCCCGTGACGATCTCCAGGCTGGCAACGAGGTGGCCGTAGCGCGTCACCGGGTACATCTCGCCGTAGCCGACCGTGGCCAACGTTTCCAGCGAGAAGAAGAAGTCGTCGAGGAAGACGTTAGCCGAAGGGTGGGCGATCGAGCCCGGCTGCACCGCGTACAGCGTGGCGAAGAACAGGTTGATGGCGAGTTCGGCGGCGACGAAAAGCAAGGCGAACCTGGTCCAGCTCAGCGACACCGCGAAATAATACGGGTCATGCGGGTCGAAGGACGACAGGCCCTGCTTGAGGAAGGTTTGCGGCCCGAAGGAAAGCCGGACCGGCCGGCGCATGCGCCGCCTGCCCCGGGCGAAGACGCCCTGACCGCCCTCGGCTCGGGCGCCGTCCTTGCCTTGCGCGCCGGTGCCGTCACGACGCGACGACGTCACCGGCCCATCCCGCCGCAGCGCGCCGACGCGCGTGACGCGAGCCTGTCCTGCACGATTTGCAGCGCGGCCGCGTAGGCGGCCTCGATGGCAAGTTCCGTCGTGTCCAGCGTGACGGCGTCGTCCGCCGGCAGCAGCGGCGCCGCCGCACGGCCGCTGTCGCGCTCGTCGCGCCGTCGGATGTCGGACAGCACGGCGGCGAGGTCCACGCGCTCACCCCTGGCCTCGAGCTCGCGGTGGCGACGCCGGGCGCGCGCCTCGGCCGAGGCGACCACGAAGATCTTGGCATCCGCCTCGGGGCAGATCACCGTGCCGATGTCGCGCCCGTCGAGCACGGCGCCGGCGGGCGCGCGCGCGAAGCCGCGCTGGAGGTCGACGAGGGCGGCGCGCACGGCCGGCAGGGCGGCGACGACGGAGGCGGCCTCGCCCATGTCCTTGCCGCGCAGGCGGTCCTCGTCGAGGCGGCCGAGATCGAGCGCGCGCGCCGCGGCGACCGCCGCGTCGCGATCGTGCAGTTCGGCCCCTGCGTCGATCACGGCGCGGGCGGTGCCGCGGTACAGCAGCCCCGTATCGAGGTGGGGCAGGCCGAAGGTTCGGGCGAGACGCTTGGCCAGCGTACCCTTGCCGGACGCGGCCGGCCCGTCGATCGCGATGATCATCCGCGCCTCCGCCGCGTCACCTGAGAACGGCCCCGAGGTGGGTCATGTCGGCGGCGAAGCTGGGATAGCTCGTCGCGATCATGCTGTCGTCGTCGATGGCGACCGGGGCGCGGGCGGCAAGACCAAGGACGAGGAAGCTCATGGCGATGCGGTGGTCGAGGTGGGTCGCGATGGTGCCGCCGCCGCGAACGGCGCCGTCGCCGCCGCCGACAAGAAGGTCGTCACCCTCGATCGCGCAACCGACGCCGGCCGCGGCGAGGCCGTCGGCGACGGCGGCGAGCCGGTCGCTTTCCTTCACCCGCAGTTC
>CAXTFM010000188.1:0-4530 GCA_964243435.1 uncultured Beijerinckiaceae bacterium
GGCGGCGAGTTCGGCTTCGGCGGCGAGATCGGCATCGCCACCGGGCGCCTGCACGCGCGCGGCCCCGTCGGGGTGGAGCAGCTCACCACCTTCAAGTACCGCATCCACGGCGACGGCCAGACGAGGCCATGATCGCCGAGGCGGCGACGCCCTGACCGCGTGCCGGTGATCTCGCCCGCCTTCGCCGGCCTGCCGCCGCACGGGCGCGGCCAGCGCATCGGCCTGTTCGGCGGCTCCTTCGACCCGCCCCACGACGGGCACCGCGCGGCAAGCCTGATCGCGCTCAAGCGGCTGCGCCTCGATCGGGTGTGGTGGCTGGTGTCGCCCGGCAACCCGCTGAAGGACACGCGCGAGCTGCCCCCCATCGCGGAGCGGGTGGCTGCGGCGCAGCGCGTCGCCGCGCACCCGCGCATCGCCGTCTCCGCCTACGAGCAGCGGCTCGGCTCGCGCTACACCTGCGACCTCGTCGGCGACCTCCGCGGTCGCTCGGCGTCGGCGCGCTTCGTGTGGCTGATGGGCGCCGACGCCTTCGCCGAGCTGCATCGCTGGAAGCATTGGCACTTCATCGCCGACACGATGGCGCTCGCCGTCATCGACCGTCCGGGTTCGACGCTGCGCGCCGCCAACGGGCCGGCTGGCACGGCGCTCGCTCCCCGACGATTGCGCGAGAACGAGGCCGGGCTGCTCGCGGCTGCCGCACCGCCGGCCTACGTGTTCCTCCACGGCAAGCGCTCGCCCCATTCCTCGACCGCGCTGCGCGCGGCGCGGCGCGGCGCGGGCGCGTCCTGAAGCCCGACCATCGTCACGGTGGCGCCGTCAAAGGTCGGGGGTTTTGGCCGCCGCGAGGATCGCTCCCGGCCTGTCGGTCGTGCCGGCCTGGAGCAGCACCACGTAGCCCTCGTCGTCGCCCTTGAGGTCGAGCACGTCGAAGCGCCGGGAATGGCCGGTCCAGTCGCCGACGCGGGTCATTGCCCGCACGACGTTGGTGTAGGTGAGGCTGCGGCCGGAGTTCCCGCCGCTGGCCACGGCGACGGTCTTCACCCGGGCGACGCGGGCGACGTAGATGCCCGCCGGGGGAGCGCCGGCCTCGCCCGCGCCGACGTCGATCGCGAGGCGGCCATCGGTCTCGCTGACCTTGATCGGCACCGTCATCGCGCCGCGCTCGCCTTTCAGGCGGTGGGTGTCGTCGAGGATCGCCGCCCTGTTCGCGCCGGGACGGACGCCGAGCCCGTCCACGATCACCTGCGGCGTGTAGATCAGGCCGTCGCCGCGGGCCTGCGCGTAGGCGCGCTGGCGGCGCGTCGAGGCGGGCTGGGCCAGCGTATCCTTCCAGCCTCCATAGTCCCAATAGCTGACGGGAAACGACAGGGCGATCGTGTCGGGGGCGCGGGCGAGTTCGGCGATGAGACGGTCGGCCGCCGGGCATTTCGGGCAGCCCTGGCTGGTGAACAGCTCGATCACCCGCACGGCGCCGCCCGGCTGCGCCAGCGCCAGCCGCGCCGACGCCACGAGCGCGAGCGTACCAGCCGCCAGCATCGTCCCGCCGAAAACCCAAGCGCGCATCGGCCGACAACCCCGCCCCGATCGATCCGCTGGACAACAAGCCCGCGATCCGCCGGGTTGCGAGTCACAAGCGGGTGATGCCGATCACGTCCGCGCGTTCAGGCCGCGCCGCGTCCGGGGAGGCCGGCGATGGCCTCGGCGAAGTCGCGTGCGGCGAAGGGCTCCAGATCCTCTGCCGTTTCCCCGACGCCGATGAAATGCACCGGCAGCCTGAATTTCTCGGCGACGGCGACGAGGATGCCGCCGCGCGCCGTGCCGTCGAGCTTGGTCATCACCAGGCCGGTGACGCCCGCCACCTTGCCGAAGATCTCGACCTGGCTCATCGCGTTCTGCCCCACGGTGGCGTCGAGCACGAGAAGCACGGCGTGGGGCGCGCCGGGGTCGAGCTTCCTCATCACGCGGATGATTTTTTCGAGTTCGGCCATCAGCTCGGCGCGGTTCTGCAAGCGCCCGGCCGTATCCATCAGCAGCACGTCGGCGCCGTCGGCGCGCGCCGCCTCGATGGCCTCGTAGGCGAGCCCGGCCGCGTCCGATCCCTGTTCGCGCGCGACGACGGGGCAGCCGAGCCGCTCGCCCCAGATCCGCAGCTGCGCGATGGCGGCGGCACGGAAGGTGTCGCCGGCGACGAGCGTGACGCGCTTGCCCTCGCCGGTCAGCTTGGCGGCGAGCTTGCCGATGGTGGTGGTCTTGCCCGAACCGTTGACGCCGACGACGAGCACCACGAAAGGGCGCGCCGCTTCGACGGCGAACGGCGCGGCACAGGGGGCCAGCACGCGCTCGACCTCGGCGGCGAGGATCGCCTTGACCTCGTCGGGCGCGACGTCGCGGTCGTAGCGGCCGCGGCCGACCGCGTCCGAGATGCGGCTCGCGGTGGCGACGCCGAGGTCGGCGCGGATCAGCACGTCCTCCAGCTCCTCCAGCATGGCGGCGTCGAGCCGGCGCTTGGTGAAGATGTCGCCGATGCCGCTGCCGATTGAGGAGGACGAGCGGGCGAGCCCGTCGCGCAGTCGCCGCCACCACGACCGCGCCTCGGCGGACGACGGGGGCACGACCGTTTCCACGACGAATGGTTGCCCGCTCGGGACGGCCTGCTCGACGGGAATGGGTTGGCGTGGGTCGGCCTCTTCGGCGAAAGGCGCGTCGGTGGGCACCGGTTCGAGGTGAACGACCTCGGCGACCGGCGGCGGGGACGGCGCGGGAACGTCGACGGCTATCACCCGCTCGGGCGCGGCGGCGTCCGGCGCTCGCCGCTCGAGGAAGCGCTCGCCGACCGCGGCCGGGTGGTCGGAAGCGGCCGGCGACGGAGGCGGCGACTCGGACGCGTCGCCGTGCGCGAGCCCGTCGGCCACGCGCGCCTGCACCGCCTCGGACTGCGGGCGCCACAGCGGGTTCTCCCTGGGCTTCTTCGATGGCGCCGGCTCCGCCTGGCTGAAAATCTTGCGAAGGAAGCTTTTGCGCTCGGGCGCCGGCGCGTCCGCCGGCACGTCATCATCGGCCAAAACCCGGTCCTTCCCGCTGCGCCCGTTTCGGGTCGCTCCGATATAGGGACCCGGCCGGCAGGGAGCCACCACAGGGCTGCGACGCCCGGTCCCGCACCCATACCCCAGGCTCCCGGCCCGTGCCGCCGGCCGAGGATGCGGCGCCGGTGCCCGGCGGCCTGGCCGCCTGCGCCTAGGTCGTGTGACGCGAACCTGGAGGCCTACGCCGACTGACACGCTTCACCCAAGGGCGCCCCGACCGACGCGTGGTTCCAGATCGGCTGGGCCAAGGCCAGCCCGGGCGCCTCCGCCGTCGCCAACGCCCGCAAGCGCATCGTGCCGCTCGGCGTCTGAACGTTGTTGAAGGGTCGGCTCGTCGATGGGATGCGTGGATGGTGGAGGGCACCGGCGGCCAGCCGGTCAAGGTGCGTGGAGCGGGACGGCGGGCGGCTTCGTGCCCCTGGCGGCGGGGCTTTGACCCATGGGCAGACAGGCTTTGCGCATCTCAGATCGGTTCTGCCACGCTGCTGAAGCCATCATGCGTCGGTGAGCATCGACCTGTTCCCGGTCAAGGACATGCCTCGCGACGGCCATTTGCGCGATCGGGTCGGAGGTCGCCCGGCTGGCGGAACCGTGAGATGGATCCCGAATCCGCCCTCGTGATCCATCCCGGCGGCTCCCGGTCACGCTTGGAAGCGCACCCCAGCGACGACCTTCAGTGTCCACCGCAACTCGACGTCCCTTTCTTGCACGCCCCGCCCATGCGAAAGGTGGAGCTTGAAGCGTGGCGGGAGGTCCACCGCCGTCGCGAACCTGATTTTCGCCCCGCGATCGGAAATATTCTCGACTGTGCAAGCGATTGCACGTCGATGCCGCTCCGTTGTCACGATTGCGGCGATCCGACAGGGTCGGCGCTCGCCGGCAAGGCGCCTCTCGATCATGATGATGTTCCTCGACATCATCACCTGAGCACGTCGGCCGCAATGCTCAGTTCTCATGAGATACTGAAAGCGCTGGATCACCGGAATGCTTTTTTAATCGTCACGCTTTGCCGTGGCGGGCTTCCGAAGCAGAAACCCAACGAACGCCACGCAAGCCTGACCATTCGTCCTGATCGGGCGTCCTCCCGACGTCGAGCGGACTTCGCCCACCCGTAGGAAAACGGGCCAGGTCTTCATGCGTTGACGAAACGCGCAGCAAGACGCGGCGCCTCTCGTCATCGTGTTCCGCGCGTCTTGGTACTTTGCTTCACAAGACGCCAACTCCCGACAGCGGCGCATTTGCAAAGGGAGATCATCCTTGAAAAGACTGCTCATCACACCAGCCGTCCTGGCGCTGCTTGTCGTTCCGGGCATGGCGCAGACGTCCGCGATCCCAGGACAGGCAGCTGCGGTGCCTGGAACACCGGGCGAGGCACCGCTGTCGCGCAACGGCGCGGGGCCGGACAGCAGGATCACCGGCTTTAGCGAGAGCGGCCAAGGCGGCGCAG
>CAXTFM010000188.1:4630-6202 GCA_964243435.1 uncultured Beijerinckiaceae bacterium
GCGGGGCCGGACAGCAGGATCACCGGCTTTAGCGAGAGCGGCCAAGGCGGCGCAGGAGGCTCAGGCGGCATCCTGTCCAACGGCACGAACGACAACGCCGGCACGGCGACGGGCGGGAACGCCGGCGGCAGCCCGAACACCTCTGCTGGCGGCGGCTAGTTCCCGCAGGCGCACGCAGGCCCGGTCCCGCTTCGGCGGCCGGGCCTTTCGTGTCTCCGATCGCGCCTAGCCGCCGTGCAATGCGGCCAAGCAGAAGACGACCGACGCCGCCATCTCCCTGACTTCGCTCGGATCCAGCGTTTCTGGCGCCTCGATCGCCCTACCGAGCAACTCCTTGATGCGTGTGGAAAGCACGTCCGCCATGGTCAGGACGTCGGGTGATGGATCATGGACGACCGTGCCGACAGGAGGAAGGTTGTGCATGCCTTGCTGCGTACGGCGTTACGCGACGCGCGCACATCCGACCTTAGTGGGAGAGGATAATCCTACGAACAGCCCTGGACATCGCCAAGATGTTGGACAGGCCCGGGGACGCGGAGCAAGCCGGGCGACGGAAGGGTGCCCGATCTGCCAGGGCGAGGCACGGCGAGGCTCGCGCAAGCTTCCGCGCGCACGATCAGGACATCAGCTTTACACTTTGCAAGGAGCTTCCATGCTCTGGCTTGAAGCATCCATGATGGTCGCGGTCCTGATCGGCGCTGCCGTGATCATGACGAACGGGATCCTGCGTTAGCCGGCCGCACAAGAAGCACGTTGCGCCGACCGGCCCGACATACGTGCGGCACGCGGACGGCATGCTGCCCTATGCATGGTTGGCGGTCGCAAGACAGCGGGCAGCATGAGCATACCCCATGAGGTTGCTGCCTACCGGCATGGCGACCCCGTTTTTCCAAAACGCCCCTGCTGCGCCCCTGTCGCGCTGACGGCTTGCTTGCCCATCGACCTCACGCACGAGGTTGCAGCCGGTCGCGTTCTCAACGCTATGGACGACGTCGCGGATCGGCTCTGCGCAGCCCGAAACAGCGGCGTGAGCGCACGCGGTGCAAGCAGCAAGAACAATCGCGGGATCGTCGCGATCGCCGGTCGAAAACGATCACGGCTAGATGCTACGCTCCGCGGTGGGCGAGCAGGCTGACCTCGCTCGCGTATACCCGTCGTAAAGTCATCAAATAGCTGGGTATTCACCAGCCAACAGGCGCACGTCTTGAAGCTTCTCGTTCGAGGCGTTCAAGCGTGCCCCGCTACTTCATCGATACCGACGACGGCGACGTCCTGCTCATCGATGATGAGGGTCAAATCCTTTTGAGCGATGCTTGCGCTCGAACATTCGCCCTAGATGCCCTGCCTGACATGGCGCGAGACAGGATGCCGGACGACAGCAATCGGCATGCCTTCGTCGTCGGCGTGCGCAATCACGCCGGCGATGTGATCTACAGGGCGACGCTATCGCTCAAGGGCGAATGGGTGAAGCGGGCTGCGGACTGAGGGTACACCCTGGCATCAGCAGCTCCGTCCTTCCTCAGAACAGCATCTTCACGCCGCCCTTGCCGCCGTAAAGCTGGTTCACGCCGG
>CAXTFM010000189.1:0-6035 GCA_964243435.1 uncultured Beijerinckiaceae bacterium
GGGATGGCGCCGAACAGGCTGGTGATGACGGTGGCGCCCCAGAAGCTCATCTGGCCCCAGGGCAGCACGTAACCCATGAAGCCCGTCGCCATCATCAAGAGGTAGATGACGATGCCGAGCAGCCACAGCACCTCGCGCGGCGCCTTGTAGGAGCCGTAATACATGCCGCGGAAGATGTGGACGTAGACGGCGAAGAAGAACATCGACGCCCCGTTGGCGTGGACGTAGCGCAGCAGCCAACCGTAGTTCACGTCGCGCATGATGTGCTCGACGGAGGAGAAGGCCAGCGACGCTTCCGGCGTGTAATGCATCGCCAGGATCACGCCGGTGATGATCTGCGCCCCCAGCATGAAGGCGAGGATGCCGCCGAAGGTCCAAAAATAGTTGAGGTTGCGCGGGTTCGGGAAGGCCACGAAGGAGGAGTGGATCAACCCGATGACCGGCAGACGCGCTTCCAGCCACTTCGCGGCCGGATTGCGAGGAATATAGGTCGATGGCGTGCTCATTCCCTTGGTCCCGACGTTGGCGGCGTTTCACCCGGGCGCCGCCGCGGCAGCAGGCTGCCGCGTGAGGTCTCGTTGCGCCTAGCCATAAAGCCGTCCAGGGAGACGCGCAATTCCAGTTTGGAGGGATGAGGCCCGCATCATGGAACAGTGATGCGGCGGCATCAATGCGTCCGCTCCGGCCTCAGTAGCCGAAATAGCCGTAACCGGGCTGGGCGGGTGCTTCCTCCAACTTGGGGGCGTAGTAGGTGCCGTAGCCGTAGAAGGCGTTGTTGTAGCTGCTCGCGGTGGCGCCGGCGACGAGGGCGCCGGGCGTGAGGCCAAAGGCGATGCCGGTCCCGACGCCGATGCCGGGCGCGGGGTTGAGCCCCGTGGCGTCGAGCGGGCTTTCCACCATGTCAGGTGCGATGTCTGCCGGCGTTGCATGGCGGTGGTGACGTCGCGGCGCGCGCGCGTCGGCCTGTCCGCCGCCAACAACGGCTGCCATCGCCAGAGCCGCCGCCGCCCAGGCCCGAACCGCTTTCCCCATCCCGGTTCCCTCGATGCAGTTCGGCCTCGACCCGCAAGGATCCGGCCGCCTTGACAAACCCTCGCTTGGCCGCGCGCGCTGGTCAAGCGACCCCGACGGAGATGCCGCTGTCCACCCTCATTCTCGCCCTGTACCAACCCGATATACCGCAGAACTGCGGAACCATGCTGCGCATGTGCGCGTGCCTCGGCGTCGCCGCCGCCCTCATCGAGCCGGCCGGCTTTCCGACCTCCGACCGGCACTTCCGCCGCGCCGGCTTGGACTACCTCGACGCGGTCGCCCTGGAGCGCCACGCGTCGTTCGACGCCTTCGAGGCGTGGCGCGTCGCGCAGCGGCGCAGGCTGGTGCTGCTGACGACGCGGGCGGCGCTGCCCTATACGCGTGCCGCGTTCCACCCCGACGACGTCCTTCTCGTCGGGCGCGAGTCGGCCGGCGTCCCCTCGGCGGTTCACGCCGCGGCCGACCTGTGCCTCGCGGTGCCGCTACGGCCGCCGCTGCGCTCGCTCAACGTCGCCGTCGCCGCCGCCATGGTGCTCGGCGAGGCGATGCGCCAGCTCGACGACTGGCCCGGTTGAACCGCCCGGTCGATCGTCGCACCGCTTTCATCAGGGGGGCCGGCCCCGTATATGCGGGCCCATGGGTCCCGGCCCGGCGCGCAAGGACGCGGACATGACTTCATGAGCGACGATCCCCGGCACAACGAGAAGCAGGCGGCGCGCGCCTGGTTCGAGCGGCTCCAGGGCGACATCCTCGCCATCCTCGAAGGCATCGAGGCCGAGGCGCCCGGCCCGTTCAGTCGGCTGGACCTCGCCCCGGGCAAGGCCAGGATGACGCCGTGGCGCCGCACCAACCACGACGGCGACGATGGCGGCGGCGGCCGCATGGGCACGCTTCACGGCCGGGTGTTCGAAAAGGCCGGCGTGCACTCCTCCACCGTGTACGGCACCTTTGCGCCGGAGTTCGCCAAGCAGATTCCCGGCGCCGACCGCGACCCGCGCTTCTGGGCGTCGGGAATCTCGCTCATCGCCCACCCCTGGAACCCGCACGTGCCGGCGGTTCACATGAACACGCGCTTCGTGTCGACGAGCAAAGCGTGGTTCGGCGGCGGCGCCGACCTGACGCCGGTGCTCGACCGCCGTCGCGCGGCCGACGACCCCGACACGGTGCTGTTCCATGAGGCGCTGCGCGACGCCTGCGCGGCGCATGCCGGTGTCGCCGACTACCCCCGCTTCAAGACGTGGTGCGACGAGTACTTCTTCCTCAAGCACCGCCAGGAGCCGCGCGGCGTCGGCGGCATCTTCTACGACTACCTCGAGCCCGGCGCCGGCACCCCGTTCGACGCGGTGCTCGCCTTCACCCGCGCGGTCGGGGAGGCTTTCGCGAGCGTGTACCCGGCCATCGTGCGCCGCAACTACGAGAAGCAGTGGACTGACGGCGACCGCGAGGAACAGCTCGTGCGACGCGGGCGCTATGTCGAGTTCAACCTCATCTACGACCGCGGCACGATCTTCGGGCTGAAGACCGGTGGCAACGTCGACTCCATCCTGTCGTCGCTTCCGCCCTCGGTGAAGTGGCCCTGAGGCGGAACGGTCAGCCCCCGGTCACGCTCATGTGCCGGCCGACGGCGGGGCGGTCCACCGTGCGGTCGATGACGAAGTCGTGGCCCTTCGGCTTGCGTGCGATCGCCCGCAGGATGGTCGCGTCGAGTAGCTCGTCCTCCGGCGAGGCGCGCAGCGCCGTGCGCAGGTCCGCCGCGTCGTCCTGGCCGAGGCACATGTAAAGCGTACCCGTGCAGGTCACGCGCACGCGGTTGCAGCTTTCGCAGAAGTTGTGGGTCATCGGCGTGATGAAGCCGAGGCGCCCGCCCGTTTCATCCACCGTGACGTAGCGTGCCGGTCCGCTCGTCTTGTAGGCGAGGTCGGTGAGGCGGTAGCGGTCCATCAGCCCGGCCCTCACCTCGCGCAGCGACAGGTACTGGTCGATGCGGTGCCCATCGACCTCACCCATCGGCATCACCTCGATCAGCGTAAGGTCCATGCCGCGCCCGTGCGCCCATTCCATCATCGACGGGATTTCTCCGTCGTTGACGCCGCGCAACGCGACCATATTGATCTTGACGGAGAGGCCCGCCGCCTGCGCGGCATCGAGACCCTTCATCACGACGCCGAGGTCGCCGCGCCGCGTGATCGCGCGAAACTTGTCGGGGTCGCGGCTGTCCATCGACACGTTGAGGCGGCGGACCCCTGCATCGGCCAGTTCGCCGGCGAAGCGGTGGAGCTGCGACCCGTTGGTGGTCAGCGTCAATTCCTGCAATCGGCCGCTACGCAGGTGGCGCGACAGGCCGCGGATCAGCCCCATCAGGTCGCGTCGGACCAGGGGCTCGCCGCCGGTCAACCTGATCTTGCGCGTCCCGCGCGCGATGAAGGCGCCGCACAGGCGGTCGAGCTCTTCCAGCGATAGCAGGTCCCGCTTGGGCAGGAACGCCATGTCCTCCGCCATGCAGTACACGCACCGGAAGTCGCAGCGATCCGTCACCGAGACGCGGATATAGTCGATGTGTCGCCCGTGGGGGTCGACCAGCGGCGCGCGGGACTGCGGAGCGGCCGCCTGGACGACGATGCTTGATGGGGGGACGATGGCGTTTGCCGGTTGCATCGTGCCCATATAGCGACTTTGCGGCGCAACGAGTAGATGCGGAGAACCCGATGGCACCGGCCGATGTCGCCCCCTGGCCGACCGAGATCAAGGTCGAGAATGCCGGGCGTCGCCTCGCCGTGGTGTTCGATGACGGCGCGCGCTTCGAACTGCCGGCGGAACTGCTGCGCGTGATGAGCCCCAGTGCGGAGGTGCAGGGACACAGCCGGCGCGAGCGCAAAACGATCGGGGGTAAGCGCAACGTGACGATCATCGGCGTCGATCCGATCGGAACCTACGCGGTGCGACTGTCCTTCGACGACATGCACTCGACCGGCATCTTCACTTGGCCCTACCTCCACGAACTGGGACGCGAGCAGGCGGACCGTTGGGTCGCCTACCTCCGCGCGTTGGAGGAGCGTGGCTTGAGCCGGGAACGGCCGGGCGAAGCCGTCGGCGAACGCGAATGAGCGGCGGCCACGGCTGGTGCGGCGTGCGGTGACGCCGTTGCGCCTCGTGATCTTCGACGTCGACGGCACGCTGGTCGACAGCCAGCACCACATCGTCGCGGCGCAGGCCCGCGCCTTTGCCGCCAACGGGCTGCCCGCCCCGTCGCGCATGGCGGCTTTGTCGGTGGTCGGCCTGTCCCTGCCGGAGGCGTTTCGCACGCTTGTCGGACCGGAGGGGCCGGTGGAAGGCCTCTGCCGCGCCTATAGAGATGCCTGGACGGCGTTGCGCCGTTCCCCGGGCTTCAGCGAAACGCTCTACCCCGGTGCCGCCGAGACGGTGCGCGACCTGGCGGCACGGACCGGTACCCGGCTCGCCATCGCGACGGGGAAGTCGCGCGCCGGCGTCGAGCGCCTGCTCGATGCGCAGCGCTGGCACGGTGTGTTCGCCACCATCCAGACGGCCGATGATCATCCCTCGAAACCCGACCCGTCGATGATCCGCGCGGCGCTCGCCGACACCGGCGCCGCAGCGGACTCGGCCGTGATGATCGGCGACACCAGCTTCGACATGGCGATGGCGCGCACCGCCGGCGTGCGTGCGCTCGGCGTCGCCTGGGGCTACCATGACGCGTCGGCGCTGGTTGCGGCGGGTGCCGAACGCGTCGTTGGCGATTTCGCGAACCTGCGCGGCGCTTTGGGATTGCCGGCCTGAACTTGGCGCGGCGATTCCCTATGCTTCGACCTCCTTCGTCCGCCTGGTCGAACGGGCGGCGCGCGTGCTGTCGTTAATACGTCGGAGCGCGACCGGCGGATCGCCGCGCGCCGAGCCGTTGCGGGGCAAGGATCTGATGAGTGAGTCCGAACGGGGCCGCGCGGTCCCTCCCGTCGAGCCGATCGACCCGGTCCGCATGGCGCGACGCGACCTCAAGAAGGCGTTGCCGCGCCGCTTCTACGAGGACGCCGTCGCCGCGCCGGTCGGGAACGGCTACGGCGTGCATCTCGACGGCAGGCCGGTGCGCACGCCCGCCAAGGCGCTCCTCGTCGTGCCGACTTCCGCCCTGGCCGACGCGCTCGCCGTGGAATGGCGCGCCCAGCGCGACCTCGTCGATCCCGACCTGATGCCGCTGACCCGCCTCGCCAACTCGACGATCGACGGCGTCGCCGCTTTGTTGGAGGCGACCGCGGCGGAGGTCGCGAAGTTCGCCGAAACGGACCTTGTTTGCTACCGCGCGGGCGAACCGACGGTGTTGGTCGAGGCGCAGGCCGCGGCCTGGGATCCCGTGATCGCCTTCGCGCGGGACGGTCTCGGCGCGCGCTTCCTTTGCGTCGAGGGCGTCATCTACGTCGAGCAGCCCGCCGCCGCCCGCGCCGCGGTCCGCGCCGCGGTGGGAGCCGTCGCCCAAGCGCCCGCCGGTCCGTTCCGCCTCGCGGCGCTGAGCGTCATGACCAGCCTCATGGGATCGGTGCTGCTCGCCCTGGCCGTGGTGCACGGCCGCCTCGACGTCGAAGCGGCCTGGACCGCTGCCCACGTCGACGAGGACTACCAGGCGCGCCAATGGGGTGCGGACGAAGAGTCGACGCTGCGCCGCGCCCGTCGCAGGCACGACATGGACGCGGCCGCGCGCTTCTTCACCCTGTCCGGGACAGGCTGACCGCCGTGTCCGGGACAGGCTGACCGCCGTGGGTGGTCCAGCGGATGGACTGTCGTGATGCGGTGTGAACTACGCAGTTCCGCACGTAAAAGGCGACGAAAAAGCCACACTTGCTGGAAAGCGGCGGTGACGTCCGCCTTTGCGGGTGTTTGGGTTTCGAGACGGAGGTATAAGGCTCCAGGTTAGGTGGAGCACATATGAAACGTCTTCTTTTCAGCGCGGCCTCGATCGCCGCACTCACCTCTGCCGCCGTTGCGGCTGACCTGCC
>CAXTFM010000190.1:0-5898 GCA_964243435.1 uncultured Beijerinckiaceae bacterium
ACGGCGGGGCGCAGATCGCGCCCGGCGCCGCGCTCGGCTGGAAGACCGAGGCGCCCTCGGCGACCGCGCACGGCGAGGGCGAGGACGAGCCGCTCGCCTTGTCCACCGCCGACATGGCGCGCATCACGGCGGACTTCGTGGCCACCGCGCGGCGCGCCGTCCGGCTCGGCCTCCAGGGCATCGAGCTGCACGGCGCCCACGGCTACCTCCTCCACCAGTTCCTGTCCCCCATCGCCAACAAGCGGGAGGACGGCTACGGCGGCAGCCTGGAGAACCGCATGCGCTACCCCCTCGAGGTCTTCGACGCGGTGCGCGCGGCGCTGCCGGCGGAGATCCCGGTGTGGATGCGGCTCTCGGCGACGGACTGGGTGCCGGGCGGCTGGGACGTGGAGGGCACGATCAGCCTGTCGCGCGAGCTGGAACGGCGCGGCGCGGCGGCGATCCACGTGTCCAGCGGCGGGGTGTCGCCGAAGCAGGCGATCACGCTCGGGCCGAGCTATCAGGTGCCCTTCGCCAGCCAGGTCAAGCAGGCGGTCAAGATCCCGGTGATCGCGGTCGGCCTCATCACCGAGCCCGAGCAGGCGGAAAGCATCGTCGCCGACGGCGAGGCCGACGCCGTGTCGCTCGCCCGCGCCATGCTTTACGACCCGCGCTGGCCCTGGCACGCCGCGGCGCGGCTCGGCGCGCAGGTGAGCGCGCCCAGGCAGTACTGGCGCTCGCAGCCGCGCCAATACAAGGACCTGTTCAAGGGGGCGGGCTTCGGCCAGCGCTGAACGGCACCTGCCCGGCGGGCGTGCCTCGCGGCGGCGCCGCGCAGTCGAGGTCGACGGTGCCGGCGACGCCCGGCACGCGGCCCTCCTCGGCGAACTGCCACACGCTCCAGCGCCGGTCGCGGTAGGCGGCGTTGGGCCGGCCGGCGAGGCCGCGCACCCACAGCGGATAGTCGGTGAGGGCACCCTCCAGCACGTCGCGGAACATGTCGCCGGGCACGTACACGATCGGGCGCACGCCATAGGCGCGCTCCATCGCCTCGAGCATGGCGGCGATCATCGCGAGGGCCGGCTCGCGCGCCACCTTGCCGGGGCAGGAGCGCGAGTCCGGGTTCCATTCGACGTCGAGCACGGGCGGCAGCGCGCCGGGGTCGGCCGGCACGTTGGCCACGAACCAGTTCGCCTGGTCCGCGGCGGCGCGGCACCAGTACACGAAATGGTAGGCGCCGCGGCGCACCCCCGCCGCTTCCGCGCCGAGCCAGTTGCGGCGGAACGCGTCGTCGCGGTAGTCGCCGCCCTCCGTCGCCTTGATCCAGGCGAAGCGCACGCCGCTGGCGGCGACCCTCGCCCAGTCGATGTCGCCCTGGTGGTGCGCGACGTCGATGCCGAGCGCCCCGCCGCAGCCAGGCGGCATCGGCGGGGCGACCCGGTCGCAGGCGGCGAGCGCCAGCGCGAGAGCGAGCGCCGCCGCCGCGCGCAGCGCGGCGGGCCGCGCGGTCACCCCTCGGTGCGGAGCGCGTCGAGCCAGCGTTGCGCCTGGGCGCGGACGTTGTCCGGCGCGGTGCCGCCGTAGCTCGTGCGGCTTTCGACCGAGCTCGCCACGCCGAGCACGTCGTAGATCGTGCCGTCGAGGCGCGGCTCGACGCCTTGAAGCTCCTGGATGGTGAGGTCCTCCAGGCCCACGCGGCGCTTGGCGGCGATGGCGACGAGGCGGCCGGTGACGTGGTGGGCGTCGCGGAACGGCATGCCCATCGCCCGCACGAGGTGGTCGGCGAGGTCGGTCGCGGTGGCGAAGCCCGCGCCGGCCGCCGCCGCCATCCGCGCCGTGTCGGGCTTGAGGTCGGCCACCATGCCGGTCATCGCGGCGAGGCACAGCGACAGGGTTTGCAGCGCGTCGAAGGTGCCCTCCTTGTCCTCCTGCATGTCCTTGGAATAGGCGAGCGGCAGGCCCTTCATCACCACGAGCAGGCCGGCGAGCGCGCCGATCACCCGGCCCGCCTTGCCGCGCACCAGCTCGGCCGCGTCGGGGTTGCGCTTCTGCGGCATGATGGAAGAGCCGGTCGAGAAGCGGTCCGACAGGGCGGCGAAACCGAACTGCGGCGTCGCCCACAGCACGATCTCCTCGGCGAAGCGGCTGAGGTGGGTGGCGCAGATCGCGGCGGCGGCGAGGGCTTCGAGCGCGAAGTCGCGGTCGGACACGCTGTCGAGCGAGTTCGCCGTGGGGCGGTCGAAGCCGAGCGCCCGCGCGGTCATGTGCCGGTCGATGGGGAAGGAGGTGCCGGCGAGCGCCGCGGCGCCGAGCGGGCACTCGTTCATGCGGCGGCGCGCGTCGGCAAAGCGCGAACGGTCGCGCCCCAGCATCTCGACATAGGCGAGGAGGTGGTGGCCGAGGGTGACCGGCTGCGCGCTTTGCAGGTGGGTGAAACCCGGCATCACGTCGCCGGCGTGGTGCAGCGCCCTGCCGGCCAGCGCCCGCTGCAGTTCGGCGATCTGCAGGACCAGCGCGTCGACGGTGTCGCGCACCCACAGCCGGAAGTCGACCGCGACCTGGTCGTTGCGCGAGCGCGCGGTGTGGAGGCGCCCGGCGACCGGGCCGATGCGCTCGGCGAGGCGCGCCTCGACGTTCATGTGGATGTCCTCCAGCGCGCGCGCGAAGGTGAACGTCCCGTTCTCGATTTCGCCACGGATCGCCGTTAGCCCGTCCGCGATCGCGGCGGCGTCCGCGCCGTCCACGATGCCGGCCTTGGCCAGCATGGCGACGTGGGCGAGCGACCCCGCGATGTCCTGGGAGGCGAGCTTCCGGTCGAAGCCGATCGACGCGTTGATCTCTTCCATGATCGCGTCGGGCGCGGCGTCGAAGCGGCCGCCCCACATCTGATTGCTCATCGTTGTCCAGCTTCCGAGATCAGCGCCGCATGAACACGCAACAGGGGACGCCCGAGCGTCCCGCCCCCTCGACCCCCGAGCCGCCGCGGCGGCGGGTGACGCCGTCTGCCGCCATGTTCGGCCTCGTCGTGCTCGCGGCCGGCGCCTTCGCTGTATACGAGATCACGTCGACCACCGGCAAGCGCGCCGGGCACAGCGGCGCCTGCGCCCAGTCCCTCGACCTCGCGGCGGCGGCCGACCCGCTCGTGCAGGGCGAGGTGGCGGCGCTGGCGCTGGCGAGCCGCCCCAACCCGCTCGACGCCCTCGCCTTCGCCGACGCGCAGGGCACGCGCACCACGCTCGCCGCATTCCGCGGCAAGACCGTGCTGCTCAACCTGTGGGCGACGTGGTGCGTGCCGTGCCGCGCCGAGATGCCTGCGCTCGACAAGCTGCAGGCGCAGCTCGGCTCCGCCGACTTCGCCGTGGTGCCGGTCAACATCGACCAGCAGCGGCTCGACAGGGCGCGCGGCTTCTTCAAGGAGATCGGCGCGACGAGCCTGCCCTATTACGCCGACACCAGCGCCGACATCCTGCGCGCGCTGAACGGCAAGGGCCTGCCGACCACGGTGCTGATCGGCCGCGACGGCTGCGAGATCGGCACCATGGCCGGCCCCGCGCAGTGGGACTCGCCCGACGCGCGCGCCCTGATCGAGAAGGTGGGCGCTGGCAAGCGGCAGGGCTGAAGCGCGCTCACGCCGCCGCTTGCGGCGGCGCCGGGTCCGGTGCCGCCAAGTTCAGCACCGTGCGGGGCAACGCGGCCCCGCCCCGCCCGCCGCCATCGACCCCGCCGCCGCCGGGCGGACCCGGATCGGCGGGCCGCCGGCGGTTCAGGCGCCGCTCGGCTGCTTCACCGGGATGCCGTGCTCGGCGAGGTGGGCGCCGAGTTCGCCGGACTGGAACATTTCGCGGACGATGTCGCAGCCGCCGACGAACTCGCCCTTGACGTAAAGCTGGGGGATGGTCGGCCAGTTCGAGAACTCCTTGATGCCGTTGCGCATCTCGTCGCTTTCCAGGACGTTGACGCTTTTGAACGGCACGTCGAGGAAGCCCAGGATCTGCACGACCTGGCTGGAAAAGCCGCATTGCGGGAACTGCGGCGTCCCCTTCATGAACAGCATGACGTCGGCGGACGCGATGGCGGACTTGATGGTGTCTTGCGCGGACATGTGGGTCCTTCCCGGTTCGATGCGAAAACCCTACGCCTTCCGCGTGAGGGTTTGAAGCTGGAGTGCATGGAGGGCGCCGCCCATGTGCTGCCCCAGCGCCTTGTAAACGAGCTGGTGCTGCTTGAGCTTGGTCAGGCCGTCAAAGGCGGCCGAGGTGACCACCGCCGACCAATGGTCGTCGTCGCCGGCGAGGTCGACGAGTTCCACCTCCGCGTCGGGCAACGAGGCCTTGATCAGCCGGTCGATCTCGGCGGCGGGCATCGGCATCGGGCGCACTCCATCCTCTGTCACTGCATATAAAGCCGCGCGGGGCAAAACGGTAGCCGGGCGGACCACGCGCGTGTCAAGGCGGGCGAGGGGCGACCTTGGGATGGCCGAGGGGTCGCCGTTGGTGCTGGCGCGGCGCGGCGGAACGTGGTGGAACGCCGGACGCCATGCTTCAAAGCCATCCCCTGATCGGACGCCTCCGCCACCACGCCGTGGCGGTCTGCGGCCTCCGGCCCGGCCCCGTGCCCCGCGCCGCCATGCTGCGCAGCGGCGCCGCCATCGGCGCCGGCTTCGTGCTGCTGCTCATCTTCGACCGGCCGGGGGCGGCGGGCATCTACGCCGTGTTCACCAACTTCCTGTGCTTGGCCGACAAGGCGACCCACGTCGTCACGCGCGTGTGGGTCCAGGTCGTCGGGGCGCTGCTGTTCACCTGCCTCGGCGCGGTCGGCTACCTCGTCGCCGGCAACCCGCCGCTCCTCCTCGTCACCGTGTTCGCCGTGGCGCTGTTCGCCGGCTTCGTCCACGGCACGTCGCCGGGCGTCGAGGCGCTGCCGCGCTTCGCGCTGGTTTTCCTGATCGTGGAAGCCTTCGTGCCGGTGGACACCGCCGACGCGCTCGCCGCCGTGCTGCTCGGCACCGCGATCGCGGTGGCCACCGTGCTGCTCGACGACTACGTGCGCCACGGGCGGCGCGGGCCGCACATGAAGCTGGTGCGCGCCAACATCAACTACCCCAACCCGCGCTTCAGCCTGCTGTATGGCTGCGCCACCGCCTGCGCCATCGTGGTCGGCACGCTGTGGGGCGAGGCGCGGCCCTATTGGGTGGCGGTGACCACGCTGGTCGTCATGCAGCCGGACCGGCGCGCCAACACGGTGCGGGTGGTGCAGCGCTTCATCGGCACGCTGGCCGGCGTGGTGATGGCCTTCGCCACCGTGCGCGTCATCCCCGACGCGGCGCGCGCCCCGGTCTTCGTGGCGCTCATCGTCACCCTGCCCTTCGTGTGGCCGTTCGGCTTCGACCGCAACTACGGGCTCGGCGTCGCCATCATCTGCACCTGGGTGCTGCTGCTCATCGACTCCGCCTTGCCCGACGCGGAACTCGCCCCGCCGCTGTTCCTCGCGCGGCTGTCGGACACGGCGATCGGCTGCGCCATCGCGCTCGCCGGCAGCTTCGCCGTCTTCGAAACCGACGGCACGGGCTGAGGCGGGCCGGCGTCAGCCGGCGGCGGCCATGTAGCCCGGCAGCCAGTTCTCGTGGGCGGCGCGCAGCGCGGCGAGCGCCACCTCCGCGCCGCCGAGGCGCAGGACGTCGCGCACTGGTTCGCCAACGCGCGGGAGAACGGTATCCCGGTGCCGCAATGGCTGCTCCATCTGCCGTTCGGACGCGATGCGGCGATCCTGTGGTGGCAGCAGCACCTGGCGACGCCCGAGGGCGCGCACGCGCAATTCGCGCGGATCAACAACCAGTCGCTGATGTATCACGGCCAGAAGATCTGGTGGAGCGTGCTCCATCGCTCGGTCACCTTCTTCTTCATGCTCCTCGCGCTGTTC
>CAXTFM010000191.1:0-5833 GCA_964243435.1 uncultured Beijerinckiaceae bacterium
GAAGCCGGCGGTGATCCTGCCGGACGTGGACGGGAGGCAGCCCCGTTCACGGTCGCCCGCCATTGCCTCAACATCGATGGCTGGATCCCGAGTTCGGTTGCGATCTGCATCTGCGGCCGACCGCTGGCTTCCAGCAATGCGACCGCCTCTCGCTTGAACTCAGGCGTGAACTCCCGTCTCGTCTTCGCCATCAAACACCTTCTCGCCCGCTAGAAGCATTTCAAAGGTGTCCGCGACATCAGGGGACGATCAGACTGTCGAATACCGACATCGGCGCACTGGCGAGCCTGTTCTACATCGCCTACGCCGCCATCCAGGTGCCGTTCAGCCTGTTGTACCAGCGGTTCGGCGTGCGTTGGCTCTTCAGCCTGTCGATGATCGCAACCTCGGTCGCGACGCTGTTCATGGGCTTCTCCGGCAACGCGCTGCAGCTCAAGGCCCTTCGCGCCGGGCTCGGCTTTGCCGAAGGTCCGATCAACATCGGCATCCTCCCGATCATCAATCGCTGGTTCCCGCCGCAAGAGAAGGGCACGGCGACGGAAGTGTACATAGCCGCCATGAAGGTCGCGCCCGCGCTCGTGCCGCCGCTGTGTGCCCTCATCATCTCTTACGTCGGCTGGCGCGAGGTGTTCTACGTCTTCGCGGTGCCGGGCCTGCTGCTGGCGGTCGCATGGCTGTTCCTGATCGCGGACACGCCGGAAGGCGGTCGGTTCTGCTCGGACGCAGAGGTTTCGCACATCGACGCGGAGCGGGCCTCCGCCGGCTCCGGTGTCCGGCCAACAGCGCGGTCGAAGGGCATGCCGCGCCTCGACCGACTGATCCGCGCCCGCGTTCAGGAGCCGTTGGCAACGACCGGCGAGGTGCTGCGCTCGTGGGACATTTGGGGCTGCGCGATCGGCTACTTCTTCATTGTCGGCATCGCCTATGCGATCATGACCTGGGTGCCGACCTACCTCGTCAGCGTGAAGAAGTACCCGCTTTCCGCGATGGGTTTCGTCGCCGCGACGCCGTGGATTGGTGCCATCATCGGCAACGTCCTCGGTGGCATCATCTCTGACAAGTTGCTGGGCGGACGGCGCAAGCCGATGATGCTGTTGACGTCGGCCGCGACCATCGTGACGATGTGCGGGCTGATCGCTTCGCCGGCCGACCCCTCGCTATCGGCACTTTTGTTCACTGCCACCGGCGTGCTGCTCAACCTCGGATCTTCGACGTTTCTCGTGTACCCGATGGGGCTTGCGTCCAAGAAGAAGACCCCGCTCGCGGCGGCGATCGTCAATGCAGGCGGCGCGCTCGGCGGAGCCTTCGCTCCCTTCGTGGTCGGGGTCGTGCTGAACTATTCAAGCTGGGATGCGGTCTTCCTGTTTCTCGCGACGACGTCGCTTTTTACGCTCCTTGCGGTGACCACCTTACGCGAGCCGCTCGAACTCGCATCGTCATGAACGCGGCGGGTATCGCTTTGCCCCGGAAAGAAAGCCCATCGTAACGGCGTCCGCGCATCGGCCTACTCTAAACCCCAAGTACATCACGAAATGGAAACGCATTTGGTGCGAGGGCAGCGGGGATCAACGCTGTCTCGATGGCGAATGTCCGCACTTTGCGCTGTTCTGCCGAAAGCAGCCGTTCCGCGATCGGCCGGCAGCAGCCGAAAAGTACCTTTCGGCGGGTGCTGCATGCTCGTGACCGCTACGATCCGCGCCCCGGATCATTCTGTGCGCGACCTCACCAGCGACCGGATGCGCTCGGCATCGGCCACGGTCGCGGGGTTGTAAACGACCATGCCGAGTTCCGGGCGGCCGTCGACCGCGAAAGCGGAGAACTCAAGCTCAAGAAGCCCGATGGCCGGGTGCTTGATGCGTTTGAGGCCCTCGCAATGCGCCACGACCTCATTGTCGCGCCACAGCGCGGCGAACTCCGGGCTGAGCTGCGACAGCTCCTCCACGAGCAGGGCGATTTCCTCGTTGGCGCCGGCGCGCGCGGCATCGGCTCGGAACGCCCCGACCACGAAGCGTGCGACGCTGTGCCAGTCCTGCTGTGCGGCTTGCACGCGGGGGTTGGCGAACATGAGGCGCAGGATGTTGCGCTGCTCGGGAGGAAGCATGCCGTAGTCGGTCAGCAGCGCCGCGGCGGCGCGGTTCCAGGCGACCACGTCCCAGGTGGCGGTCTTGATGATCGCCGGGCTGACCTCCAGCGCGTCCAACACGCGCTGCAGACGCGGCGTGATCCCGTTCACGGGCTTGTAGCGCACCTCCGGCGGGCGGCCGAGCCCCAGCATGAACAGGTGCTCGCGCTCGGGCTCGGTCAGCATCAGCCCGGCGGCGATGCGGTTGAGGACGTCCGCCGACGGCGCGCCGCCCCGGCCCTGCTCAAGCCACGTGTACCAAGTCGGGCTGATGTTGGCGCGGCTCGCGACCTCCTCGCGCCGCAGCCCCGGCGTCCGCCGACGTCCGCTGGGAAAGCCGAAGGCGGCCGGGTCGAGCCGGGTGCGGCGGTTTCTGAGATAGCTCCCGAGCCTGCTGGCCGTTCCGCTGGGCATGGCGATCCTGTTGGCAGCTATACGATGATGAGATCACTACTTTAACAGGCTCCGCTGCCGGGCGACACCTGACCTCCCAACAACAGCGGAAGCTTTCCATGCGCGTTTTCCTCACCGGTGCGACCGGCTTCATCGGCTCCCGGATCGTGCCGGAACTGCTCGCCGGCGGGCATCAGGTGCTCGGCCTCGTCCGCTCGGACGCCGGCGCCAAGCGGCTCAAGGAGGCCGGCGCCGACGTGCACTTCGGCGATCTCGAGGCCCCGGACAGCTTAGCGAGCGGCGCGGCACAGGCCGACGCGGTGATCCACACCGCCTTCGACCACGACTTCGCGAACTTCGTGGCGAACTGCGACAAGGATCGGCGCGCAATCGAGGCGATGGGTGGGGCGCTCGCCGGCTCTAACCGGCCGCTCGTCATCACTTCGGGGACCGGCCTGGGCAGTGCCGGGCCCGGCTGCCTCGCGAGCGAGGACGTGGTCGACTGGGACCACCCCATCCCGCGCGTCGCGTCGGAAAAGGCCGGCGCCGAGCAGACAGCCAAGGGTGTCTCCGTCATCGTGATGCGCCTGCCGCAGGTCCACGACACGGTTAAGCAGGGCCTCATCACGCCGCTCGTCGAGATCGCCCGCGCAAAGGGCGTCTCGGCCTTTGTCGGCGACGGCGCGAACCGATGGCCCGCAGCGCATGTCGACGACGTCGCGCGGCTGTACCGGCTGGCGCTGGAGAAGGGCGAAGCCGGCGCGCGCTACCACGCGGTCGCCGAAGAGGGTATCGCCGTTCGCGAGATCGCGGAGGTGGTCGGAGCGGGGCTCAAGGTGCCGGTGGTTTCCCTATCAGCGGAGAAGGCGCCGGAGCACTTCGGGTGGTTGACGGCCTTCGCCGGCCTGGACCTGCCGGCGTCGAGCGCTTGGACGCGCGCGGAGCTCGGATGGCGGACGACCGGTCCCGGTCTGATCGCAGACCTCCAAGGCATGAAGTACTGAGGCGCGTGCGCCGCCCCCGAGCACGCTCCGGCAGGCGCGCCGCCAGCCTGTCCCGTTCGGATGCAAAGGGACAGACGATAACGGGTGGATGCGGCGCTCGCGACGAGTGCGCTGACGTCGACCTGATCACGGAGGCCGATGTCTGCGTCCGACCGGCCTCGGTTCAAGACCGGGAGATCGACCCTCGGCCAAACTGCGCCGTCGGATCCGCGCCCATGCCAGTCGTCTGAGATTTCTCCGAGCTTTCCGGATTGCGGACGTTGGCAGGCCATTAGGTCCGCTCGCGTGCCTTGTTGACGATGCCGAGGAACAGGCCGGGGTTGGAGCGCGCGCCGGCACGCAGCACCTTGGCCAAGCCGGCCGCGACCTCCGGCCGGCCCGCATCGAGGCCGGCCATGGCGGCTACGCCAACGGCGTCGAGCGCCATGGCGCGCGGGGGCTTGCTGCGCTGACCGCGGTGGAGTGCCGTCTCCACCGCGGGTGGCATGATCTCCACCACCCTGACCGGCGTGCCGGCGAGCTGCCGGCGCGGCGATACGGTGAACGAGTGCACGGCCGCCTTGGTCGCGCAGTAGACCGGTACGCGCGCGAGCGGCACGAAGGCGAGCCCGGAGCCGATATGGACGAAATGCGCGCTGGGCTGGCGTTTCAGCAGCGACAACTCATCCCAACCTGCGCTGATCAGCACTCGTGAGCCCAGGTGCGTAGTCCGAGGCTCATAATGCGCCAGGGCTGATCGGTGAGCCGCACCCATCGAAGCACGGTGAAGGTCGTGACGGCGGTGTCGTACTGTTTGTCGGGAAAGGGCAGGCGTTCGGCGACCGCGACGATCGCCGGCTCCGGCTGTCGATGTGCGGCGTAGGCGCGTCCGATCGCACCGTAATCGGCGTCTCCTGCGCTGCCGTCGTGCCACCGCTCGCCCACGGGCTTCTACCTGCTGCCGTTCCACGGCTTGCCTTCGACGCAGCCGCTCGAGGTCGTACAGGTGTCAAGAGGCGCGTCGCCTTCACAAGGGCCGCCCGCCTCGTCGCGGCTGTCCTGCCCGGCGAGCGCGCCGTCCTGGTCACCACCGAGGCCGGGTTCCAGCGTCGGGGTGAATCTTGCACCGGGAGCAACCGCGACCGATCCAGAAATCTCGGTCGAGGCCTCGGAAAGTGCGGCGATGAAGCGAATGGCCAGATCGAAAAATCGCATTGTGGGGCTCGGACGCTTCGCGCATCACGGCGGAGTTCATGCCTGATGCTTGTGTCAGCGGCATTGCAATCGAGCCGTTGAAGGGCCGCCATCGGCCATATTGCGTGAGCTGGCGCGCGACCGAGCCCTTCCTCGCCTGCGCGGCACGATCCGCCCGCGTTCGACGGAACAGACCGTCGGCAGGTCGGGGACGAGTCCATCGTGCCGGACTCCAGTGAGCCGCGACCGCACTCTCGCTGGGAGTGGCACGCAGTCACCGGCCGGTCACGCAGGTGCCCTACGGCATTCCCGTCGCCATCGTTGAGCCCGCATCCATGCCCTTCCGATCAGTCGGCCTCGCGTCGCAGCTCGTGTTCCTGACCCTCTGCGCGATCGTCCTGCGGCCTCCGCTTGCCCGCGCCGCCGATGCGCTCCGCACCCTGCACGGCATCGCGTCGAACTGACCTCCACGTCGCGCGCGGTCCGAGGGTGAGCGGCACCGGACCAGGCCTGCCTTCGATCGCGCTTCGGCAACAGTGCCGCAGCGACGCTTCCCGCCCGCCACTTCATGAAAGGAGACGCCCGGCGCCGATGGGGCGCGGACTTTTCATCGAAGCACATTCGTCATCACGCCGTCGCGTCGACCCACTAACCGAGGTGCAGTGCTCGCGACCATTCTGTGCCTCCTCGCCGCTTTCTTTCTTGCGGCGCATGTCGCGACGCTTGCCGTCGCGGGGCTGCGGTGTCGGCCTGGCGCAGGCCGCACTGACCCGGACGCGGAGGTGCCGGCGGTGACGGTCGTTCGCCCCCTTTGCGGCGTCGAGCCCTTCTCGCAGCGGACGATCGCCGCCTCCTTCGCGCTGGACGCCCCGGTGTTCGAGCTGCTGTTCTGCGTCGCCTCACCCCGCGATCCCGTGATCCCGCTCGTCGAGGCGGCGCTCGCCGCGCACCGCCACGTGCCGGCGCGCCTCCTCGTCGGCGAGGACGGCATCGGCGCCAACCCCAAGCTCAACAACATGGTGAAGGGCTGGCGCCACGCCGCCCACGGTTGGATCGCCTTCGTCGACAGCAACGTGCTGGTGCCGCGGCCGTTTCGGCGCCGCCCTGCGGCACGGAGCCGGCCGGCTTCGCCGCCCACCTC
>CAXTFM010000192.1:0-5831 GCA_964243435.1 uncultured Beijerinckiaceae bacterium
GCAAGGCGGACGTCCATTCAGCATCGTTGACCATCAGGACCTTTCGGAACCAGCTCAAGACTTTTGGCGAGTGTCGCCCTGGTGCGCAGGATGTGATCGCGCATCACGCGCTCCGCCAAGTCCCCTTTCTGCGCAATAAGCGCGTCAAGGATGGCGCTGTGCTCGCCCAGGCCACGCCGGCGCTGTTCCGGCTCCGACGATACGCTGCGCAGGCCGAGGCGCATTTGGCGCTGCAACGCCAGGAGCACTTCGGCAAGGCGCCGGTTGCCGGCGCCTTCCGCGATGAGGCCGTGGAACGATGCATTGGTGTCATACCATCCCGCAGCGTCGTCGCACTTCACGATGGCGGCCTGCTGCGTGAGTACGGCGGACAAGGCACGAACCGTCGCGTTTGAGGCGCGTTCGGCGCAGAGCCTGGCGGCCTGCCCTTCGACGCACTCTCGAACCTCATGGATCTCGAGCAGGTCTGCGGCGTCGATGACGACCACGGCGACGCCGCGTCGGGGCTGCTCCACCGCGAGCCCATCGGCGACGAGGGCGAGCACGGCTTCGCGCACCGGACTGCGCGACACGTCGAGCTGACGGGCGAGTTCGGGCACGGACAGCGCCTGCCCCGGGCTTAGCGTGCCGGCAAGGATCGCCTCGCGCAGGGCATGGTGGACGCTGTCCACGATGCGAGCCGTGGGTTTCAGGGCGGCGAGGGCCATCATGGGCCTCACCTACAGGCGAAACGTCAGCTCATCCAGTCGGCCGGCGGGCGCGCGAAGGAAGCGGGTGTCGAGCATGAAGGTGCCGAGCGCCTCGACGCCGGCGGGGGTTGCCGTGAACACCGTCTCGGGTTGGGCGAGCTGCGCTTCCAACGCGGCCCTGGGCTGGCCGCTGTCGCGCGCGAGTAGCGCCGCAGCCTCCCCCGGCTGCGAGGCGAGCATCGCGATGGCGCGGGCGATCGCCGCCTGAAGCGCCTTGAGGGCCGGCCCATCCTGGGTTGCTAGCTGTTCGCGGGCGAAGCACACGTTGAAGGTCATGGGGCCGAACAGGTCGCGCGACGAGGCGAGGCGCCGCGCGCCGCGGGCCACGGCGGCTTCCTGGAACGGCGGTGCCCCGGCATAGGCGGCGACCTGCCCCGTCAGCAGCGCCTGGAGCGCGTCGGGGTGCGGCATGGACAGCATGGCTGGGTCGAGCGCCTTGGCGTCGCCGAAGGCCTGCTGCGCGGCCTTGCGCACAAGGAAAGCCTGGTTGGTGTCAGCCCCGACCACAGCAACCTTGTCCGCCGGCCCGAGGTCATGCACGGAGCGGACGCGCGTATCGTTCGTCAGGAGCCAAAGCTCGACCGTGTTCAGCGCCGACACCAGCCGGGTGCGGAAGCCGCGATCGCGGCCGACCAAGAACGGGGCGACGCTGCCGCAGCCGACCTGGACCTCGCCGGCGAGCATGGCCTCGCGGATGGCGATGCTGGACGAGATCACCCGCCAGTCCACCTGCAGCCCGGGCACGGCCTCCTCCAGCCAGCGGTTCTGCTTGACCACGATGAGCGGTGCGTAGCCAAGCCCCGGCTGGGTGGCGATGACGAGCTTTGAGCCGGCTGCGGCCCGCGCCGTCCAGATGGCGGGGCAGGCGAGCGTGCCGGTGGCGGAGAGCGCGCCCGTCACGAGGGAACGGCGTGTCGGCATGGGGATCCTCATTGCGTGGCCGAGGCCTGCTTCATGCCCCACCGCACCACCGTGCGGCGCTCGATCAGGTTGAAGGCGGCCTCGAGCAGCACGCCGATAGCGGCCACGGTGACGATCCCGGCGAAGACATCGTCCGTGCGCAGAAAGGTGCGGGCGTCGTTGAGGAAATTGCCGAGGCCGCCCTTTCCGCCCGAGATGCCGAACACGAGCTCGGCGGCGATGATGGTGCGCCAGCCATAGCCGAGCCCCGTTTTGATACCGGTCATGGTATGGGGCAGCGCGGCGGGGAACAGCACGTCCGTCACCATGCGCCACCAGGATAGGCCGATGACCCGGCCGACGTTGACCAGGGTCGGGTTGGCGGTGCGGAAGCCCGTTCCGATGTTCAGCGTCACCGGCCACACCACGGCGTTGATGACGACAAAAAGCAGCGCGTTGACGTTGAGGCCGAACCAGATGATGGCAATCGGCAACATGGCGACGGACGGCAGCGGGTTGAGCATGCCCGTGAGCAGTTCGACCCCGTCGTCGGCAAAAAGGCTCAGGCGCGAGAACACGGCGAAGGCGAGGCCGAGCAAGCCGCCAAAGGCAAGGCTCAGCAGCAGCAGCCAGAGCGTCGCACCTGTGGCGCGGGCAAGGTCGCCCGTCGTCCAGCCAAGGACGAGGGCGCGGCCGACGTCGAGCGGCGCCGGGAACACGAGCGGGTCTACCTCCGAGCAGACGACGTAGACCTGCCAGAGCGCGAGGAGCAGGAGAAACTGCGCGCCGCGGCGGAAGACTACGGGCAGGTCGCGCCAGCGCGGCACGCGACGCGCGGCAGGGGCTGCGGCTGCGTCATTCGCCATGGGCGTGCCCTCCCTCGTGTCCCATCAGCGACGCGACCTCCTGAACGACCCGGAGCGCGGCAGGGGAGCCCGGTTCGGTCACGTCGCGGGCATCGACCACCGCGCGGACCGACGACGGCGTGCCGTCCAGGATCAGGATGTCGGAGCCGACCAGCGCGGCTTCGGCGATGGAGTGTGTCACGAAGAGCGCGGTGGCGTCGGTGCGGGCGGCAAGGTCGAGGAACTCGAGCTGGAGCCGCAACCGCGTGCGCGGGTCGAGCGCCCCGAACGGCTCGTCCATCAGCAGCACGGCGGGTTCCAGCGCCAGCGCGCGGGCGATGGCGACGCGCTGCTTCATGCCGCCTGACAGCTGGTGCGGAAAGCGGTTCGCCGCGTGGCCGAGGTGCATAACGCCAAGCCAGTGCCGGGCACGCTCGTCGGCCTCGCGGCGGCCCCGGCCGGTGCGCCGCAGGGGGTAGGAGACGTTGTCGAGTACGCTGCGCCAAGGAAAAAGCTGGTCGAACTCCTGGAACACCACGGCGCGGTCGGGGCCGGGCTTCGTCACGGGACGGCCGGCGACGCGGACCTCCCCCGCCAAAGGGCTGAGGAAGCCGGCAACGGTCTTCAGAATCGTGCTCTTGCCGCAGCCCGACGGCCCGAGCAGCACCGCCGTTTCGCCGCGGCGCACAGCGAAGGAGACGTCCTGCACGGCGGGCACGAAGGCGGCTCCAGTTCCGTAGCCCAGCACGAGGCGATCGACGGCGAGCATCGTAGCCCGCAATGCCGACCCTCCGGATACGGAGGCTTGAACATCCCCGGCGAAGCTGGGCGGCGGCGCCGTCATGCGCTTACCGCCACGACGGCCTCGACCTCGACCTTGCAGTCGAAGTGCAACGGCCCGCAGGGCACGATCGAGCGCGCGGGCCGGTGCGCGCCGAAGAAGGCGGCGTAGGCCTCGTTGATCTTGTCCCAGTGCTCGATGCCAGCGACGAACACGGTACAGCTCACCACGTTGCCGCGCCCCGCTCCAACCACGCGAGCGATGCGCTCGACGTTACCCAGCGCGAAGGTCACCTGCTCGGCGGCGCCCGTCTCGACCACCATGCCGTGGACGAGGCCGAGCTGGCCGGAGACGTAGAGCGTTGCGCCGTGTAGCACGCCTTGCGCGTAGTGCCCGCCAGGCGGCGGCGCCGCGGCACAACGCACCTCGACCAGCTTCGTCATTGCTTGCCCTTCCGTGCTCACCAGCCGCCGGTCCGTTCCCAGCGGTCCACCACGCGTCCATTGGTGACCACATCGTAGGCTGGGTAGGCCGCGCCGGTCAGGCATGCGTGGTTGGGCAAGACGCGGACGTGGCTGCCGACCGGCAAGCGTTGAAACCAACCCTCGTCTGGCACCGGCACGGCGCCGTGCTCCTGGTGCACGGTCGCGACCGAAAGGCCAGGGAAGCGTTGCAGCGTTGTCGCATTGCAAACCCAGCCGTACTGCGCGTCGGGAAGGAAGCGGTTGGCCGAGAGGTCCTTGGACAGGGCAAGAGCGCCGGCATCGAGCACCAGGCTCGGGCCGCGGCGCTGGTGGCCGATCACCGTGGCGAGCACGCTGACGGCGAGGTCGGCCTCGGCGCAAACGCCGCGCGATAGCTGCGCCAAGTCATTGAACAGGTAGATGCCGGCTCTGACCTCGCTGACGCCGTCGAGGTGCGCGGCATGGAGCACGGTCGGCGTCGAGCCGACGCTGACGATAGAGCAGGCGTGTCCGGCGGCGCGCAGCCGCTCGGCCGATGTGACGGCCGCGGCGCGCTCGGCCTCCGCCACCGCGCGCAGGGCGGCGGGCTCGCGCTCGGCGTAGGAATGGCCGGCATGGGTCATGACGCCGGCCAGCCTTAGCCCCGAGGCGGCGATTGCAGCCGCCGCGGCGTCGAGTTCGTCAGAGGCGGGTGCCACGCCGCTCCTGTGCTCGCCGCAGTCTACCTCCGCCAGACACGCGAAGCCGGCGCCCTGGGCCGCCGCCGCGGCGCCGACCTCGAGCGCCGCCCGGGTGTCATCGGTGACAAGCGTCAGGCGCGCGCCGCTCTTGCCCTGGATGCGAGCGGCATGGGCGACTTTGCCGGGCACCATCGCCGTGGCGTAGAGGATGTCGCGCCAGCCGCTCGCGGCGAAATACGCCGCCTCGGCGAGAGTGGAGACGGTGATCGGACCGGGGGCGCCGCCGGCGGCGATGAGTGCGACCTCGCGCGACTTGGCCGTCTTGACATGAGGGCGCAGCGCCACGCCGAGATCGGCGCAGCGCTGCCGCATGCGCGCGACATTGCGTTCCAGCCGGTCGCGGTCGAGCAGCAGGCGCGGGGTCTCCACGCCGGCGAAGGGCGCGGCGTCCATCACATCAGCTCCGCCAAGGGGTGGAGCGTGTCGGCCACGAGCAGGGGCCGTGCGGCATCGGCGACGAAGGGCAGACCGGCGCGGTTGTGCCAGAACACCGGCATGCCGACGCTCGACGCGCCGGGAATGTCCGCCGGCGACCCCGCGACAAAGAGCGTTCGGGCGGGATCGGTGCCGAGGCGCTCCAGCAGCGCGCGGTAGGGTTCGGGCCGCGGCTTGTAGAAGCCGGCCTCCTCCGCCGTGACCACGGCCGCGAGGGGCACGCCGACGCGCGCCGCCGCCTCCCGGCCGAGCGGCACCGAGCAGTTCGTGACAATCGCCAGCGGCAAGCCACGCCGAGCGAGGGCACCCAGCACGGCGCAGACCTCGGGCCAAGGCTGGAGCTCATCCCAGCGCGCTGTCAGCGCCGCTGCATGGCGCTCATCCAAGCCGACCTCGATAGCCGCCTCGCGCACAAGGTCCTCGTAGGGGCGGTAGACGCCGCACCCGTAAGTGAGGCGGAGGTAGGCACGCCGCCAGCGCAGGCCGTCACCGTCCGACTCGGCGGCATGGTTCCACACGGTCCATGAGTCGAGCAGGGCGGTGAGCAGGTCGAAAGCGACGGCTTGGGCCTGCCCGGAACGAAGATGCAAAGAAGCACTCATACATTTTACATGTAACAAAGCATCTCTGTTGTCAATGGTTTGGGTTTAGGCCTGTCGCGCCATCAACATGCGCCTTCACAATCCTACGATGCGCGCAGAACCGATACGCGAATGGAGATCAGGGTGGAGCGCACGGGCGTGCTGGCCGAGTCCGTCGCACGGGGCGAACTCGACTTGGCTCTGACCTGGGGCGGGAGCGCGGCCGCCCCGGACGCTTCTTAACGCGCCTGCCAGATCAGGCGTGACCAGTGGTCGGTATCGGCTTCGAAGGAATCGCTCGGCCGATCGCGATGGTCTCCTCGAACAAGGCGAGCA
>CAXTFM010000193.1:0-5827 GCA_964243435.1 uncultured Beijerinckiaceae bacterium
GAGCAGTTCCTGCACGATGCGCAGATCGGCGCCGTTCTGCAGCAGGTGGCTGGCGAAGGCGTGGCGCAGCACGTGCGGGCTGATGCGGTGCCCCGCGATGCCGGCGGCGGCGGCCACCACCTTGAGGTCGCGCGCAAAGGCCTGTCGGGTGAGGTGGCCGCTGTCCGACTCTGCCGGAAACAGCCAGGGACCGTCGTCCTTGCCAACGACGGCGCCGGGATGGCGCGCCTTGAGCGCGGCACGGTAGGCGGCGACCGCGGCGCGCGCCGGCTCGCCGACGACGACGAGCCGCTCGCGCCCGCCCTTGCCCTTGATCGACACCATCGGATCGCGACCGCGCAGGGCGTGGCGCGGCAGCGACACCAGTTCCGACACGCGCAGCCCCGTTGCGTAGAGCAGCTCAAGGAGCGCGTTCATGCGTGCGGCGCGCAGGTGACCGCCGCCGCCCGGACTGATCCCGCCTTCGGCGTCGCCGGCCGTCCCCGCCGCGTCGGGAACAGCCAGCGCGACCTGTTCGCGGGCCACGGCGAGCAGGCGGTCGATCTCCCCGACGGACAGGATCTTGGGCAGGCGCTGGCCCTGGCGCGGGCCTTCGAGGATCTGCGAAGGATCGTCGGCGCGCTTGTTCTCGGCGACGAGAAAGCGGTGGAACTGCCGGATCGCCGACAAGCGCCGTGCCGCCGAGGTCGGCTTGAAGCCGGCCGCCTCCAGCGTCGCGAGGTAGGCGCGCAGGTCATCCGTCCGCGCATCGAGCGGACCACGCCCGCGCCCGGCCAGGGCGACGACGTAGGAGGAAAGGTCACGCCGGTAGGCGTCCAGCGTGTTCACCGCCGCGCCGCGCTCGGCGGCGATCATGTCGAGGAACAGGGCGACGAGGCGGTGCGGCAGCGCGCCAGGGGAGCGATTCGGCATGCGGCACTATGGGCGCGCCTGCTGAAGAAAGCGTGGGGGATCGCGCGCTAGCGGCGCCGCAGGTCGAAGCGGCACACCACGCGCAGTTCGCTCCCGTCCGTGACGACGCATTGCGTCGAGCCGGGGACGGGTTCGGCGTCGACGAGCACGATGTCGCGCGCGACGAGCGCCCAGTCGTCGTCCGACAAGGTCACGCGGTCGCCGGCCCTGAACTCGAAAGCCTCCGCGCTGGTGGTCATGCGCTGCCATCCCGTTCCGCATTGGCGCATCGTTGCTCGAATGATTAGATCGCAACGCGTGAGGGCTGGTTCCATCCGCCGCTCGGCGGATGACGCGACGGTTGCCTGCGGCGCGGTCGAATGGATGGGCTGGCCATGCCGGCGAGGAGTTCGACGTGCGCGACGATCCGTTCGACCTCGACCGCTTCGTCGCCGCGCAGGCCGGCAGCTACGACGCCGCGCTGGCGGAGCTGCGCGACGGGCGCAAGCGCAGCCACTGGATGTGGTTCGTGTTCCCGCAGATGCGCGGGCTCGGCGCCTCGCCGACGGCGCAGTTCTACGGCATCGGCGCGCGCGCCGAGGCCCGCGCCTACCTCGCCCACGCGCTGCTGGGCGCGCGGCTGCGCGCCTGCACGCAGGCCGTGCTCGCGACGCAGGGACGGACGCGCCACGACATCTTCGGCGCGCCCGACGACGTCAAGTTCGCCTCGTCGATGACGCTGTTCGCCGCCGTCGCCGGCGGCGACGTGTTCCGGGACGCGCTCGACCGCTTCTGCGCGGGGCGCGCGGACGAACGCACCCTGCAACTGCTCGACGGGAGCTGAACCGGACCATGTGCAACCTTTACAGCATCATGCGCGGGCAGGAGGCGATGCGCCGGCTGATGAACATCGCCGAAGACCTGACCGGCAACCTGCCGCCGATGCCGGCCGTGTTCCCCGACGCGACGGCGCCGGTCGTCCATGTTGGGGATGGCGGGCGCCGGCTCGCCCTGATGCGCTGGGGCATGCCGGGCCCAGCGGCGACCGGCGGCGGCCCCGTGACCAACATCCGCAACACCCGGAGCCCGCACTGGCGGCGCTGGCTCGCGCCGCAGCATCGCTGCCTGGTGCCGGCGACCTCGTTCTGCGAGTGGGCCGACACCAAGCCGCGCAAGACGCCGACCTGGTTCGCGCTCGACGACACCCGCCCGCTCTTCGCCTTCGCCGGCGTATGGACGGATTGGCAGGGCACGCGCGGCCCCAAGTCGGCGCCGGTGGAGGGCGCGCACAGGCTGTACGGCTTCCTTACCACCCAGGCCAACGGCGTGGTCGGGCCGGTGCACCCCAAGGCGATGCCGGTGATCCTCACCACGGCGGAGGAATGGGACGCGTGGCTGCGCGCGCCCTGGGCGGAGGCGTCCGCGTTGCAGCGCCCGCTCCCCGACGACGTCCTGCGCGTCGTCGCGACGGGCGCCCGGCAGGACGGCGCCGCGCCGCCGGTTGCCGAGGGGGCGAAAGGTGGAGGCACCGGGCGCGATGCGAGGCGGGGTGCCGGACCGGCGCCCGCGCCGCGCCAGCGCAGCCTGCTTTAAACCTTGGGGAGCGTGCGCGTGCTGGCCCTCGCCTTCCTGCTCGTCTTCGTCGCGCCGGTGGCGGTGTCGGCGCTGGCCTACGCTTGGGACGGCACCGGCGCCGGCTGGCGCACGGCGGACCGTTCCAGCGCCGGCCTGCTGCCGGAAGCGCGGGCGCACCCGGCGGCAATCGTGCGCATCCTTTCCGCCCGCACGGTGAGCTGGCGCGGCATCGTCGCGACGCACAGCTGGGTCGTGGTCAAGGAGGCGGGGGCGCGGGCGTACCAGCGCTTCGACTACACCGCCTGGGGCGATCCCATCTGGATCGACCGCTTCGTGCCGGACGGGCTGTGGTTCGGCGCGGCGCCGTCGGTCGTGTTCGCCGCCGACGGCGAGGCCGCGGCGGCGATGATCCCGTCCATCCGCGCCACCGTCGCCGGCTACCGCTACGGCCACCTCGGCGACTACCGCGCCTGGCCGGGGCCGAACTCCAACACCTTCGTCGCCGCGGTGATGGCGGCGGTGCCCGCCATCACCGCGACCCTGCCGCCGACCGCCATCGGCAAGGATTTCCCCTATGACGGGCACTGGTTCGGCTGGACGCCCTCCGGCACCGGGCTCCGGCTGAACCTCGGCGGCTATCTCGGCCTCACGGTGGGCTGGATCGAGGGCGTCGAGGTCAACCTGCTCGGTGCCGTGGCCGGCCTCGACCTGCGCCGCCCGGCGATCAAGCTGCCGGCGCTGGGACGGCTCGGCGTCACTGCGCCGGGCTGATGATGGCCGGGCGAATGGTGAAGGGGATGTCCTTGACGTCGCTCTGGCGCGGGAACATCAGGTCGACGAAGTTCAACGGGCACACCCACGACCACCCCACGCGGAAGCGCGCCTCGCCGGCGGCAAGCTCCTTCGGCAGCGTGAAGGTCCGCACGAAGGGGTCGTGGCCGAGCGGGCCGCCGACGTCGAGGTGCTGGGCGGCGAAGGTGAACTTGTGGTTGTCGTTGCCCTCCGCATCGTGCCCGATGATGGCGTAGTCGGGATCGACCTGGCACACCTTGCGGCGGTTGATGTCGAAGCGCACGGCGATGGTGCCGCCCGGCCGCGCGTCCGGCGTCAGCACCTGCGTTTCAAGGAAGTCGACCGGTTCGCGCTCGTGCTCGCCGAGCATCCACACGCCCCAGCCGCTCGCGGCGAGCAGGGCGACGGCGACGGCGTAGTTGATGAGCCTGCCGAGCAGCACGAGAGGCCGGTACAGCCGCATGCTCAGGGCCAGCGCGGCGGCGTAGACGTCGAGGTCGGCGTGGCGGCCCCCCGCGCCCGCGCGCATCGCCCGGATCTTCTCGTCCGAGCGCCGGCCGAGGCGGGCCCAGTCGAAGTGTTCGCCCCAGTCGTCGCTCATCGCCGTTGCTCCTTTGCCGGCAGCACGAGGTTGGCGCGGTCGCGCAGGTCGAGGTCGTGGGTGACCGGCTGGAAGGCGGTGACCGGCGGGCGCGCCAGCACCGGCGGCGCATCCGTCACGGTGAAGCGGATGAGCGGGTAGGCGAAGGGGATGCCGAAGCGGCGGAGGTAGCGCTGCAACGGGTTGCAGAAGAAGTCCGTCACGTTCTGGTACTCGGCCGCGCCCGGCGTCGCCTGCCCCGGCACCACCGCCTCGACCGGCACCCATTGCGGGTTGTCGAGCGGCACCGGCTGCCCGTTGCGCCCGATGCCGTCGCGGAAGCTGTAGGCCTCGGCCGGGATCGGCACGCGCGCCGCGTCGAGGAAGAAGCGGTTGCCGTCGCCCGAGCAGCGGCGCAGGAAGTTGATGTGGTAGCGCATCCTGAGGCTGCCGCCGCGCGGCACGTCCGCCGTGAGGACCTCGACGGCGTCGACGCTGACCGCCGGCGACCGGTCCAGCGTCCACCACGCGACGGGGGGCACCACCACCACCGCGAGGAGGCGCACGGCCAAGGTCACCGGGGCCAGGGTCGCGGGGGCAAGCGTCACGGGGGCAAGCGTCACGGGGGCTGTCCTCGGTGCGGAGGGGGCGGGTTCGGCCGACGTCACTTGAGCCAGCCTTGCAGCCCGGCCTTGAGGATGCCGACGGCGGCGCCGATCATCGCCGCCCATTTCAGGAACTCGACGACGGCGTGGGTGACCCGCCGCGTCCAGTGCCAGAACTTGTGGCGTTGCTTGCGGTCATCGACGATCTCGCTGAGGTCGGGCTGGATGTCGATCAGCGCGACGAGGGCGCCGCGCTGGTCGTCGCTCCAGGTCGGGTCCTCCGTCCTTCGCAGGCTCATGGGCGCCCGATCCCGTTGGTTGCGGTGTGTCGCGGCTACCTGCGGTGCAGCCACGCGGTGACGGCGGAGGCCGGCGGCCCGAGCGTCGAGACGACGAAGAGCGAGTACACGACCACGCGCTCGTAGTCGGCATAGGCCGTCGGCAGCGGCGGCACGGCGAGGCAGCCGTAGTGCCCGCAACCGAGCCTGACCGTGGAGTCGAGGAAGATCGCGGCGGTGTGCAGCGCCGCCGTGCCGCCGACGCCGAGGTAAAGCAGCTTGGCGCCCCACCACGCGTTCGCCGCCGCCTTCTGCTGGCCGACGGCGACGAGGTAGTCGAGCCATGCGCGGTAGGCGGCGGCGTCGATCCCCGCCGCGGTCTGGAAGCCGGCGAGCTGCGCGTCCTGCTTCTTGTTGAGCCAGGTGAAGAGCGGGCCGACGACGCCCGACACCAGCCCGGTGACGAGCTGCTGGACCAGGGTGAACATGGCGGTCAGCCCCTGGGGGTGATGGCGGCCGCCGCCACCTTGCCCTTCAGGGTCAGGAAGGCGGCGAGCAGGCTGAGGGCGGCGACGATGTGCAGGGTGGCGATGTCGCCGAAGAAGGCGCTCCACAGGCCCCTGTCCTGCAGCGGCGCGAGGTCGGCCCCCTGTACGCCGGCCACGCTCGCGAGCCCGGTGTCGAGCGCGCCCTTGGCGGCGGCGAGGAGCGACATCAGGAACGCCACGGCGAGCGTCTTCTTCGCTTCGCACCACAGCGCGATGCGGTGCGGCAGGCTTTCCGCCGCCGCGATGCGCTGCGCCAGGCCGGCGACCACCGCGTAGCGGCGCAGCAGCGGCGCGATGAAGGTGAACCACGCGACCGTCCAGGCGGTCACGAAGACGAGGCCGGTGAGGGCGGTGCTGGCGATATGCGTCATGGTGCGACGTCTCCGGGTGTGTGGGAAGGGGATCGGGCCGTTGCCGTGTCGGGCGGGTGGGCCGCCGCGACGGCCTGCGCGCGGGCATGGCCGGCGAGGGCCTGCGCCGCCCGGCGGTGCCCCAGCGCGGCGAGCGCGTCGATCGCCGCGCCGAGAACGAACACCACGCCCGCGGCCAGGGCCGCGT
>CAXTFM010000194.1:0-5787 GCA_964243435.1 uncultured Beijerinckiaceae bacterium
TGCGCCCCTACCTGCGAACCGTCGCCCAGCCACGCAACTGACGCCGCCCAGGCAGACCGCCCGGATGGGGGACCTGCGGAACATCCGAGTGATGCGTTGCGTCGCGTGACGGGGCCGCGCGCCAGCTGGGCCTTGCTGCGCCGAACGTGTTTCCCGGCAGGAGCGGATCGTCCGGGCGGCGGCCTTGGAATGGACAGCGGGTGCAGGCGAACAATCGGCACGCCCATTCCAGCCCCTGGCCCGTGAATCCTCTTTTCGATACGGCTCGGGGTGCCGCCGATGACCGGCATGAGCGCACAACCGACAGGTCTCGCCACCAAACCCTTGCGACGGCTGCATGCCGATGCAAGCCCGTGCAGGCGTCTTCGGAGCCGGTCGGCGGTCAACAGCCGCGCCGATCCGCACTTCCGCCATCGCCGCCCCGCGCGGGCCGGCGCATCCATCGTCAACCTGCGCATCGGGACGTTCCCGCGGGGCTTCACCCTCGCGAACGAGCGCGCACCGCAGAGCATCGAAGGGGCCCAACACGGCTTCCGCTTCAGTTGCGCGCTGGCCGCGCCGCAAGGGGCGACGGCGTCGCAGCCGATCGACCCGCGATGGCTTCGTGAACCCCAAATGCTCGAGCTGGCGAGCCGGATCGAACTGGCCATCCACGAGGACGTCGCCGACCCCATGAGCCGTACCCAGGTGCGTGAGCAATCCCGTCGTCTTTCGATGATTGGCTTGGGCCACGCCCGGCAGGACGGAGTACCTGTTTCGCTCGATGGGATGACGACCGAGGGGTTCCGGCCTTTCTTTTCCGCGCTGGACGCCATGCCTTCGCGGAATGAGCGGCGACGTCATCCCACCGGGAACGTTCCCTTTAGGGGGCGAGGCCCTCGCGTTCCAAGCTGGCCGAGGCGGACATCGTGATCGCACCTGCTCCCACCGACATGCTGCCGTCCGATGTGCGCGCCCGCGTGCTCGCCGACGTGAACGGCATCCCCATGCACGTGCTGGAATGCGGAAAGCCGGGCCGGCCCGTCCTCCTGCTCCTGCACGGCTTTCCCGAGCTGGCCTTTTCCTGGCGCAAGCTGATGCCGTCGCTGGCCGGGGCCGGCTACCACGTCGTCGCGCCGGACGGACGCGGCTACGGCCGCACCGGGGGCGCACCGGCAGGCTACGACGACGACCTCGCTCCTTTCGGCATCCTCAACCTGGTGCGCGACATGGTTGCGCTGTTGGGGGCGCTGCATATCGCGCGCATCGATGCCGTGATCGGCCACGACATGGGCGCCTCGGTGGCCGCCGCCTGCGCCCTGGTGCGCCCGGACCTGTTTCGCGCGGTGGCGATCATGAGCGCGCCTTTCGCCGGCGCCCCGCGCTGGCCGCTGGGCCCGGCGCCGGCCGACGATCCCATCCATGCCGCGCTGGCCGCGCTCGACCCGCCGCGCAAGCACTACCACGCCTACTTCGCGACCCGGTCGGCCGACGCCGACATGCGCGGCCAACCCGACGGCGTCGCCGCCTTCCTGCGCGCCTATTTCCACATGAAGAGCGCGGACTGGCCGGGCAACCGGCCCGGCGAGCTCGCCGCCTGGTCGGCGCAGGAGCTCGCACGCCTGCCGCATTACTACGTCATGCCGCTCGCGCTCGACATGCCGACGGCGGTCGCGCCGGAGCGGCCCCCGGCCGGTGCCCCCTGCCCATGGCTCACCGACGCGGAACTCGGCTTCTACGCCGCCGAGTACGCGCGCACGGGCTTCCAGGGCGGTCTGCAATGGTACCGCAACCGCATGAACGGCGCGCTTGCGCGCGGTCTCGCGCTCTTCGCCGGCCGCACCATCGACTGCCCGGCGCTGTTCGTCGCCGGGCGCAGCGACTGGGGTGCCTTCCAGATTCCCGACGGTCTCCGGCGCATGCGGAAGGACGCGTTCACCGACATCCGGGGCGTGGTCTTCGTCGACGGGGCCGGGCATTGGGTGCAGCAGGAGCAGCCCGAGGCCGTCTGCGCGCACCTGCTCGACTTCCTGAGATCGACGACGTCGACCAGCGTCCAAGCGTGACGTAGCGGACGATCCCGGCCGGCCGCGCTCGTTTCGCCGCACCCTTGTCGAACAGCCGCTTCCCAGCGCTGCATGACGCACAAGGCGAGCGACCACCGTGGGCAATGGGCCGACAACAAAGGCCGATGCCGGCGATGCCTTCATTTCACGCGCTGGGCACGCTCGGTACGTCGGTCGCCGCCGTTTGCGGCGTGGTCTGTCGCGGTCGTCGCCCGCTCGACCCTACGCCTCCTCGACCCTACGCCTCCTCGGCCTTGCGCCGGCCGCGGCCGTGCTGTTCCTTGGCCTGCCCTGCACCCGCAGCCGCCTCCTTCTCGGCCTTGCCGGCGGTGGCTGGGGAGACTCCCGCCCGCCCCTCGCCGTCAACATCGGCGGTGGAGGCCGCGGGCTTGGGGTGGCCTTTGCCTTCGGTCGGCGGCTCGCCGGGGCCACCCTCGTTGACGATCGGGTGGCCCGCCCCGGCCTTGGCGCTGCCAACCGCTTGCGCCTCCTCGGCCTTCTGCGCCTTGGCGGAACGATCGTGGCTCTGCTCAGACATGGGTTCAGGTCCTCTCGCGCTCTCGAACAGCGCAAGCAACGGCGGGTGACGGGGTGGGTTGCTCGGCCATCTGACGCAGGCCGGCGGCGCCGCTCGGCGCCGAAGGCGAAGCCGACGGCAGCCCTACACCCATCGTCGCCGTCGGAGCGACCGCCGGCGCCTTGCTACGACGATCGTCCGCAGCTTCCTCGGCCGAGCCGCCAACCGCGTCGAGGCTGCCGCAAACAGCGCCGGTGCGCGCATCGGGCGGAGCACGCGCACTCTGGCTGCCGCCACGGCGTCCGCGTGTTGGCGACATCGTCAAGCGCATCGCCTTCGCGGCGATCCGTTCTGGGCCGAACGACCGTGCAGCCTCGTCCGCCTTGACCGTGCCCAGCTTATCGCCCATGGCCCGCATCGATCAGCGCTCTCCCCCGGGCGCTCCAGCTTCGAACCTCGGCATGCCACAGCGCCAGCCTGACCAAGACGTGCCGGCCAGCGCCGATCACGAGCGCCTTGCCGCACTGGACAGCTTCGGGCTCCTCGACACCGGCCCGGAAGCGGCCCTCGACAGCCTCGCGAAGCTGGCCGCACAGTTCTGCGACGTCCCAATCGCGCTGGTGACCCTGGTCGACGACGTCCGCCAGTTCTTCAAGGCGCGGGAGGGCTTCGATGGCCCGCCCAGCGCGCCGCTGGATGTCGGGTACTGCCCGATCGTGGTCGAGCGGGCCGCGCCGGTCATCATCCCCGACACCCACACCGACCCGGCACACGCCGCCAACGCCGCCGCCAGCAAGGGCGGCATCCGCTTCTACGCCGGGGTGCCGCTGCAAACGCGGGAGGGCCAGGTGCTGGGCACGCTGTGCGTGCTGGACAGGGCGCCGCGCCCGCAGGGCCTGACCACGGTGCAGATGCAGGCGCTGGAAGCGCTGGCCACCCAGGTCATCAGCCAGTTCGAGCTGCGTCGGTCCCTGGCACGGCAGCAGGACCTGGTCGCCGAGCAGCAGGCCGTGATCCGCGAGCGCGATGCGCTGTCTCGCGTCCAGGCCGCCATCACGACGTCCGACGGCAACCTCGACACCATCCTCCAAGCCCTGGTCGAGGCGGCACTCGACGCGGTCCCGGCGGCCGAGGCCAGCGTGCTGGAGCTGATCGACGGCGACGTACTGGAGTACCGGGCTGTGACCGGCACGCTGGTGCCGCACAAGGGGCTGCGCGTGCCCTTGCGCGGCAGCCTCGCCGGTCGTTGCGCGCTGACCAGGGCGCCGATCCTGGTGGACGACAGCCTGCGCGACCCGCGTTCGGCCCACGACATGATCCGGCGCATCGGGCTGCGTGCCGCCGTGTTCGCGCCGGTGGCGCGGGGCGATCAGGTCCTCGGTGTCCTCAAGCTGCAGTCGAGCAAGCCCGGCGCGTTCACGGAGCGGGACCTGCAGGTGGTTCGCTTGTTCGCTGGTGAGGCCACGTCCGGCCTGACCGAGGCCGGCGCGATCTCGGCGCAACGGGCCGCGGCGGCGGCGGCCCAGCGGCATCGGGCGATCTTTGACAGCACCACGCAGTTCGCGATCATCGTCACCGACCGCGACGGCTGCGTCACCGACTGGAACAGCGGGGCCGAGCGCATCCTCGGCTGGTCGGCCGATGAGATGGGTGGCCAGACGGTTGAGCGCATCTTCACGCCCGAGGACCGGGCAGGCGGGCGGGTCGCGACCGAGATGCGGCTGTCGTCGGAGCAGGATCGGGCGTCGGACGAGCGCTGGCACCTGAAGAAGGACGGCAGCCGGTTCTGGGCGTCGGGCGAGATGATGCCGCTGCTGGACCAACGGGACGCGCACGTCGGCTACATCAAGGTGCTGCGCGACCGCACCCCTGAACACATGGCCGGGTTGGCGCTGGCGGGTGCCGAGGCGGGTCTCCGCCGCGCGCAGGAGGCCGGCGGCGTCGGCCTGTTCACGATCGACGTCGCCGACCAGCTGCATCCGACCCCGGAGTTCTGCCGCCTTTACGGCTTACCCGTCCAAGACAGCTACCCGGCGACGAGCTTCGAGCGCTTGATCGTTCGGGAGGACGCGCATCTTGTCTCCACGGCGCAGACCCGCGCGTGCGGTGACGCGGTACCGGACGTGGAATACCGCATCCGCAGACCCGATACGGGTGAAGTGCGTTGGATCGCCCGCAGGGGGGAGATCAAGCGCGACGCGAACGGCCGCACGGTGCAGTTCCTCGGTGCGGCACGCGACGTCACCGCACAGCGCGAAGCGAGCAAGGCGTTCGCCGCAAGCGAGCAACGCTTCAGGACGATCCTGCAAACGATCGAAGCGGCTTTTGCGATCGTTCAGGTCAAGTTCGATGCCGACGACCGGCCAGTGGACTACCGATTCGTCGAAGCCAACCCTGCCTTCGAGCGTCAAGCCGGCGTGAACCTGCGCGGCAAGTGGGTCACCGAATTCGCCCCGAACCTTGAGCGGTTCTGGTTTGAAACCTATGGGCGCGTTGCAAAGACCGGCTTGCCGGCGCGTTTCGAGAGCTACGCCGAAGCCTTTGAGCGCTGGTTCGACGTTCGGGCCGTTCGGATCGGCGAGCCTGCTGATCGGCAGATCGCGATCTTCTTTGACGACATCACCGCGCGGCGCGATGCGGAAGAACGTTTGCGCGCCAGCAATGCAGTCGCGCGGGACAACATCGAGCGCGTGCAGCTCGCCCTTGCCGCCGGCGCGATCATCGGCACCTGGTTCTGGGATCTTCCGACGGACCGCTTCACCGTGGACGAGGCCTTCGCGCGTGCCTTCGGCCTCGATCCGGCGCTTGGCCGGAACGGTATCCCGCTCGCCCAGATCGTCGCGACCGTCCACCCTGACGATCAGGCAGGGTTGGCTGCCGCGCTGGATGAAGCGATCGCGCGCGGCGGGAACTACGCGCACCAGTACCGTACGCGGCGTGCCGATGGGCACTACTACTGGCTGGAAGCCAGCGGGCGCGTCGACCACGCACCGGATGGCACGCCGCAGAGCTTCCCCGGCGTGCTGCTCGACATCGAGGAGCGCCGCGCCATCGAGGCGGAGCGCAAGCGCGCCACGGAGCTGCTGCGCAGCCTCAACGAGACGCTGGAACAGCGCGTGGCCGATCGCACGGCCGAGCTGATGCGAGCCGAGGAGGCGCTGCGCCAATCGCAGAAGATGGAGGCGGTCGGCCAGCTCACCGGCGGGCTGGCGCACGATTTCAACA
>CAXTFM010000195.1:0-5762 GCA_964243435.1 uncultured Beijerinckiaceae bacterium
GCGAAGCAGGAGAAGTCGAACTCCGGCACCACGAAGTCCTCGAGCTTGGTGCCGAAGCTGAGCTTGCTCGACGTGCAGTTGCGCAGGCGGAGCGACACGCCCTGGCCCTGGAACGTCGTGTAGAACTGCGCGGCGAAGGTCGGCGTGGTGCCGGTGAGCTGGTTGACCACGGGGAAGCTCTGCCCGGCATTGGCGATCGCGTAGGTGTAGCTGACGAGCAGCGCCTTGCCGGCGTCGGCGGCGGACAGCGCGTAGCCGCCTCCGCTGCCGGGCGCGTACTGCCCGGCGGCCGGCGCGCCTGCCACGCGGATGAGGGGCAGCCCGGTCGCGGCGTAGATCAGGCCGAGGTCGTCGCTGAGCGTCGCGGCGTTGGCCGGCACAACCGTGTAGGGCGCGCTCGCGGGCACGCTGGCGGCCTCCGCATAGGCCGTGGCGAGCTGGCCGGCCGTCGGCTGCACGCCGTAGAACAGGCTGGCGAAGGCGAGCCCCGAGATGCGGGCGACCTTGGCCTTGCCCGTGGTCTTGATGGTGCCCCGGGCGATGGCGATCGGGTGCTGGAACTGCCCGTAGAGTTCCTTGACGGTGGCCGCCTCCTCGATCGTCACCTCCTGCACCAGGCCGAAGTTGACGGGGGTGGCGTTGAGGACGTCCGTGCGCGTCCCGATGAGGACGCCGGAACCGAAGCTGTACATGGGCGGGTGTCTCCGGGTTGTGTGGTTTAATCGGCCCTGGCGAGGAGGGCGGCGAGGCGGCGGCGCAGCTCGTCGGTCGCCGCGCGGACGTGGTTCCACGCCTCGGTGGAGCGGGCGACGGGCGAGCCGTGAAAGCTGTCGAGGAACCAGCGCTCGACGAGGGCGTCGGCCCGTTCGGCGTCGTCGGGTCGTGCGGGCACGGCGGACTCCTTTTCGGTCGGGAAGGCGCGTCCGGTCAGGGAAGCACCAGGGTGATCGGAACGAGGAGCAGCCCGTCGCCATCGAGGTCGCCGGGGTCCTTCAGCGGCTTGCCCTCGATGGCGCAGCGGTAGGCGGTGCCCCCGAGCGTGCAGCGCCCGAGCGCGACGTCGGGACCGGCGGGGGCCAGCGCGGCGTCGAGCGCGTCCATGATCGTGTTGAGCTGCGCCGCCCCGGACGCGCCAGGGTCGTGGGCATCGACGTAGATGAACAGGCGGGGGGAAAGCCGCCGCTTCGCCGTGCCGCCGGCGGCGCCGTCGTAGCTTTCGCTGCCGCCCTCGTGGAGGAAGCAGGCCGGGCGCATCGCCGGCGGCACGTCGCTCCACAGCTTCAGCCGGCGCGAGGGCGGCGCGGCCCAGGCATAGGCGCCGGCCACGCGGGCGAGGAGCGCGCCGATGGCCCGTTCGCGGGTGCTCATGACTTGACCTCCGCCGTCAATCTGCGCCGAGCGCGTCGAGGATCGCCGCCTTGAGGCCGTCGCCGATCTCGGCGCGCAGCGCGTCGAGGGCGCGCCCGAACGGCGCGCGGCCGGGGATCCGCGATCCCGGATGATGGACGCGGCGGGCGAAGGCGGTGCCGCCGGCCCCGGCGAAGGCCAGCGCCCGCGCCTTCACCGGCACGATGTCGTGGGCGGGCGTGGTGCCGCCATATTCCTGGATCGCCGCATAGGCGAGGTCGCTGCCGAGCGACGCGCCGACCGCGTCGCCGTCACTGGTGAAGCCGGTGACGACCGACGCCTTCAGCGCGCCGGAGCGCGCGTGCAACACCTCGCCGGAAAGGTTGGCCTCGACCCGCGCGAGGAGCTGCGCCTGCAGCGCCGCCGCCCGGTCGCGCAACGCGGATGCGATGTCGGGCATCATCCCGCCACGCGGCGGTAGGGCTGGAGCAGGCGCGCGACCACGTCCGGCATCGCCTTGACGACGAAGCTCGCGGTTTCCTGGCTGCCCAGCGTCTTGGCGCTCTGCCCGATGCGGCTGCGCGCCGCGTAGCGGTCGGCGACCCACTCGACCGCCGCCTGCGAAAGGTCCGCCGGCACGTAGCCGTAACTCAGCCCGACCGTCGCGCCCGCCGCCGCGGCGGTGAAGCTGTAGACGCCGGCGGCGACGGTGTAAGGTCCCGGCGCGCCATCGACGCCGGTATCGCGCGCGAAGGCGCCGAAGGGCGCCAGCGCCGTCACCTGATAGGGTGCCGCGGCCGGCACGACGGCCGCCTCCCCGACGACCTCGTAGCCGGCGCGGTAGGTGACGGCGACCGTGCCGCGGGGAAAGGCCGGGCGGCAGGTGAGCCGCTGCGCGCGGCCGGGCGGCGCGGGGTCGGCGGGATCGAGCAGGTACCCGGCCCATCCGGTCCCGGCGGCGGGCAGCGCCGTACCATTCACGATGCAGCCCGCCACGCTTGTCGCCGGCCATTGCCGCAGCGGCAGGCTTGCGCCCCCGCCCTCGAACACCTCCGTCACCGTGGCCGGCAGCAGCGTGCGGCCGAGATCGGCGAGAATCGCCTGGCTCACCGCCGCGACCAGCGCCGCCAGCACGGCGTCGTCCGCCGTGCTGGTCAGGCCGAGCCAGGCCTTGCAATCGGCGAGGCGCGCGAGGTCGCCGGTCATCGCGGCTTCGTGCCGTTGCGGTCCGCGCCGGGCTTAGCCGGCGCCGGCTCGGGCGCGGCGGTGACGCCGTGCGGGGCCAGGGCTCCCGCTGCGGCCGCGTCGAGGTCGAGGGTGCCGTCGGCGGCGACGGCGAGCTGCCGGCCGGCGTGGGACACGCCGCGGCAGCCCTTGGGAAGGCGGTGCCTCATCGCGCGCCCTCAGCCGTTGCCGATGTTGGTGACGACGGCGAGTGCCGGCGGGAAGTAATGCTGCAGGACTTCGTCGGCGTAGATGCCGTATTCGTAGCGGCGCGTGCGCAGCGGCCACTCGATCTGGTAGTAATCCTGCCGGGTGCGGATCTGCATGAGGTTGCCGACCCCGGCGAGCGGGTAGGGCAGGGTGCTGGTTGTCATCAGCAGCGTCCCCGCCGGCATGTTGGGATGCACCCTGATGTCGAGGGTGCTGCCGCCCTGCATGGAGAAGCGGTTGAGGTAGGTGCGCACCGCGATGCCGCCGCCGACGAGGTCGTCGCCGACGTCTCGGACGAAGCGCGTGGCGGTGGCGGCGATGCCCGTCGCGATCTTGCGCGATATGTTGAGCGCTTCCTGCGAGGACACCCACATCGTGTCGGGCGACACCTTGCGGCCGTCCCACATGGCCTTCAGCACCGCGTCGATCTCGACGATGCCGCCGGCGCCGTCGGAGGTGAGCGGCGTGCCCGTGCCCGCCGCACCGGGCGGCTGCGCGATCACCGTTGCGCCCGACCCGGCCCGCAGCGCCTGGGTGAGGAGGCCGTCGAAGGCGAGCGCGTTGGTGGAGTTGTCGTTGGGGCCGAGCGACGCCGCCGTCTGCGTGCCGGTCGCCGCGCCGGTGATGGCGACGGAAGCGAGCGCCGTCACCGCGCCGAGTGCCTCGCTTCCCGCCGCGCCCCAGAACCAGGCGTAGCCGAGCGCGCCGGCGACCGGCACGACCGAGGCGCGCACGAGGTGGGTGGCGTTGTTGTCGTTGGCGGTGGTGAGGGTGGCGTTGTTCGAGCGCCGCGCCGCGCCGCCGCCGAACGTGTCGGTGGTGGCATCCGCGTTGGTGCGGGTGATCTGTCCCTGCACGCCGCCGGCGAGCGAGGCGTTGAGCACCCCGTCATGGGTGAGCGCCACGCAGACCACGCTGAGGCCCAAGTTGGCGGCGAGCCCGCCGCCGGTGCCGACGTCGCTGAGGGTCGGCGTCGGCGTGGAGCCGAGCGCCAGCGACGCGTTGCCGCCGAGGATCATCGCCTCCTCGCCGATCATCAGCGATTCGAGGCCGGTCTTCGCCGCCACCGCGCGGATGTCGTCGAAGCCCTGGCCGGCGTACTGCGCCTCGAAGTCGACGGAGGTTTCGACGCCGATGCCCTTGTAGGCGGCGGCGTAGTCCTGCGTCGCGACCGCGAGCACGCCGGCGCGGTTGGCGTTGGACACGCCGAAGCGCAGGCCGGCCGTGTTGACGGCGGTGACCGCGCGCCAGTTCGCCTGGATGCCGCCGCGCCCGCTGACGCGCGGGATCATGTTCCTGAGCGGCGTCACCACCGGGTACAGGAACTTGGCGCCGAGCTCGAGGTCGTAGAACGTCAGGCCGGAGGTCGCGGCGACGCTCTCGGTGAAGGTGCTTTTCGTCAGGCCGCCGAGCGGCTGCTGCTGGGCGGTCTTGAGGTTCGACAGAACCTCCTGGACGTTCGTGCCGGGCATGGTGGCTGTGCTCCTGTGGATGGGCGTGCGGAAGCCCTCGCGTTCGGGCGCGAGGGTGTGCGGGCGCGGGGGCACCCGTGTGCTGCGGTGGTTGTGCGGTGGTGGCGAGGTCGACGGGTCCTAGCGGCCCTGGCGCTGCGCCAGCTTGATGGCGAGCAGGCTGAGCAGGCTCGGGTCGGCGAGCAGCGCGTCCGCATCCAGGCCGCGGTCGAGGGCGGCGCCGTCGTGCCAGCGCCCGCCCTTGGCGACGGGGCGCGCCGCACCGGCGAAGGGCAGGGACTGGGGCTGCTCCTCGACGGCCTTGAGGCGCGCCGACAACTCCGCGACCGCCTTGCCAAGCGTGTTGGACAGCGCTCCGAAGCGCGCGTCGAGCAGCTTCGCCAGCGCGTCGAGCCCTGCCTTGTCGAGCCCTGCCTTGTCGAACGCCGCCTGCTCGACGCCGCCCGCACCCTTCTGCGCGGCGGCGTCGGGGCACGCGGCGCCGAGCGCTACGGCGGTGTCGTGCACCGCCTGGATGCGCTCCTGGTCGGCGGTGCTGTTGCGTGCGCCGGCCTTGTCCAGGTGGAAGCGCCGCCATTCGTGCGAGCCGTCGGCCTTGACCATCTCGAAGCGCGCGGCGGCGAGGCAGGGCAGGTCGACGAGCGAGATTTCATGCGGGTCGGCGGTGTAGCGCGTCGCACCACTCCCATCCGTCCAGCGCCGGGCATAGGTGCCGCCCTGGCTGAAGCCGGTGTAGACGCCCTCCGCCACCTTGGTCCATTCCGCGTCGTCGACGACCTTGGCGCAGATCTCGATCTGGCGGGCCTCGTCGTTGAAGGACAACGCCGTGACCTTGCCGGCGGCGACCGCGCCGTGCATGGCGCGCAGGTTGCCGAGGCTGCGTCCGTCCGTGGAGTCGCTGATCGCCTTGGACCAGCGCTCGTAACAGGGCTTGGTCGAGGCGTAGTCGCAGATCTCGCCGGCGCGGTCGGCGACCTCGGCGGTGGCGACGCCGTAGACGAGGCGGCGCGCGGCGTCGACCTTTGTGATGGGAATGTCGAGGCGCAGCATGGTGTCTCCGTTATTGGGCGAACGAAAAAGCCCCGCCCCGCGGGGAGCGGGACGGGGCGCGAGGAATGCCCGGCGGGGCCGGGCGGGCGGTGTTCGGACGTCGGCGGCTCGCAGGTGTGTTTTCCCTTCCGCCAGCCGATGCGAAAGCTGCCGGACAGCTAGCGTTTGCTGGCGACGACGAGGATGTTCAGCCCATCCGCGACGGTGACTGTCCCGCAGGCGAGAACGGTGAATTGTTCAAGCTGCTCCGGCTCGGAGAAGGTCAGCGAGAAGTGGTCGCTGTGCTCGGTGACGAGGCCGTCGCTGCGACGGATTGTATAGGCCTGGCGTTGCCCGCTCCCCTAGGCCACCTCGGCTGCTTTTCTTCCTACCAATCGCCGGCCTTGCCGATTTGATGTGGACTCGGAGCATCATTCGCATTTGATGGTGCCGCCTGCTCCAAAGGCACGTACCCCGTCG
>CAXTFM010000196.1:0-5713 GCA_964243435.1 uncultured Beijerinckiaceae bacterium
GTGGTGGAGCGCGCGCTGCTCGCCGCGTCGGGCGGGGCCGCCTCGGGACAGGGCACGGTCGCGGTGCGCGGCGCCGGGCGCACCGACGCCGGCGTCCACGCCACCGCGCAGGTCGCCCACGCCGACATGCCGCGCGCGTGGCGCCCCGACGCGCTGCGCGACGCCGCCAACGCCCACATGCGCCCGCTGCCCGTGGCGGTGGTCGCCGCCGAGCCCGTCGGCGACGGCTTCGACGCGCGCCACTCCGCGGTGCGGCGGCGCTATCTGTACCGCCTCAGCAACCGCCGCGCGCCGCTCACCCTGGAGCGCGACCGCGCCTGGCTGGTGAAGCGCCGCCTCGACGCCGACGCCATGCACGTGGCGGCGCAGCGCCTCGTCGGGCGCCACGACTTCTCGACCTTCCGCGACAGCGACTGCCAGGCCGACAGCCCGGTGCGCACGCTGGAGCGCTTCGACGTGCGCCGCGAGGGCGACCTCGTCCTCGTCGCGGTGGCGGCGCGCTCGTTCCTCCACCGCCAGGTGCGTTCCATGGTGGGCTCGCTGGAGCAGGTCGGCGCCGGGCGCTGGAGCGCCGGCGACCTCGCGGACGCGCTCCACGCGCGCGACCGCAGCCGCTGCGGGCAGGTCGCGCCGGCGGCGGGGCTGTACCTCGTCGGCGTCGATTACGAGGGGTGCCTGGGCTAGGCCGCCACCGACCGCGCGGCGACGCCGAGCAGCGTGTCCAGCGCCTGGTCCTCGCCCGGCGCCGTGCCGCTCCCGCCGCTGGCCGGGTCGAGGTGGCGGCCGAGCCAGCGGCCGTGTTCCACCATCCTGTTCGCAACCGGCAGGCGCTCCGCCTCGTAGCGCTGCAGCGCCGTCGCCACCACCGGCTCGTCCTTGAGCGCGCGCGCCAGCGCCGCCGCGTCCTCCACGGCCTTGGAGGTGCCGGCGCCGGAATGGGGCCGGGCCTGCGCCGCCGCGTCGCCGATCAGCGCGACGCGCCCGAAGGCGAAGCGCGGGCAGATGTGGTCGTTGATCGGCTGGAGCGAGGGCTGCTCCGTCACCTTCACGTAGGCGGCGTAGGCCGGCGGCAGCACGAGGTCGGCGTGGGCGCGCAGGGCGTCGAGCACCGCCACGCGGATCTTCGTCGCCGGGATGTTGGGATGGTAGGTCTTGCCGTCGGCGTCCGTCATCAGGTCCTGCAGCTCGTGCGCCTCGTCGGCGGCGCGGTACCACACGAAGTTGTGGCGCCGGCGGCCCGGCTCCTCCTCGCCGTTGTCGCCGGGGATGGTGTAGCTCACCATCTGCTCGCAGGGCGCGGTGCAGAAGGAGAACGCGTCGACGAGGTCGCGGCGCGCGGAGGGCGGCATCTTGGCCTCCTCGACGAGGCCGCGCCATGCCACGTAGTTCGCGTAGATCGGCTGCACCTCGGGGAGCACCTGGCCGCGGACCGACGAGCCGACCCCGTCGGCGCCGACGAGCAGCTCGCCCTCGGCGCCGGTGCCGTCGTCGAAGCGCAGGGTGACGTGGGCGTCGCCCTCGGCGAAGCTCTCCACCTTGCGGCCGAGGTGGTAGCGCTCGGACGGGAAGGCGCCGAGCAGCATGCGGTACAGCGCGTCCCAGGAGGTGACGATCTCCTCCTGCGCCCGCTCGCCGGCGACCGAGCCGTCGCGGGCGAAGACCACGCGGCGTTCCAGGCGGATGCCGGGGCGCGCGGTGAGGCCGACGGCGGCCAGCGCCTGCCACATGCCCTCCTGCGTGACGATGCCGCCGCCCTTGTCGGACATGTCGTCGGCCGAACGCTCGAAGACGTGGACGTCCCAGCCGTCGCGGTGGAGGAACAGGCCGGCGGCGAGCCCGCCGAGGGAGCCGCCGACGATGAGAGCGCGTTTCTGCATGGTTGATCCCGGTTCGGCCGGGCAAGCCGCCGCGCCGCGCGCCGGTTCCGGCGCGTCTTGCCGCAACCGGCGCGGGCGGCAACCGTCACCGCGGGACGAAGGCGCCGCGCAGGCGGTGCAGCGCGTCCTCCACCTCCGCCGTCGACACGGCGAAGGAGAAGCGCAGCCAGCGGTGGCCGTCGACGGGGTCGAAGTCGCGCCCGGTCGCCGTCGCCACCCCCGTGTCGAGCAGGAGCTGCCGGGCGAAGGCCAGGCTGTCGTCCGTGAGGTGGCCGATGTCGGCGTAGATGTAGAAGGCGCCGTCGGGCGGGGCGAGGCCGGCGAGGCCCATGCGGGGGAGGGCGTCGAGCATCAGGGCGCGGTTGCGGCGGTAGGTTTCGACGTGGCCGTCGAGCTCGTCGCGGCAGCCCATCGCGGCAAGCGCCGCGTGCTGGCTCAGCGAGGGCGCGGTGAGGTAGAAGTTGGCGCCGTAGGCGCGCGTGCGCGCGACGCGGTCCGCGGGCACCACCGTCCAGCCGAGCCGCCAGCCGGCCATGCTGAAGTACTTGGAGAAGCTGTTGATGACCGTGGCGTCGGGCGCGAAGGCGAGCATGGAGCGCGCCGGCGCGCCGTAGCTCAGCCCGTGGTAGATCTCGTCGGAGATGATGCGGATGCCGCGCGCCCGGCAGGTGGCGGCGAGGGCGGCCAGCCCGGAGGGCGCGATGATGCTGCCCGTCGGGTTGGCCGGGCTCGCGACGATGAGGCCGGCCGGCGCCGGGTCGAGCGCGGCGACCGCGGCGGCGTCGAGCTGCCAGCGGGTTTGCGCCCCGCAGGCGATCTCGACGGGCTCCATGTGCAGGGCACGGATCACGTTGCGGTAGGCGACGTAGCCCGGCCGCGCCAGGGCGATGCGCGCGCCCGGCGCGAACTGCGTCGCCAGCGCCAGCACCAGGGCCGGCGACGCCCCGGCGGTGAGGATGACGCGCTCGGTCGCGACGTCGACGCCGTGGTCGTCGCGATACAGGCGCGCGATGGCGGCGCGCAGCTCCGGGCTTTCCCAGTACCCCATGGCGTCGGAGGCGAGCACGCGCTGCGCCGCGGCGATCGCCGCGCGCGGCGCCCCCGTGGAGGGCTGGCCGAACTCCATGTGGATCACCGGGCGCCCGGCCGCCTTCATCTCGTGGGCGAGGCGGCTGATCGCGATCGTGTGGAACTGCGACACCTCGGGCGGCGGCGACACCGTCATGGGGGTGCGCCGGCCTAGAGCACCGTTTCCGCGGCGAGCCGGCCGATCACCGCGCGCAGCGTCGCCTCGTCGACCTGCGGCTCCGTCCGGTCGAGGCCGGCGAGCTGGCGGTCGGCGCTGGTGCCGCGCTCCAGGATGTCGCGCGTCCTGCCGACCCAGGCCGTGGCGCCGAGGGCGTCGGCGTCCTCGGCGGCGATGTCGAGCGCGGCGTCGAGCGCGGCGCGCACGGTGACGACGCCGCCCTTGCGCGCGTCGACGAACGTGGCGTCGAGGCCGCCCTGCTGCGCCTGCCAGATGTTTTCCGCGCAGATGCCGCGGTCGACCGGGCCGAAACCGGCGTTGAGGTCGGGGCGGCGATGCACCGCGCGCAGGAGCGAGCGGTACAGGGCGGCGATGGCCACCGCGTCGTCGAGGCGGGTGCAGCTGTCGCACACCCTGAGTTCCAGCGTCGGGAACTTGTTGGACGGGCGGATCAGCCACCACACGAAGGAGGAGTTCTCCATCACCTCCGCCTCGACGAGCCGGCGCACGAACAGGTCGAACTCGCCCTGATCCTTGAAGATCTCCGGCAGGCCCATGCGCGGCCATTCCGAGAAGGCGGCGAGGCGGAAGCCCTTCAGCCGGGTGTTGCGCCCTTCCCAGAACGGCGAGGAGGTGCTGAGCGCGTAGAACAGCGGCAGGAACGGCATCACCCGGTTCATCAGGTCGATGCGGCGGTCGGGGTCGGGCACGGCGACGTGGATGTGCATGGCGCACACCATGGAGCGGGCGGCGATGAGTCCGAACTCCGCTTCGAGCTGGCGGTAGCGCTCCTTCTGCGTGGTGTGCTGCTCGTTCTCGCGCGCCAGGGGGTGGCTGCCGGCGGAGAAGAGGTCGAGGCCGTGGTCGCCCGCGATGCGCGACAGCGCCCCGCGCATGCCGGCCAGCGCGTCGCGGGCGGCATCAAAGCTGGTGCCCGGCTCGCTTTGCACCTCGATCTGCCCCTTGAGCAGCTCGTGCGAGGCGGGTTCGACCGCCGCCGCCGCGGCCTCGTGGAAGCGGTCGAGCACGTCGGCGGCCGGCGAACGGCCCGACGCGGCGTCGGCGAGGAAGTATTCCTCCTCGATGCCGAAGGTGAAGTCGTCGGCCATGGCGGCCTCCTCGCGGGGTGCGACGCCCACCTTAGGCGCGCGCGCCGGCGAAAGCGAGCGGCCGGGACGCCTCACCCCAGCGGGATGCCCTCGCGTTCGGCGAAGGCGCGGATCGGTTCGCGCAGCGAGTGCCCGCCGTCGATGCGGGTGACGAGGTCGGAAACGAAGCGCTCCGCCGCGGCAAGGTCGGTGGCGAGGATCGCCGCCTTCACCGGCCCGATCGCCGCCGGCGACATGGACAGGCCGCGAAAGCCCAGCGCCACAAGGGCGAGCGCTTCCAGCGGCTTGCCGCCCATCTCGCCGCACAGGGTGAGGGGGGTGCCGTGGGCGTCCGCCCGCTCGACGACGGCCTTCATCGCCCGCAGCACCGGCGGCGACAGCGGGTCGAAGCGCGTCGACACCCGGACGTTGTCGCGGTCGGCGGCGTACATGTACTGCACGAGATCGTTCGAGCCCACCGACACGAAGTCCACCGCGGCGCAGATCTCGTCGAGCTGCCACAGCAGGCTCGGCACCTCCAGCATCACGCCGAGCTTGAGGTCGTCGGGCAGGGCGTGGTTGTAGCGCTTGAGGTAGGCCACCTCCTGATCGACGATGGCCTTGGCGGCGTGGAACTCCTCCACCGTGGCGATCATCGGGAACATGATGCGCAGGCTGCGGCCGCCGCCGGCGCGCAGCATGGCGCGCAGCTGCGAGCGCAGGAGCGCCGGGCGGTCGAGCCCGATGCGGATCGCCCGCCAGCCCAGCGCCGGGTTCTCCTCCTCGACCTTGTCCATGTAGGGCAGCACCTTGTCCGACCCGATGTCGAGGGTGCGGAAGGTGACCGGGCGCCCGGCGGCGGCCTCGAAGATGGTGCGGTACAGCACCTCCTGCTCGCGCATCCGGGGGAAGCGGTGCGCCACCATGAACTGGATCTCGGTGCGGAACAGGCCGACGGACACGGCGCCGGTCTCCTCCACGTGCTGGAGGTCGACCACGAGGCCGGCGTTCATGTGCAGGTCGATCGCCACGCCGTCGCGGGTGCGGCAGGGGAGGTCGCGCAGCGCGCGGTACTGTTCCTGCCGCCGGGCGCGCAGCCGCGCCTTCTCGCCGTAGGAGTTCTCGACGTCGGCCGGCGGGCGCACGTGGACGCTGCCCGTCGAGCCGTCGACGATCACCGCGTCGCCCCCGTCGGCGAGGTTGATGACGTTGGCGACGTTGCCGACCGCCGGGATGCCGAGCGCGCGGGCGACGATGGCGACGTGGCTCTGCGCCCCGCCATCCTCCAGCACCAGGCCGCGCAGCTTGGAGCGGTCGTAGTCGAGCAGCGCCGCCGGCCCCATCGAGCGGGCGATCAGGATGGCGTTGTCGGGCAGGCTGCCGTGGTCGGCGACCAGCGGCCGCCCGACGAGCTGGTGCAGCAGCCGGTTGGCGAGGTCGTCGAGGTCGTGGAGGCGCTCGCGCAGGTAGGGGTCGGTTTGCCGCTGCATCTTGGCGCGGGC
>CAXTFM010000197.1:0-5658 GCA_964243435.1 uncultured Beijerinckiaceae bacterium
GCGCCGAACTGTTCGCCGCGCTGATGGGTCGGGTGTGCCGGCTCCACCTCACGATCGTCGATCTCCAGCCATCGGCCGATGTATGGATGGCGTTCCCCGATCCCTTCCAATGGCGCGAAGTGTCACGCCGTCGTCCGATCCCTCACCCCGGCGACGAGGCGGCGTGCGTTTTCATCGACTACGAGCGGACGGCTCGAGAGGGGAAGCACGACGAGCGGCGGTGACGGGCCCCGACGCGCGCAGCTGCCGCGACACAAAGGCGGCCGCCCCGCCTTCGATTGTGGGGGACGCCCCTCTGCTATAGAACACCGCCTTCGGCCGGCTTGGGCCGGCACGGTTGGGAGCAGGCATGCCCTGGGGTTCAGGCGGAAGCACGGGCGGCGGATCTGGGGGCAAGACGCCCTGGAAGTCCAGCAATCCCGGTCCCTGGGGTCCGGGGCCGACCAACCCGCGCCAGCCCGACCTCGGCGAGATGCTCGGTCGCCTGAAGGACCGTTTCGGCGGCGGTGGCAGGCCGCGCGGCGGCGGCTCGGGCGGCGGTTGGGGTTCCGGTGGCATCGGCGGGCTGGGTGCGCCCGGCGCCGCCGTCCTCGTCATCATCGGCTTGGTGCTCTGGCTTCTGTCCGGCTTCTACACGATCGGTCCGAACCAGGTCGGCCTCAACCTGGTTTTCGGGAAGTACACCGGCAAGACGTCGCCCGGCCTGAACTACAACTGGCCGTTCCCCATCGGCAGCGTCGACAAGCTCAACGTCACCGACCGCAACGCCTTCAACGTCGGCTTCGTGACGCGCCCCGACTTTTCCCGCCCGAACGCGACGAGCGTCATCGACGTGCCGGAGGAAAGCCTGATGCTGACCGGCGACGAGAACATCGCCGACGTCAAGTTCGTGGTGTTCTGGCAGATCGACCCGTCCCACCCCGAATACTACGCCTTCAACATCGCCGATCCGCCGGACACGGTGAAGGCCGTCGCCGAAAGCGCGATGCGCGAGGTCGTCGGGCGCAGCCAGATCCAGCAGATCCTCACCGCCCAGCGCAAGGTCATCGAGCCGGCGGTGCAGGCGCTCATGCAGAAGGTGCTGAACAGCTACAGCGCGGGCGTGCTGGTTCTGCAGGTCCAGCTGCAGTCCGTCGACCCGCCGAATGAGGTCATCGCCTCGTTCCGCGACGTGACGGCGGCGCAACAGGACGAGGCGCGCTTCCGCAACCAGGGCGAAGCCTACGCCAACACCAAGGTGCCGGAAGCGCGCGGGCAGGCGGCGGCCATCGTGCAGAAGGCCGAGGGCTACCGCACCCAGACCGTCGCCGAGGCCAACGGCCAGGCATCGCGCTTCGACCAGGTGTACGCCCAGTACAAGAACGCGCCGGCGGTGACGCGTGAGCGCATGTACCTCGAAACCATGGAGCAGGTGCTCGCCCGCTCGCAGAAGGTGGTGATCGACGATCCCGGCGGGCGGGGCGTCGTGCCCTACCTGCCGCTTCCCGAGATCAACAGGACGGGCGCGCCATGAGGAGCCGGTCATGAGGCAGTTCGGCCTGGTGGGTGCCGCCGCCGCCGCGATCGTGCTGCTGTTCGTGCTGCTGTCCGGCACGTTCATCGTTCAACAAACGGAGCAGGCGATCGTGCTGCGCTTCGGGCAACCGGTCGAAGGGCGCGGCCTCGTCACCGATCCGGGGCTGCACTTCAAGCTGCCGTTTGTCGAGCAGGTCATCGACATCGACAAGCGAATCCTCAACCTGGAATCGCCGAACCAGGAGGTGCTCGCCTCCGACAACACGCGCATCCAGGTCGACGCCTTTCTCCGTTTCAAGATCGTCGACCCGCTCGGCTTCTACCAAACGGTGCAAACCGTGCGGCAGGCCGGCAACCAGCTCGGCTACATCATGAACTCCGCCATCCGCCGCGTGCTCGGCGAAGCGGACCTCACGCAGATCGTGCGCGACGACCGAGCCGCGCTGATGGCAAAAATCCGCGACCAGGTGGAAACGGAAGCGCGGCGGCTCGGCATCAGCGTCGTCGATGTGCGCATCCGCCGTGCCGACCTGCCCCGCCAAATCTCCGAGCAGGTCTTCGCGCGCATGAACTCGGAGCGTGCGCGCGAAGCGGCGGAGTACCGTGCCAAGGGCGCCCAGGAAAAGCAGACCATCGAAGCCAGGGCCGACCGCGACGTCACCGTGCTGCTCGGCACCGCGCAGCAACAGGCCGACACGCTGCGCGGCGAGGGCGACGCGATCCGCAACAAGGTGTTCGCCGACGCCTTCGGCAAGGACCCGGAGTTCTTTGCCTTCTACCGCTCGATGGGCGCCTACGACAAGGCGTTCGGCGGCAAGGACACCCGCCTCGTCATGAGCCCGTCGAGCAGCTTCTTCCGCTTCTTCAGGTCGCCGAACGGCGCGCCCGCCGAGGCTCCGGCCAAGCCGCCGGAAACGAGCAACCCGAACTCCGCGGCGCGCTAGCCGGCTTGGCGCCGATGGCATATCGATTGCTGCCGATCGAATTGCGCGGCGGCGATGGCGCCGTGAACACGCCGGAGGAAACGCATGAAGCGGAGTGAGCTGACCGAGAAGATCCTCGACATCAAGCGCGAGAAGGGGTGGACGTGGAAGCACATCACCACCGAGATCGGCGGCATGTCGGAGGTGCTGACCGTTGGCGCGCTGCTCGGGCAGATGAAGCTGACCAAGCCGCTTTGCGAGAAGGCGGCGGAGCTGTTCGGTTTGAGCGAGGCGGAACAGCGCATGCTCAACGAGGTGCCGATGCGCGGCATGCCCATGCCGCCGACCGATCCGCTGATTTACCGCTTCTACGAATTGGTGATGATCAACGGCCCGGCCTGGAAGGCGCTGATCGAGGAGGAGTTCGGCGACGGCATCATGTCGGCCATCGATTTCGACATGGTGATGGAGCGCCTGCCCGATGCCAAGGGCGACCGCGTCAAGTTCAACATGTCCGGCAAGTTCCTTCCCTTCAAGTACTACGGTGCCGTCGGGAACCATGCCCAGCTCGGTTTCAAGGAAGACTAGCGCTTCGCGCCGCCGCGTTGCGGCGGTGCCATCCCGGCGCGGCACGCAAGATTGACTTGCGCCGGCCGGCTTGGATCGTGTGAACTCGTTGTCGTTCGCCGGACGGCCGTGCCGGTCGCCCCGGCCCCGTCCGGACGGGGCCGGGACTTCTGGAGACGTGTACGATGGGCTCGCGCCGACTGGTTCTGGGGCGCCGTTCGACGACGTGCGGCATGACGTTGCGCCGCGTCGGCGGGGCGGTGTTGATCTCCGTCGCCGTGGTGATGCCCCTCGCCGCGCGCGCTGCCACGCGCGGGCCGGACAGTTTGGCCGACGAGGCGGCGGCGGTGAGCGACGCGGTGGTCAATATCGCGGCGACGCAGACGGTCGAGGACAAGGGCGGGGACGAGGCGCCGGACCTCCAGCGGGGGACGCCGTTCGACGACCTTTTCGAGGAGTTCTTCCGCAAGCGTCAGCGCGGAAAGGGCGGCGGCGAGGAGCGCCACGCCGAGCGCAGGTCGAACTCGCTCGGCTCGGGCTTCGTGATCGACCCGGCCGGCATCGTCATCACCAACAACCACGTGATCGCCGACGCGAACGAGATCACCGTGCTGTTCACCGACGGGCAGAAGCTGCGCGCCACCGTGATCGGCAAGGACGCCAAGGTGGATGTCGCCGTGCTCAAGGTCCAGCCGGTGCGGCCGCTCAAGGCGGTGACCTTCGGCGACAGCGAGAAGATGCGGGTCGGCGACTGGGTGATGGCGGTCGGCAACCCGTTCGGGCTCGGCGGCACCGTCACCGCCGGCATCGTTTCGGCCCGCCACCGCAACATCGACAGCGGACCCTACGACAACTACCTCCAAACCGACGCGGCCATCAACAAGGGGAACTCGGGCGGCCCGTTGTTCAACATGTCCGGCGAGGTGATCGGCATCAACACGGCGATCCTGTCGCCGTCCGGCGGGTCGATCGGCATCGGCTTCGCGACGCCGGCGGCCACCGTGCAGCCTATCATCGCGCAGCTGCAGCAATTCGGCGAAACGCGCCGGGGCTGGCTCGGCGTGCGCATCCAGAACGTCGACGACACCATCGCCGAAAGCCTCGACCTCGGGCAGACGCGGGGCGCCTTCGTGTCCGGCACCGACCCCAAGGGACCCGCCAGCGCCGCCGGCATCCAAACGGAGGATGTGATCGTCAGGTTCGACGGCCAGGAGGTGAAGGACGGCCGCGACCTGCCCAAGATCGTCGCCCAGGAGCCGGTCGGCAAGGACGTCGCCGTGGTGCTGATGCGCAAGGGCAAGGAGTTGACCAAGACCGTCACCCTTGGGCGTTTGGAGGATGGGGAGCAGCACGCGGCGCTCGACGCGAAGAACCGCTCGGACGCGCCGAAGCTGCCGGTGCCGCCGGCGATCAAGGCGCTGGGCATGACGTTCAGCGGCCTGACCAACGAAACCCGGCAGAAGTTCACCATCAACAACAGCGTGGCTTCGGGCGTCGTCATCAGCGATGTCGAGCCGCATTCAGCCGCGGCCGACAAGCAGCTGCAGCCCGGCGAGGTGCTTGTCGAGATCGACCAGGAGCTGGTCAAGCAGCCCGCCGAAGCGGCGGAAAGATTCGGCACGTTGAAGAGCGCGGGCAAGCGCTCCGCCCTGCTGCTCGTCGCCAACGCGCGGGGCGAGGTCCGCTTCGTCGCCTTGCCCGTCGAGTAGAGCGGGGCGGCATCCCACGCCGCGTTCCCGCAGCATGGGTGTGCCGCCGTGCGTCGTCCGGCGCAGTTTTGTGCCGGCGTCGATGGTGCTTCGCGCCGCACGGCGGTGCCGCGGCGCAGCATCGGTTCTTCTGGCGCAGGTCACGATCGCCGCCGCGCGCGATCTGGTTGCCGCATGCGGCTGGCGCCCCATCTAGCGAACTCACGTCAGGCTGCGCGGCAAAGATCTGCGCGTTCGCGACGTCGTCGGGGCGGGCTGGTGTTGGCACTCGCTGAGCGCAAGTGCTATTGACAGCGCACCGGCAACTCCCCTACACCCACCTCGCCTTCTGGCACTCCCGATCGGCGAGTGCCAGGCATGGTGAACGCTGCGGGGCAACGGCGAAGCCACCCGCACGCCGACCTTACGTTGGGAGCAGTAACCGCATGAACTTCCGTCCTTTGCATGATCGCGTGGTGGTCAAGCGCATCGAGAGCGAAGAGAAGACCAAGGGGGGGATCATCATCCCCGACACCGCCAAGGAGAAGCCGCAGGAAGGCGAGATCATCGCCGTCGGCCCCGGCGGTCGCGACGAGGCCGGCAAGCTGACGCCTCTCGACGTCAAGACCGGCGACAAGGTGCTCTTCGGCAAGTGGTCGGGCACCGAGGTGAAGATCGACGGGCAGGATCTCCTCATCATGAAGGAGAGCGACATCATGGGCGTCGTCGCCTAGTACCCGCCCAAACGCCACCCCATCCATTTCAGGAGTCAAGCCGACATGGCAGCCAAGGACGTACGTTTCTCTTCCGATGCCCGCGACCGCATGTTGCGTGGCGTCGACATTCTTGCCAACGCCGTCAAAGTGACGCTCGGCCCCAAGGGCCGCAACGTCGTCATCGAGAAGAGCTTCGGCGCGCCGCGCATCACCAAGGACGGCGTCACCGTCGCCAAGGAGATCGAACTC
>CAXTFM010000198.1:0-5641 GCA_964243435.1 uncultured Beijerinckiaceae bacterium
ATCTGCCCGGCGCAGGCGATCACCATCGAGGCCGGACCACGCCGCAACGACGGCACGCGCCGCACCACCCGCTACGACATCGACATGGTGAAGTGCATCTATTGCGGCTATTGCCAGGAAGCATGCCCGGTCGACGCGATCGTGGAGGGACCCAACATGGAGTTCTCCACCGAAACGCGCGAAGAGCTGTATTACGACAAGGAGCGCCTGCTCGCCAACGGCGACCGCTGGGAGCGCGAAATCGCTCGCAACCTCCAGCTCGACGCGCCATACAAATGAGCCGCCGCCGCGTTCGCGACCCGGATCGTGTTGGGACCGCTCAAGAATGACGCCGTTCTTCTTCTACCTGTTTTCGGCCATCTTGATCGCCTCGGCGGTCATGGTGATCGCGTCGAAGAACCCGGTGCATTCGGTCCTTTTCCTGATCCTCGCCTTCGTCAACGCCGCCGGCCTGTTCCTGCTGCTGGAGGCCGAGTTCCTGGCGATGATCCTCGTCGTCGTCTACGTCGGCGCAGTGGCGGTGCTGTTCCTTTTCGTGGTGATGATGCTCGACGTCGACTTCGCCGAGCTGCGGCAGGGGTTCCTGCGCCACGCCACCGTCGGCGTGCTCGTCGGTCTCATCGTGGTGGTCGAACTCGGCTTCGTCGTCGGCTCTTGGACGCTCGGGCAGGGCAGCTTCCAGCAGGCGGGAAGCCCGGCGCCGGCCCTGCCCAACACGCTGGCGCTCGGCGACGTCATCTACACGCAGTACCTCGTGCTGTTTCAGGCGTCGGGCCTCGTGCTGCTGACCGCGATGATCGGCGCGATCGTGCTGACCCTGCAGCACCGCCCCTTCGTCAAGCGCCAGTCCATCCCCGAGCAGAACGCGCGCTCGTCGCGGATCGTCGAGGGTCGCAACGTGCCGTCGCGCCAGGGCATCGACGCGTGACGCTGCTTGCCGCGACGTCAGGCGCACCTCTCCTCTCCGGAGGTTTGCGATGATCAGCCTTGGCCAATACCTCACCGTCGCCGCTATCGTGTTCACGCTGGGCGTCGCCGGCATCATCCTCAACCGCAAGAACATCATCATCATCCTGATGTCGGTCGAGTTGATCCTGCTTTCGGTGAACATCAACCTCGTCGCCTTCTCGTCCTTCCTCCACGACCTCACCGGTCAGGTCTTCGCCCTGTTCATCCTGACGGTGGCGGCCGCCGAGGCGGCGATCGGTCTTGCCATCCTCGTCACCTACTATCGCAACAGCGGCACCATCGCGGTGGAAGACATCAACTCGATGAGGGGCTAATGATCATCGCCATCGTCGCGCTGCCGCTGCTCGGCTTCCTCGTCGCCGCGCTCGCCGGCAACCAGCTCGGCGCCCGCGCCTGCGAGATCATCACCACAGCCTTTTTGATGATCGCCGCCGCCCTGTCCTGGGTGCTGTTCTTCCAGTATGCGCTCGGCCGTCACGAGATGTCCGTGTCGCTGCTCAAAAACTGGTTCACCGTCGGCACGCTCAAGGTCGACTGGGCGTTGCGCGTCGACGCGCTCACCGCCGTCATGCTGGTGGTGGTCAACACCGTGTCGGCACTCGTCCACCTGTACTCGATCGGCTACATGGCCGAGGACCCGTCGCGCCCGCGCTTCTTCGCCTACCTCAGCCTGTTCACCTTCACCATGCTGACGTTGGTGACCGCCGACAACCTCGTGCAGATGTTCTTCGGATGGGAGGGCGTCGGCCTCGCCTCCTACCTGCTCATCGGGTTCTGGTACGTGAAGCCGACGGCGAACGCCGCCGCCATCAAGGCCTTCGTCGTCAACCGGGTCGGCGACTTCGGTTACCTGCTTGGCATCTTCACCGTGTTCTTCGTCACCCGCTCGGTGTCCTTCGAGACGATCTTCGCCGCGGCGCCCGGCTTGGCTGGCAAGACCGCGCATCTTTTCGGCCACGACTGGCCGGTGATGGAAGTCGCCTGCTTCCTCCTCTTCATGGGCGCGATGGGCAAGTCCGCGCAGTTCCTGCTCCACACCTGGCTGCCCGACGCGATGGAAGGGCCGACTCCCGTTTCGGCCTTGATCCACGCCGCCACAATGGTCACCGCCGGCGTCTTCATGGTTGCGCGCCTGTCGCCGCTGTTCGAGCAGGCGCCGGCCGTGCTGTCTTTCGTCACCATCATCGGCGGCACCACCTGCTTCTTTGCGGCGACGATCGGCTGCGTGCAGACCGACATCAAGCGCGTGGTCGCCTATTCGACCTGCTCGCAGCTTGGCTACATGTTCGTCGGCCTCGGCGTCGGCGGCTACGGGCTCGGCGTGTTCCACCTGTTCACCCATGCCTTCTTCAAGGCGCTGCTGTTCCTGTGCGCCGGCTCGGTGATCGCCGCGATGCACCACGAGCAGGACATGCGTCACATGGGGGCGCTACGCACTAGGATCCCCTTCACCTTCTGGACCATGCTGATCGGCACGCTGGCCCTCGTCGGCTTCCCGTTCACGGCGGGATACTATTCCAAGGATGCGATCATCGAGGCGGCCTACGCTTCCCATCGCTTTGGCGCGCTTTACGCCTACGTGCTGGCGACGATCGCCGTCGGGCTGACCTCCTTCTACTCGTTCCGCCTCACCTTCATGACCTTCTTCGGCGCTCCGCGCTGGGAAGTGGCCCACGCTCATGCCGACAACACCGGCGTCACCGATGTGGAGGGGGCCAAAGCACATCTGGAACCGACCAACAACCCCGCCCAAGGTGGCCGCGACCACGTCACGGCCGACCATCCGCACGCCGCCGCGGCGCATGACGTCAAGGTTCATCCCGACCACGTCAGCGACGAGGGACACGAGTTCACGCCGCACGAGTCGCCGCAGGTCATGCTGGTGCCCCTCTACGTGCTGTCGCTCGGCGCCCTGCTTGCCGGCGTGCTGTTCGCCTCGCACTTCATCGGCGAAGCGCAGGGCGAGTTCTGGAAGGGTTCGCTGTTCTACGGGCCGAGCAACCACATCCTTGAGGACATGGAGCACGTGCCCCTCGTCGTGAGCGTGCTGCCGACCGTGCTGCTGCTGTGCGGCTTCCTCGTCGCCGGCTACGGCTACCTCGTGAACCTTGCCGCGCCCGCGACCTGGGCACGGTTGCTCGGGCCGATCTACACCTTCGTCGCGCATAAGTGGTACTTCGACGAACTCTACGACCGCATCTTCGTGCGACCGGCCTTCGCCATCGGACGCCTGTTCTGGCACGGCGGCGATGAGGGCGTCATCGACCGCTTCGGGCCGGACGGCCTGTCCGCCCGCGTGGTCGACGTCACCCGGCAGACGGTCAAGCTACAGACAGGCTACGTCTACAACTACGCCTTCGCCATGCTCATCGGTGTCACCGTGCTGATCACCTGGTTCCTCGTCGCGGGAGTGCGCTGATGTTCGGCTTCGGCGTCCTCAGCGGGCTCATCGTCCTGCCGCTCGTCGGTGCCGCCTTCATTCTCCTGCTGCGCGGCGAGGACGAGGCCACCCTGCGCAACGCCAAATGGGCGGCGCTCTCGACCACGCTCGTCGTGTTTCTGCTCTCCTGCTACGCCTGGACGCAGTTCGACGCGTCGACCCCCGCGTTCCAGTTCGTCGAGCAGCGCAATTGGTTCGGCGCCGGTCTCGTCTACAAGCTTGGCGTCGACGGCATCTCGTTCCCCTTCGTCGTGCTCACCGCCTTCCTGATGCCGTTCTGCATCCTGGCGTCGTGGCACTCCATCCATTTCCGCTTGAAGGAGTACCTCGTCGCCTTCCTCGTCCTTGAGGCGCTGATGATCGGCGTGTTCTGCGCGCTCGACATCCTGCTCTTCTATTTGTTCTTCGAGGGCGGCCTGATCCCGATGTTCCTCATCATCGGCATCTGGGGCGGCAAGCGGCGCGTGTACGCCTCGTTCAAGTTCTTCCTTTACACGCTGCTTGGCTCGCTGCTGATGCTTCTCGCCATCATGGCGATGTACGGTGTCGCCGGCACGACCGACATCACCGTTCTGCTCAAGACGCACTTCCCCGCCTCAATGCAGACGTGGCTGTGGCTGGCCTTCTTCGCCTCCTTCGCCGTGAAGATGCCGATGTGGCCGGTCCACACTTGGTTGCCCGACGCGCATGTCGAGGCGCCGACGGCCGGCTCGGTAATCCTCGCCGGCATCCTGCTCAAGATGGGCGGCTACGGCTTCATCCGCTTCTCGCTGCCGATGTTCCCCGACGCTTCCGCCACCTTCGCGCCACTCGTCTTCACCCTCTCGGTGATCGCGATCGTCTACACCTCGCTGGTCGCGCTGGTGCAGGAGGACATGAAGAAGCTGATCGCCTACTCGTCCATCGCCCATATGGGCTTCGTCACCATGGGCCTGTTCGCCTTCACGGAGAACGGCATCCAGGGCGCCATCTTCCTCATGGTGTCGCATGGCTTCGTGTCAGGCGCGCTGTTCCTCTGCGTCGGCGTCATCTACGACCGCATGCACACCCGCGAGATCGCCGCCTATGGCGGCCTCGTCAACCGCATGCCGCGCTACGCCACTGCCTTCATGGTGTTCACCATGGCGAATGTCGGCCTGCCCGGCACCTCCGGCTTCGTCGGCGAGTTCCTCACCATGGTCGGCACCTACGAGGTCAACAGCTGGGTCACTTTGTTCGCCACTACCGGCGTGATCCTTTCCGCCGCCTACGCGCTGTACCTGTACCGCCGCGTCGTTTTCGGGGTGCTGACCAAGGACAACCTCAAGTCCATCCTTGACCTCGACCGTCGCGAACTCGGCATGCTGTCCACGCTTGTGGTGCTCACCATCTTCTACGGCGTCCACCCCGCGCCGATCCTTGGCGCTTCGGGGCCAAGCGTCGCCGCCCTCGTCAAGACGCACGAGGCCGATCTCGCCGCGACGCGCAAACTCGCCGCGCGCACCCCTGCGCCGTCTCCCGACGGACCCGTGGCCCTCGCTGCCGGCAGGTCGGTGCCATGACCCAGCTCTTCACTCCCATGTCGCTCAACATCGCCCACAGCTTGCCCGAGTTGATCCTCGCGGTCGGCGCGTTGTCGCTGCTTCTGTTCGGTGCGCTGCGCGGACGCGACTCAGACGGGCCGGTGACGGAGATCGCCGTCGGCATCCTTGGCCTCGCCGTCGTGGTGCTGTTCATCGGCAGCAAGTCCAAGGCGATCGTCTTCGACGGCATGTTCGTCGACGACGCCTTCGGCCGCTTCATGAAGGCGCTGGCGCTTATCGGCTCGCTCGTCACACTGCTCATGGGCCAGAACTTCCTGGCGCGGGAGCGCATCGACAAGTTCGAGTATCCGATCCTCGTCATCCTTTCCACGCTCGGCGCCCTGATCCTCATCTCGGCGACGGGCCTCATCACGCTTTACCTCGGGCTGGAGCTGATGAGTCTTGCCCTCTACGTCATCGCCGCCTTTCACCGCGACAACATCCGCGCTTCGGAGGCCGGGCTGAAGTACTTCGTCCTCGGTGCCCTTTCGTCCGGCATGCTGCTCTACGGGGCGTCGTTGCTTTACGGCTTCGCTGGCAGCGTCGAGTTCACCGGCATCGCCGAAGCCATCCACGGCCACGTCCAGATCGGCGTCGTGTTCGGTCTGGTGTTCCTGATGACCGGCCTCGCCTTCAAGATGTCGGTCGTGCCGTTCCACATGTGGACGCC
>CAXTFM010000199.1:0-5573 GCA_964243435.1 uncultured Beijerinckiaceae bacterium
ACGATCTCGCGGATCACCTTGCCGCCGGTGCCGATCACCTCGCGGATCTTGTCGGTCGGGATCTTCAAGGTCTCGATGCGCGGTGCGAACTCGCCGAGTTCCGAGCGGGCACCGGTCAGCGCCTTGGACATCTCGCCAAGGATATGCAGGCGGCCGTCCTTCGCCTGGGCGAGGGCGATGCGCATGATCTCCTCGGTGATGCCGGCGATCTTGATGTCCATCTGCAGGGAGGTGACGCCCTCTTCCGTGCCGGCGACCTTGAAGTCCATGTCGCCGAGGTGGTCCTCGTCGCCGAGGATGTCGGAAAGCACGGCGTAGCGCTCGCCTTCCAGGATGAGGCCCATCGCGATGCCCGCCGTCGGCCGCTTCAACGGCACGCCGGCGTCCATCAGCGCGAGCGAAGAGCCGCACACCGTCGCCATGGACGACGAGCCGTTCGACTCCGTGATCTCGCTGACCACGCGCACCGTGTAGGGGAACTCCGCCGCCGTTGGCAGCATCGGGCGGATGGCGCGCCACGCCAGCTTGCCGTGGCCGATCTCGCGACGGCCGGGCGAGCCCATGCGGCCGGTCTCGCCCACCGAGTAGGGCGGGAAATTGTAGTGCAGCAGGAAGCGCTCCTTGTAGGTGCCTTCGAGCGAGTCGATGTACTGCTCGTCCTCGCCGGTGCCGAGTGTCGCCACAACCAGCGCCTGCGTTTCGCCGCGGGTGAACAGCGCCGAGCCGTGGGTGCGCGGGAGCAGGCCGACCTCGGCCACGATGGGGCGCACGGTCTTCACGTCGCGCCCGTCGATGCGCACGCCCTCATCGAGGATTGTGTTGCGCACCACGGTGGCCTGGAGGTCGTGAAAGGCACCGCCGATCTCCTCCTTGGTGAACTTGGGTTCGTAGCCCTCGGCGCCGAGGGCGGTGTTGACCTTGGCCTTCACCGCATCGACCGCCTTGTAGCGCTCGGCCTTGGCGGTGATCTTGTAGGCGTCGCGCAGTTCCGCCTCGGCGACGCCGGCCACCGCTTTTTCCACGGCGGAGTGGTCGGCGACGGCGAAGTCGCGCGGGTCCTTGGCGGCCTTCTCGGCCAAGCGGATGATCGCCTCGATCACCGGCTGGAAGCCGCGATGACCGGTCATCACCGCTTCCAGCATGACCTCCTCCGACAGCTCCCGTGCCTCGGACTCGACCATCAGCACGGCATCCTGGGTGCCGGCGACGACGAGGTCGAGGATGGAGTCCTTCATCTCCTCGACCGTCGGGTTGAGCTTGAGCTGCCCGCCGATGTGGCCGACGCGGGCGCCGCCGACCGGACCCATGAACGGGATGCCCGACAGCGTGAGCGCGGCCGACGTCGCCACCATGGCGAGGATGTCGGGATCGTTCTCAAGGTCGTGGGCGAGCACGGTGATCACGACCTGCGTGTCGAAGCGATAACCTTCGGGGAACAGCGGACGGATCGGCCTGTCGATCAGGCGCGAGACCAGCGTTTCCTTTTCCGAGGGCCGGCCTTCGCGCTTGAAGTAGCCGCCTGGAATACGGCCGGCGGCGAAGGCCTTCTCCTGGTAGTTCACGGTGAGGGGGAAGAAGTCCTGTCCCGGCTTCTGCGTCTTGGCGGACACGACCGTGGCGAGCAGAGTCGTTTCGCCGTAGGAGGCGAGCACGGCGCCATCGGCCTGACGCGCCATCCTGCCGGTTTCGAGCACGAGCTTGCGCCCTGCCCAATCGATCACTTCGCGGTGTATGTCGAACATGCCTCGTCTTTCGTGTGCGCTCGGGCGAGGCCACAACAAGACGGCGAGAGGCTGTCGAAAGGCTCGGACGGTTTCCACCGTCGTCCATTCCGAGGAGCCGGAAACCGGCCTTCGGAAGATCCGGCGACGGCCCTCAACGTCGAGGGCGGCCGGTACGTCGCGACAGCGCCTGGCGATCCTGCCATGACGGTTGCGTAAACCCGAGGGTTCTTGCGGGTGGGCCGAACCGGCCCGGGGCTGCCGGCGGCGCCGGCCGATGTCACCCTCGCGGGCGAAAACCTCGCGCGGGTTGGCATCTCGTAGGTGCGGGCGGCGGACCGCCCGCGTAGGCTTATGCCACGGATTTCCGGCGAGGTGAAGCCGGCATTTCCCTTGCGGTCGGCCGTTTCAGCGGCGGATGCCGAGGCGCTCGATCAGCGCCCGGTAGCGCGGCTCGTCGCGGCGCTTGACGTAGTCGAGGAGTTGGCGACGTTGCGACACGAGCTTGAGCAGACCGCGGCGGGAATGGTTGTCCTTGATGTGAGTCTTGAAGTGCTCGGTCAAGTTCGAGATGCGCTCGGTCAGGATCGCGACCTGCACCTCGGGAGAGCCGGTGTCGTTGGCGACCGTAGCGTAATCGGAGATGAGCGTCTGCTTGCGTTCGGCAGTGATCGACATCGGAGGTCCTTTCGGGTTGGGGACGGCGCGTGCCGCCGGAGCCTCACGCGCCGCCCAGCCGGGATGTCGTCCAGCGGGGTGGCGGGAAAGGTGTACGCGGTCACTTGACCGGCGCTACGGTTCTATACATGAGGCTGCGGAAAACGCTACGCCAACGAAGCGCGCGCTGGCGGCGGCTGCCAACGTCAGCGCCTGTTGTCCGCCAGCATGCGTCCCATGCGCGGGGGATGACGGCGGACAATCTCGTCGAGGGGCAGGCCCGCTTCGTCGGGAGGCAGCGGGGTCCAGCTTGCGACGGCGGCACGAATGCCGCGATCAATGGAGGGACGCCCGCCCTCGTCGTTGAAAACGAGTTGCGGCGTGAGCACGCCGTCGAAGGATCGCACCCAAAGCAGGAAGACGCCCATTCCGACCTATTCCCGATGTTGCGATTAGGGAACATGGGGTGTGGAACGGCAACGTGTAAGATCCGGGACCACACGTGGCACGGTTCCGGATCCGGCGATGGGAAGCACGAAGCGCGGGTGGGCAGGTCGCGTCCTTGCTTCGCGGAGTCTTCAAAGCGCCGCCGTGTCACGCGCCGGCGTCGAGGCGGCGTTCCTCCGTACGTTCGCGATCGTCAAACAACGTCGTCATGGTCGTCTCCCCGGCTCGGCCGGTCCGTGCGCCAGCTCGGATTTTATCGAAGTGGGCAGGACGCCACGGACGCACAATGCTCCCGCGTCACCCGCTGTATCGGTAGGGCGCCTTGCCACGGCGTCACGTGCGAGCGACGTCACAGGACGGCGTGAGGCGAGCCGGCCTGGAGGCGTCGCGCCGGCCGGCGGCATGGCCGCTGCCGTCGCCTCGCCAGCGGACGTTGACCATGCGTCGTGCTGTCCCGGAACCGGCCGGTGCGCGGGGTCGTTTCGCGGCCATGTCCAAGCTGTCCACCGTTCCCCTTGCAACCGACACCCCTGCAGGGGATCAAGCGCCGGTCGCGGGACAGGCGTGGGCGGCGCAGGAGGTCGCGGAGCCAGAGGCCGCCGCAGACGAGGGCGTCGAGGAGAACCGGGTCGCGGCGGAGGCGGCCGGGCTCGTCTACGTGTCGGACGAGGAGCCGGGCATCACGCGCCGCAAGTCCGGCAAGGGGTGGAGCTTCGTCGGCCCGGACGGGGCGCCGATCAAGGATCGGGCCCAGCGCGCGCGCATCGAGAAGATCGGCGTCCCGCCCGCCTATCGCCAAGTGTGGATCTGTGCGCTGCCCAACGGGCACATCCAGGCGACGGGACGTGACGACAAGGGGCGCAAGCAGTACCGCTACCATCCCGATTGGACAGCCGCCCGCGACGACGCGAAATACGCGCACATGGCTGAGTTCGGGCGGTTGCTGCCCGAGATTCGCAAGCGTGTCGCCACCGACATGGCCAAGCGCGGCTTCCCCCGCGAGAAGGTGCTGGCCACCGTGGTGTCGCTGCTCGAGAAGACGTTGATCCGCGTCGGCAACGAGGATTACGTCCGCGACAACAAGAGTTTCGGGCTGACCACGCTGCGCAACCGCCACCTCGACGTCGAAGGATCGCACTTGCGCTTCGATTTCAAAGGCAAGAGCGGTAAGATGTGGAACCTCGACATGAAGGACCGCCGCGTCGCCAAGGTCGTCCGCTCCATCCAGGAGCTGCCGGGGCAGCATCTGTTCCAATACCTCGACGAGGAGGGCGCCCGCCGTCCCGTCGACTCCGCCGACGTCAACGCGTACCTGCGCGAGATCACCGGCGGCGCCGACATCACCGCCAAGGACTTCCGCACCTGGGCCGGCACGGTGCTCGCCTCCATGGCCTTGGCGGAGTTCGAAACCGTCGACAGCCAGGCGGCGCTGAAGAAGAACATCAAGGCGGCGGTGGAAACGGTGGCGAAGCGCCTCGGCAACACGGTCACAATCTGCCGCAAGTGCTACATCCATCCGCAGGTCATCAACTCCTACCTCGACGGCTCGCTGCTGGCGGACATCAAGCACGAGGTCGAGGAGGAGTTGAGCGAGGACGCCGACCAGTTGAAGCCCGAGGAGGCGGCGCTGCTCGGCCTGCTCAGCCGGCGCATCGGCCGCGACGTCAAGGAAGGGCGGGTGGCGCCGGAGCCGGTGGTTGCCTGACCCGAGGTGCGATCGATGCGGCGACGCCAGCGATGATTGCTGCCTCCGATAACACGATCATGGCGCCATGACCTCCGCCGCTCCTCCCGCCCCGGCTCGGAGCGTTGCTGCCCGCCACGCCTCGAGCCTGATCGTGCTGCGCGGCGACGGCCCGACGGTGCTGATGGGAATGCGCGGCGCCGGCCACCGCTTCATGGCAAACCGGCTGGTGTTCCCCGGTGGCGCGGTGGACCGCGCCGACTACGGCGCAGCTATCGCGGCGCCCCTGTCACCGCACGCGCAAGCGTTGCTGGAGCGCGCCGCCCCGCCGCGCTTGACGCACGCCCTGGCCGTCGCCGCCGCCCGCGAGCTGGAGGAGGAAACGGCGTTCTCGTTGGGGTCGCCGCCCGACCTGTCCGGTCTCGACTACCTGTGCCGGGCGGTGACGCCGCCGGGCAGCCCCGTCCGCTTCAACGCCCGCTTCTTCGTCGTCGACGCCGGCAGTCTCACCGGCACCCTGGCCGGGTCGGGCGAACTCGAGAACCTGCGCTGGTACAGCTTGCCCGATGCCTTGGCGATCGACTTGGCGCTGCCCACCCGTTTCGTGATCGGCAACCTGCAAGCGTGGCTTGCCCTCAGCCCCGCGCAGCGGGAAGCGCGCCGGACGACACCGGTGATGCGGAACCGCCGCCAGGCCACGGAGTGAAACGCGTTTTCGTGGTTCGAGCGCCACCATGGTGCTCTCACCGAACCGAGCACGGTGCGTTGGGGGAGGAATGGCGAGACCACTCATCGCTGAGGGCCATCCCTCCTGGCGACCCACACTTGCTGATGGCCCGCCCTTGCAGATGGCCCATCGACCGCCGTTGCTCCGCAGCCGTTCCTTGATTGCAGGGGCGGTCGTCCGTGCGGTCCCGACCGGGCGGCGCTCACCGATGTTGTTTTGGAAGTGCACGCGGGCAGGCAAGAAGTTCAAGGGCAGGAAGCGCCATGTCCTTGTCGACACGCAGGGCCTGCTGATGCACGCCCTGGTGCATGCGGCGGACATGCAGAACCGCGATGGC
>CAXTFM010000200.1:0-3554 GCA_964243435.1 uncultured Beijerinckiaceae bacterium
CGCTGGCGCCTCTCGCCGCGCTGCCGCCCGGCACGGTTGTGGCGCCGCTGCTCGGCGGCGCGCACCTCCTGGAAGCGACGCCGCACGCCGTGTTCGCCGGCCCCTACCACCGCAACAACGACGGCAACCGCTTCGCCTACGACGTGCTTCTGGCGCCGCCAAACAGGGCGGGGGCGCTGCTCGCCGCCCGGCACGTCACCTACCTCCTGACCTGCCCCGGCCTCGACGACACCGCCCACGTCGCACCCGACGGCCTCGCCGCGCGGCTGCGCGCCGGCGCCGTGCCGGCCTACCTGCGGCCGCTGCCGCTCGCCGGCAGGGACCCCTCGGCGTCGCCCTCCCCGGCGACGCCCTCCCCGGCAACACCGTGGCGCGCCTACGCCGTCGATCCCGGCGCGCTCGCCCTCGACGCGGCGGCTCCCGGCGCCGGGGGATAGCGCGCGGCGGCGGGCGCGCTATACCAGTGGGCATCGCCCAAGGAGCCCGCCCATGTCGCTGCCCGCCCGGATGATGCAGATCCATTACGATGGCGCGGGCGGGCCGGAGGTGGTCCGCGTGGGCGAGGGTGAGGTGCCGCGCCCGGGCGAGGGCAAGGTGCTGATCGCCGTGGCGGCGGCGGGCGTCAACCGGCCCGACCTCATCCAGCGCACCGGCAAGTACCCGCCGCCGCCGGGCGAGAGCGCGATCCCCGGCCTCGAAGTGTCCGGCCGCGTCGCCGCCGTCGGTGCCGGCGTCGCCGGTGTCAGGGAGGGCGACGAGGTGTGCGCGCTCCTCGGCTCGGGCGGCTACGCGGACTACGCGCTGGCGGACGCCGCGCTATGCCTGCCGCGCCCGCGCGCGCTCAGCCTCGTCGACGCCGCCGGCGTGCCCGAGACGGGCTTCACCGTGTTCGACAACGTGTTCACCCGCGGGCGCCTCGCGCGCGGCGAGCGCTTCCTCGTCCATGGCGGGTCGAGCGGCATCGGCACCACGGCGATCCAGCTCGCCAAGGCCTTCGGCGCGGAAGTGTTCACCACCGCCGGCTCCGCCAAGAAGTGCGCCTTCTGCCGGACGCTCGGCGCCGACCACGCCATCGACTACCGCGAACAGGACTTCGTCGCCGAGGTGAGGCGGCTCACCGACAAGCGCGGCGTGGACGTGATCCTCGACATGGTCGGCGGACCCTACATCGCGAAGAACATCCGCATGCTCGCCACCGACGGCCGCCTCGTGCAGATCGCCTTCCTTCAGGGAGCGGTGGCGGAAACCGTCGACTTCACCGCGATGATGGTGCGCCGCCTGACCCTGACGGGATCGACGCTGCGCGCCCGCCCGCTCGCCAAGAAGGCCGAGGTCGCCGCCGGCCTGCGCGAGAACGTGATGCCGCTCTACGACGAGGGCCGCGTCAAGCCGGTCATCCACGCGACCTTTCCGCTTGCGGAAGCGCGGCAGGCGCAGGAGCTGATGGAAAGCTCGGCCCACATCGGCAAGATCCTGCTGACGACCGCGGCCTAATCCTCCAGCGCCACCGCCGGCTCGGGCACGGCAAGCTCGGCCAGCGGCTGGCACGCCTCGCAGCAGAACGTCTTGCGCGCGGCGATGGGGAACTGGCGGATCGGCCCGCCGCAGCGCGGGCAGCGCTCCTTCTTGAAGATGTTGGTGCGGGCGCCGTAGCGGCCGGGGCCTCGGGTCGCGCCGTCCACGGTGACGATGGCGCGAAGCTCGACGCCGACGTGGAGCAGCGCGACCGAGTCCGCCCAGAAGGCGTCGAACTGTTGGCGCGTGAGCGCGCGGCCGGCGGTGAGCGGGTGGATGCGCTGCCGCCACAGGATCTCGGTGCGGTAGATGTTGCCGATGCCGGCCATCACCGACTGGTCCATCACCAGCTGGCCGACGGGGGCGCGGCTTTTGGCGATGCGCGCCCAGGCGCGCTCGGGTTCGGCGTCGTCGCGCAGCACGTCGGGGCCGATGCGCGCGATCAGCGCCGCGACCTCCGCCTGATCCAGCACCTCGCACTGGTTCGGGCCGTTGCAGTCGACGACGTGGCTCGGGCTTTCGAGGCGCACCCGCACCGCGCCGCGCGGTTCGCCGCCCGGCACCGGCACGCACAGGAACTTACCGTAGAGCCCGAGGTGGATGTGCAGCGCGTCGCCGCCAGCGAAGCGGTAGAACAGGTGCTTGCCGCAGGCCTCCACCGCCATGCAGCGCCGCCCGTCGAGCAGCGCGGCCCCTTCAAGGAAGCGCCCCTGCGGCGAGGACACTTTCAGGAGCTTGCGCCGCAGCATCGGCGTCTGGTCGCGCGCCTGGCGGTGGATGGAATGGCCTTCGGGCACGCGGGTCCTCGTCGCTCGGCGCCGCCCACCTCCCATGATTTGGCGATGCCGCCAAGCCTGCCCCGTGACGCAGCCGTGCGGCGGGCGGGGTGCGCGGCGGCCGCCGCCGGCCTATGTGAAACGCAAGCGACACCCGCAGGACACCGCATGCCCATCTCGCTCTTCGACCCCATCCGCCTCGGCGACATCGAGGCGCCGAACCGCATCCTCATGGCGCCGCTGACGCGCGGGCGCGCCACCGAGGCCCACGTGCCGACGTCCATGATGGTCGAGTACTACCGGCAGCGCGCCTCGGCCGGGCTCATCATCTCGGAAGCCACCGGCATCAGCCGGCAGGGGCTCGGCTGGCCCTACGCGCCGGGGCTGTGGAGCGACGAGCAGGTCGCGGCGTGGCGCCCGATCACCGCCGCGGTGCGCGCGGCCGGCGGGCAGGTGATGGCGCAGCTCTGGCACATGGGCCGGCTCGTCCACCCCGACTTCCTCGACGGCGCGCGGCCGGTCTCCTCGGCGGCCGGCACGGCGCCCGAGCACGCCCACACCTATGGCGGCAAGAAGCCCTACGGCGAGGCGCGCGCGCTCGCCGCCGACGAGATCCCGGCCCTGCTCGACGACTACCGGCGCGCGGCGAGGAACGCGCTCGACGCCGGCTTCGTCGGCGTCCAGGTCCATGCCGCGAACGGCTACCTCATCGACCAATTCCTCCGCGACACCCCCAACACGCGCACCGACGGCTACGGCGGGTCGGTCGCCAACCGCACGCGGCTGCTGCGCGAGGTGGTCGGCGCGGTGGCGGAGGTGGCGGGGGCCGGGCGCACGGCGGTGCGCCTGTCGCCCAACGGCGCGCTCAAGGGGGTGGACGACTCCGATCCGGAAGCGCTGTTCACCGCCGCGGCGCACGCGCTGTCGCCGCTCGGCCTCGCCTTCCTGGAGCTGCGCGAGCCGGGCTATGAGGGCACCTTCGCGCAGGCGGCGACGGAGCCGGTCGCGCCGCGCATCAGGCGGGTGTTCGACGGGCCGCTGGTGTTGAACTCGGACTATGCCGGCCCCGACGCCCAGGCCGAGCTGGAGCGCGGCGGTGCGGATGCCATCGCCTTCGGGCGCACCTTCATCGCCAACCCCGACCTGCCGCACCGCATCCGCGTCGGCCTGCCGCTGGCGCCCGACGACAAGGAAACGTGGTACTCGCGCGGGCCAAAGGGCTACACGGACTATCCCGCCGCGGCTTAAGCCGTCGGTGCCGCG
>CAXTFM010000200.1:3654-5528 GCA_964243435.1 uncultured Beijerinckiaceae bacterium
GCGGCGGCGTCAGCGCAGCCCCTTCTCGCGGATCTGCTGTTCGGCGTCGGCGTCCTTGGCGGGGTCGACGCCGAGCCTGGCCAGCGCGGCGTCGGTCTTGGTGAACTGCACGGCGCCGTACTCGACGATCTCGACCCGGTTGTTCCAAGGATCGAGGAAGTCGAGGAAGGCGCCGGGCAGGATGGTGGCGCCGGCCGCCTCGACGCGGGCGCGCGCCGCCGTGCGGTCGTCGACGACGAGGCCGAAGTGCCGCTGCGGCGTGCCGGCCCGGCCGGCGTCGGGCACCTCGGCGAGGGCGAGGAACTGGTCGCCGAGGTCGATGAAGGCGTGTCCCGGCGCCCGCCCGCGCAGGGTGAAGGCGAAGAGGCCGCCGTAGAAGGCCAGCGCCTCGTCGATGTTGCCGACCTCCAGCGCGACGTGGTTGATGCCGACGAGCTTCGGCTTGCCCGGCCCGCTCATGATCCACTCCACTCCAGGCGCGCGAAGAAGCCGGCGATCTCGGACGCCGCCCGCTCCGGGTCCTCGCGGTGCGGGAAGTGCCCGACGCCGTCCATGGTCGCGAGGTCGAGGGCGCTGAAGGTGTCGCCGAGGCGGTCGGTCCAGGCGGCGGGGAAGATCGGGTCGTGCGCCGCCCATCTGACGCAGGTCGGCACCTCGATGGAGGGCAGCGGCGGCGCCTCGCCCTTCACCATGGCGAGGCGCTGCGCCTGCGCGCCGCGATAATAGGCGAAGCCGCCGGCGAGGTTGCCGGGCTTGCAGAAGTTGTCGACCCACTGCTCGGCGACGTCGTCGAAGGCGTCCTTGCGGTGCGCCCAGTGCTTAAGGAAGTGCGCGATGTAGGCGCGCACCGCCTCGCGCGACGACCCGACGAGGGTCGGGGCGAGGTCGAGCAGGTGGAACGACTGGTACCAGATCTCGGCGAGGCGGTCGGGCGCGGCGAGGCGGGCGCCGATGCCGGGATACACGAAGTCGAAGAAGAACAGGCCGGCGCAGCGGTCCGGCTCCGCCCGCGCCATCGCCTGCATCACGCCGCCGCCGACGTCGTGGCCGACCACGCCGGCCTTGTCGACGCCCAGCGCCGCGAGCAGCGCCAGCATGTCGGCGGCGTGGGCGGCGTTGCCCCACGGCCCCTCCGGCTTGGCGCTGTCGCCGAAGCCGCGCAGGTCCGGCGCGATCAGCGTGTGGCGGTCGGCGAGGCGCCCCATCACCGGCTCCCAGGTCAGCCAAAACTCCGGCCATCCGTGGAGGAGGAGCAGCGGCGGGCCGTCGCCCTGCCGCGCCACGTGGAAGGCGGCGCCGTTGGCCTCGACATGGAGGTGCTCGATCGCGCGCGCCATCGGCTCAGGCCGCGGTCAGGTCGAAAGGCATGCGGGCGGACTCCATTCCGGCGACGTGCGCGCAACGACGGGGCGGGCATCGGTGTTCCCGCAGCGACCGCGGTGGGGACCGGCGGGGCGAAGGAGCGCAGCGATGACGAGCCGGCTTTTCCAACCGCTGCCGTTCGGCGCGCTTGAACTGCAGAACCGCATCATCATCGCGCCGATGTGCCAGTATTCGGCGGGGACGGACGGCAGCGCCAGCGACTGGCACATGATCCACCTCGGCCAGCTCGCCCTGTCGGGCGCGGGCATGCTGATCCTCGAAGCGACCGCGGTGTCGCCGGAGGCGCGCATCACGCCCTTCGACCTCGGGCTCTATTCCGACGCCAACGAGGCGGCGCTGGCCCGCGTGCTGGCGGCGATCCGCAGCTATTCCGACATGGCGGTGACGATGCAGGTCGGCCATGCCGGCCGCAAGGCGTCGAGCCAGGCGCCGTGGGACGGCGGGGCGCAGATCGCGCCCGGCGCCGCGCTCGGCTGGAAGACCGAGGCGCC
>CAXTFM010000201.1:0-5502 GCA_964243435.1 uncultured Beijerinckiaceae bacterium
CCGTAGGGTCGGCCAGCGGGTCGGTGACCGGGAGGTGGGCGACGACGAGGGCGCCGAGGTCGTGGGCGACGAGCACCACCGGGCGCGTCGCCGCCGCCACCGCCGCGACGAGCGCCGCCGTCCACACCGCGAGGGGCGCGGTCGCGGGGTTCGCCGGCACCACCCGGCGCGCCGACGGCAGCTTCGCTTCCCAGCGCTCCAGCCAATGGTCCGGCGCGCCGCCGCCGAGCCCCGGCACGATAAGGATGTCGATGTCCGCTGTCCGCATGGGGCGACACCTACAGCATCGGCCGGCGCGCGGGACAGTCGTTTTCGCCCGCGGATCGCGGGGTCGACGCCGCAGGCCGGCGAACGAAACGCCGCCGCCGGCGCTTTAGGCCCGCGGTCGCCCCGTCGCGCGGGGGCGCCGCCCCCGCACCCAGCCGCCGCCCCGGTTCCCCGCCCTGCCCAACTTCACCCCCTTCGACGCGGCCGCGATCGTCGTCGTGCTCGCGGCGCTGTTCACCACGCTCAACGCGCGCTTCGTCGGCCTGCCGCAGACCATCGGCCTCACCGCGGCGGGCGCGGTGCTGTCGGCCCTCGCGATCGGCGCGTCCAAGCTGGCGCCGAGCCTGCACATCGACCAGTGGGCGCGCGCCTTCATCGACGGGCTCGACTTCAGGACCACCCTGCTCGACGGCATGCTGTCGTTCCTGCTCTTCGCCGGCGCGCTGCAGATCGACCTCGGGGCGGCGCGCGACGGGCGCTGGCCGATCCTGGCGCTGGCGGTCGCCGGCACGGCGCTGTCGACCGTGCTCGTCGGCGGCGGCGTGGCCCTGCTCCTCCACCTCGCCGGCGACCCGCTGCCGCTCGCCTGGTGCTTCCTGTTCGGCGCCCTCATCAGCCCGACCGACCCCGTCGCGGTGATCGCCATCCTCAAGGACGCCCGGATGCCGCCGGCGATCCAGGCCACGGTGGCGAGCGAAAGCCTGTTCAACGACGGCGTCGGCGTGGCGGTGTTCACCGTGGTGCTCGCCCTCGCCACCGGGCAGTCCGACGCCACCGTCGCGGGGGCGGCGCGGCTTTTCGCGGTGGAGGCCGTCGGCGGGCTCGCCTTCGGCGTCGCGGTCGGGGCGCTGGCCTTCGTGGCGCTGCGCGCCACCACCGACTTCGTCGCCGAGGTGCTGGTGACGCTGGCCGCGGCGATGGGCGGCTACGCGCTGGCGCAGGCGATCCACGTCAGCGGGCCGGTGGCGATGGCGGCGGCCGGGATCATCGTCGGCAACCAGGGCTTCGCCTACGGGCTCGGCGCGGCCGGCCAGGACTACGTGGTGAAGTTCTGGCTGGTGATCGACGAGATCCTCAACGCCGTGCTGTTCCTGCTCGTCGGGCTGGAGGCCATCGCCGTGTGGCAGGCGGACCGCCTGATGCTGCTGGCGCCGGCCGCGATCCCCATCGTGCTCGCCGCGCGATACTGCTCCGTCGGCCTGCCGCTGCTGCTGCTGCGCCGCATCCGCAACCTCGGGCGCGCGGCCATCCCCATCCTGTGGTGGGGCGGGCTGCGCGGCGGCCTGTCCATCGCCATGGCGCTGTCGCTGCCGCAGGGCCGGGAACAGGAGCTGGTCCTCGCCATGACCTACGCCGTGGTGTTGTTTTCCGTGCTGGTCCAGGGCTCGACCATCGGCCGGTTCGTCCGCCGCTTCCGGCCGGAAGAGGTCGACGCGCGCCCGGCCTGACCCTCCCCTTCCCCGATCTCCACGGTCTCCCCCCGGCGCGACCCGGCGTTTTACGCCGCCTTAAGCGCGCGGCGTCACCGTCCGCGCGCCCGGGGCTTCGGCCGGGCTGGGCGCGGATGGCGGGACACCATGCGGGAACGACGCGAGCCGCGCCTCGAACGCGACCACGACGAGAAGGAGCGCGCGGAACGCCGCGCCGCCGGCCGCGCGCGCCGCGACAACCGCAAGGAGGACCGCCGCGCGCGCATCGGCCGGCGCCGGCGCCGGCGCTCGCTGCTCAACCGGGTCGTCGGCGGCCTGCTGCGCACCGGCCTCCTCGCCGCGCTGTGGGGCGGCATCGCCGGCGCCGGCGTCGTCGCCTTCGAGGCGTCGAAGCTGCCCCCCATCGACCAGATCGCGGTGCCCAAGCGCCCGCCCAACATCGCCATCCTCGCCGCCGACGGCACCCTCATCGCCAACCGCGGCGACACCGGCGGCGCGGCGGTGCGGCTCGCCGACCTGCCGGCCTACCTGCCGCGCGCCTTCGTCGCCATCGAGGACCGGCGCTTCTTCCACCATTTCGGCATCGACCCGCTGGGCATCGCCCGCGCCCTCGTTTCCAACACCGTGCTGCACCGCCCGATGCAGGGCGGCTCGACCCTGACCCAGCAGCTCGCCAAGAACCTGTTCCTCACCCAGGAGCGCACCGCGCAGCGCAAGGTCCAGGAGGCGATCCTCGCCGTGTGGCTTGAGCGCAAGTTCAGCAAGGCGCAGATCCTCGAACTCTACCTCAACCGCGTGTACTTCGGCTCCGGCGCCTTCGGCGTTGAGGCGGCGGCGCGCAAATACTTCAACACCGACGCCCGCCACCTCAGCGTGGCGCAGGCGGCGATGCTCGCCGGGCTGATGAAGGCGCCCTCCAAGCTCGCCCCCAACCGCAACCCGGCGGCGGCGGTGGAGCGCGCGGCCCAGGTCGTCGCGGCGATGCGCGAGGAGGGCTACATCGGCGACGCCGAGGCGACGGCCGCGCTGGCCGACCCGGCCCGCGTGGTCCGCGCGCCCGGCGCCGGCTCGATCAACTACGCCGCCGACTACGTCGTCGACACGCTCGACGACGTGATCGGCGCGGTGGACGAGGACATCGCCGTGCAAACCACCATCGACCGCCGCCTCCAGGGCGAGGGCGAGGCGGCGCTCACCGACGAGCTGAACAGCCACGGCCAGAAGTTCGGCGTCGGCCAAGGGGCGCTGGTGGCGATCGCGCCCGACGGCGCCATCCGCGCGCTGATCGGCGGGCGCGACTACGCGCAAAGCCAGTTCAACCGCGCGGTGGCGGCGCGGCGGCAGCCGGGCTCGGCGTTCAAGCCCTTCGTCTACCTCGCCGGCATCGAGCACGGGCTGACGCCGGACACGGTGCGCGAGGACGCGCCGGTCAACGTCCACGGCTGGCAGCCGGAGAACTATTCCCACGCCTATCTCGGGCCGGTGACGCTGACCAGGGCGCTCGCCGCCTCGCTCAACACGGTGGCGGTGCGGGTGTGCCTGGAGGCCGGGCCGCGCGCGGTGGTGGCGGTGGCGCACCGGCTCGGCATCGCTTCGGAACTCCAGGCCAACGCGTCCATCGCGCTCGGCACCTCGGAAGTGTCGCCGCTCGAACTCACCGCCGCCTTCGTGCCCTTCAGCAACGGCGGCATCGGCGTGCAGCCGCACATCGTCACCCGCGTCAGGACCGGCGCGGGACGCCTCGTCTACCAGCGCCGCCCCGCGAGCAACGGCCGGGTGATCGAGGGGCGCGACGTGGCGATGATGAACGCGATGATGACGGAGGTCGTCGCCAGCGGCACGGCGCGCAAGGGCGACGTCCCCGGCTGGCAGGCCGGCGGCAAGACCGGCACCAGCCAGGACTACCGCGACGCCTGGTTCGTCGGCTACACCAGCCGGCTGGTGACGGGGGTGTGGCTCGGCAACGACGACAACACGCCGACGCGGAAAGCCTCGGGCGGCTCGCTGCCGGTGGCGGTATGGTCGCGCTTCATGACGGCGGCGATGGCCGGGCAAACGCCGGCGCCGCTGCCCGGCGGGATCCTCCATGGCGCCCCGACCGTCGCCGATGACGCCGCCGCGACGATGGCGCCCTCGCTCGCGTACCTGCTCGGCGCGGTGCTGGGCGATGCCCCGCGGGCTGCGCCGGCCGCAGCGGGGCGCCGCGCCGCGCCGCACGTCAGCGACGCCTACGATTACCTCGACCCGCGCGCCGCCGCGCGTCAAGAAGCCCGGCAGCGCGCCGCGGCGGAGCAGCCGGCGCGCCCGGCAGACACACGGCGCGACGCGCCAGAGGGGTCGCTGCTCGACAGGCTGTTGGGAAGGGCGCTCTAGCGGCCGGTCAGCCCTGCGGCGCGGCCTCGGTTTCGTCGCGCGCGCCATCGCGGCGGCGCACGAGGTCGGCGACGAAGGCGTCGAACGACGCCTGCACCGGCGCGGCGCGCCAGCAGTCCGGGCGGCCGCAGCTGTAGCCCTCGAGGATCGCGGCCGGGATCGTCAGCTCGCAGCGGCAGGTCGGTGCCGCTGCGGCGGGTGGCGCGTCCGACGAGGGCGCCTTGGTCATATCGTTCCCTCGGCGGGGCGCGTCAGTGCAGGCTCACCATGTGCAGCTCGTTCTGCATGGCGTTGGCCAGCGCCGCGTCGCGCGAGTCGGTGACGATCAGCGGCTTGCCGTTGGCGCCGAGCAGCGCGAAGAGCTGCATGCCGGGCGCCACCTCCACTTCGGGGATTTCGGGGAACATGGCGCCGAGTTCCTCCGAGCGGATCGGCTTGACGTAGGCGATGAGCCCCTCGCCGAGCCGTGCCAGCTGGTCTTCGGTGAGCACGGGCATGGTCGTCTCTCGGTTCGTCGCGTTCAACATGGTGTGTTCCTTTCCTGTGCGGCCCGTAGGGCGCCGCGTATGCGTGCCGGCACGTCGTCGCGCAGCTAGTCGCGGATCTGGATGTCGATCAGCCGCCCGCGCTTCTGCGGCTCGGGCCGGTGGAGGTCCACCGACAGCAGCCCGTTGGTCATCTCCGCGCCCGCGACCTGCATGCCGTCGGCGAGCAGGAACACGCGCTGGAACTGCCGCGCGGCGATGCCGCGATGCAGGTAGACGCGCTGCTTGTCGTCGACCTGCCGGCCGCGGATGACGAGCTGCCCGTCCTCCACCAGGATCTCCAGCTGGTCGCGGGTGAAGCCCGCCACCGCCAGGGTGATCCGCAGCGTTTCCGCCGTGTCGTCCGTCCGCGCGATCCGCTCGATGTTGTAGGGCGGGTAGCCGTCCGACGAGGAGCGGGTGACGCGCTCGAAGGCGCGCTCGATCTCGTCGAACCCGAGGAGGAACGGTGACGGCAGTGTCGGCATGCGTGACATCGGTTGCGCCTTCGAAGCCTGTCGGCCTTCGTCGTGGGAGCCCTTGGAGGCACTCCCCGCGGCTTGCGCCGCCGATGAAATATGGCTCTCTGCCGACGCCGTTCAAGCGAGGCGCGCGGGCGCCGACGCCGCACGCTGCGCCGGCGCCGCGAACGGCGTACAGGTCGCGGAACGACGCGCGCAAATGGCGCACGAGGGAGGAGCGGGAATGGCGGTGCGACGAACACGAGCGGGCGCGCTGGCGTGCGTCGCCCTCGCCACGGAGATCGCGGTGCCGGGGGGCGCGGCGCACGCGCAGTTCTTCTTCCCCTTCGGCGAGCAGCGGGTGGTGCGCCGGGCGCGGCCGGCGCCGCGGCGCGACGCGGCGGCACCCGCCGCCCCAGTGCCGCTGCCCGTGCCGCGCCCGCATCT
>CAXTFM010000202.1:0-5430 GCA_964243435.1 uncultured Beijerinckiaceae bacterium
GCGCAACACCTCGTCCGGCGCCGGCAGGTCGGCGGCGTAGGCGAGGCGCACCAGCACCATGTCGGCGGCGGCGAGCGGGCGCGGCGACTCCTTGACCTCGCCCAGCCCCTTCAACAGCAGCTGCCAGGCGCGGGTCAGCACCGCCATCGACAGGCCCTTGGCGAACAGCTTGCCGCGCACCCGCTCGTCGGGCGAGGCGGACGGGTCGTCGGCGGCGTCCGGCACCAGCTTGAGCCGGGTCACCCAATGGACGAAGTCGGCGAGGTCGGCGAGGATCTGGCCGGGCTCGCCGCCGCTGTCGTAGAGTTCGCGCAGCGTGCCGAGCGCTTGCGCCATGTCGCCGCGCATCACCTGCTCGAACAGGTCGATCACGCGGCCGCGGTCGGCGAGGCCGAGCATGGCGCGCAGCGTCGCCGCATCGAGCGTGCGCGAGGACCCCGAAGAACCGGCGCCGAGCGCGATGGCCTGGTCGAGCAGGCTGAGGGCGTCGCGCACCGAGCCTTCCGCCGCGCGCGCGATCACCGCGAGGGCCTCCTCCTCCACCGGCACGTTCTCCCGCGCGCAGATGCGGGCGAGGTGCGCCACCATCACCGGCGTCTCGATGCGGCGAAGGTCGAAGCGCTGGCAGCGCGAGCGCACCGTCACCGGCACCTTCTCGATCTCCGTCGTCGCGAACAGGAACTTGACGTGGTCGGGCGGCTCCTCGAGCGTCTTCAGCAGGCCGTTGAAGGCCTGCTTGGACAGCATGTGGACCTCGTCGATGATGTAGATCTTGGCGCGCGCCATCACCGGGCGGTAGCGCGAGGAGTCGATGATCTCGCGCACGTCGTCGATGCCGGTGTGCGACGCCGCGTCCATCTCGATCACGTCGACGTGGCGCGACTCGATGATCGCCTGGCAATGGTGGCCGAGCGCGTCCATGCGGATCGTCGGCCTGGTGATCGCGTCGGTCTGGTAGTTGACGGCGCGGGCGAGGATGCGGGCGGTGGTGGTCTTGCCGACGCCGCGCACCCCCGTCAGCATGTAGGCCTGGTGGATGCGGTCGAGGTCGAAGGCGTTCGACAGGGTGCGCACCATCGCCTCCTGCCCGATCAGGTCCTCGAAGGAGGACGGCCGGTACTTGCGGGCGAGGACGCGGTAGGGCTCCGCCCTGGCGTCTGCCGCCGCGTGCTTCTGCTCGTCGGCGAACAGCTTGCCGAGCCCTTCGGGCGGTCCGGGATCGTCGGGGAGGAGTCCGTCGCTCATCGTTCAACCTGTGTGCCCGGCCAAGCTGTGTGCCCGGTTTGGCGACCGGTCAAGCATCGCGCCGCACGGGGCGCGACGCGATTGCCAGGGCGGCCGTCGTTTGCCTATGTGGTCGCGGGGGCGGCATGAAACGAGGCGCCGCGGGCGCGGCAACCGTGAAGGGGCGCCATCTTGGCCGGTGAGGGTGAAGCGGAGACCGTCGCGGAGCCGGCGCTGAACGAGCGCCAGTTCGCCCTGGTTGCGCGCGCGATCGCCGACCCGCGCCGCTTCAGCATGCTGCGCGCGATCGCCGCCAGCGGCTCGCTGTCCTGCTCCTGCCTGACGGAAGCCCACAGCGTCAGCGCGGCAACGGTCTCGCACCACCTCAAGGAGCTGGAAGCGGCCGGCCTCATCGACAGCATCCGGGAAGGCAAGTTCGTCAGGCTGGTGTTCCGGCGCCACCTGTTTGCGGCCTACCTTCGCCGGCTGTCGGAGCTGTGACGGGAACACGGCATCCACCGGCGGCCTCGACATCGCCTAACGATTAGACGATCATACAAGCGTCGAATCGAAGGAGGTTCCATGAGCACGCTTGCGGGGAAGGTCGCCGTCGTCACCGGCGCATCGAAGGGCATCGGCGCGGGCATCGCGACGGCGCTGGCGGCGGCGGGGGCGGCGGTCGTGGTCAACTACGCCGGGAGCAGGGAGGGCGCGGAGCGGGTCGTGGGCGCGATCACGGCCGCCGGCGGCAGGGCGCTCGCGGTGCAGGGCGACGTGTCCAAGGCGGCCGACGTCGAGCGCCTGTTCGCCGAGGCGCACGAGGCCTACGGGCGGCCGGACGTGCTGGTGAACAACGCGGGCGTGTACGAGTTCGCGCCGATCGAGGGAATCACGGAGCAGCACGTCCACCGGCAGTTCGACATCAACGTGCTGGGGCTGCTGCTGGCGACCAAGGCGGCCGTCGCCGCCTTCGGCGACGGGGGCGGCAGCATCATCAACATCAGCTCGGTCGCCAGCCGCATCACCCCGCCCAACATCACGGTCTACAGCGCCACCAAGGGCGCCGTGGACGCGATCACCGGATCGCTCGCCAAGGAACTCGGGCCGCGGCGCATCCGCGTCAACGCCATCAGCCCCGGCGCCGTCGAAACGGAAGGATCGCACGCCGCGGGCATGATGGGCGGCGAGATGGAAACGCAGATGGTCGCGCAAACGCCGCTCGGCCGCATCGGGCAGCCGCACGACATCGCGCCCGTCGCGGTGTTCCTCGCGTCGGATGCGTCGTCCTGGCTGACGGGGGAGATCATCTTCGCCTCGGGCGGCGTACGCTGAGGGGTCCGGCGAAGGGTGGGAGGTTGGACAGAAACCCGCCCGGTCTCGTTAGGGCTGCTTCCTTCCGGACCTGACCCGGTTGGCGAGTGGAACGTCCACCGCCAACCTCCCACGCGATATGTGGCGCAACTCGGCGCAAAGCGCAACGTGCATCGCCCGCGCGGGGCGCCACGGCGCGCGTCACGGCTGCGTCGGCGGGGCGTCGGCCTCCGCGATCCCCGCCACCGCCGCGAGCAGGCTGGCGATGTCGGAAGGGCGCGACAGGCGGTGGTCGCCGTCCTTGATCAGCGTCACCGCCGCGGCGTCGCCGGCGAGGTGCTCGACCAGCGTCATGGCGTGGCCCCAGGGCACGTCCGGGTCGGCCATGCCCTGGAGGATGTGGACGGGGCAATGGGTGCGGATCTCCCCTTCGAACAGCAGGTGGTGGCGCCCGTCCTCGATCAGCGCGCGGGTGATCGGCACCGGCGGCCCGTAGGCGGAGGGGATGAGGTAGGCCCCGTCCTCCTTGACCGCGCGGCGCGCGCCCTCGTCGAAACGCGCCCACAGCAGCCGCTCGGTGAAGTCCACCGCCGGGGCCAGCAGCACCAGGCCGGCCGCCGGCGTCCCGGCGGCGGCGAGGCGGCGCGCGGCGAGCAGCGCGAGCCAGCCCCCCATGGAGGAGCCGACCAGCACCTGCGGCCCCTCCGTCAGCGCGGCGATGACGGCGAGGCCGTCGGCGAGCCAGCGCGAAATGGTGCCGTCCGCGAAGTCGCCCTCCGACGCGCCGTGCCCGGAATAATCGAAGCGCAGGCAGGCGCGGCCCTGTTCGGCCGCCCACCCGTCGAGCGCCGTCGCCTTGGTCGCTTCCATGTCCGAGCGGAAACCGCCGAGCCACACCATCCCCGGCCCGCGGCCGGGGCGGCGGCGGTAGGCGATCCGCCGCAGCGTTTCCCCGTCGACGACATCGAGAAATTGCGCTTCCGTTAAGCTTGCCGGTTTACCGTCATCCGCATGCATGGGACCGCCGCCCTTCTCGATGTGAACGCTTCCCGGCCCCGCACCGGTCATCGGCGCGCCCGCCCGGGCTCCGCTCCATGTCGCACATGACGGAGGCGCGCATGATGGAGAATTTCAGCTTCTCGCTCCACCGCCGGGGAACGCACCGCCTCGCCGGGCGCACGATCCTCCAGGTGGTGCCGGCCCTCGCCGAGGCGGACGGCGACGGCGCGGTGATCGCGGTGGCGGCGGCGCTCGCCGAGGCCGGCGCCCGCCCGCTCGTCGCCGCCCCCGCCGGGCGCCTCGTCAGCGAGCTCCAGGCCAAGGGCGGCGTGTGGCTCGACTTCCCCTCGCAGACCGGCAACCCGCTGATGATGGCGCTGCAGGCGCGGCGGCTGCGCCGGCTCATCGCCCAGGAACAGATCGACGTCGTCCACGCCCGCTCGCGCCACGCCGGCTGGATGGCCTACGCGGCGACGCGCGCCGCCAAGGTGCCGCTGGTGACGAGCCTCGCCCCGGCGACGCCGGGACGCTCGATCCTCAAGCAGCGCTACGACGCGGTGATGGCCAAGGGCGACGCGGTGCTCGCCGGGTCGAGCTACGCCGCCGCCACGCTCGCCACGACCTACCCGCTCGCCGCCGGCCGCCTCGCGCTGGTGCGGCCCGGCGTCGACCTCAGGCCCTTCGCCGCCGCCGGCATCGCGCCCGCCCGCGTCCAGGCGCTGCGCGCCGCATGGGCCGTCGCCCCCGACGAGCGCATCGTGCTGCTCGTCGCCCGCCCGAGCATTTGGAAGGGCCACAAGGTTCTCATCGAGGCGGTGCGGCTCCTCGTCGGACGCGGCGTCGACGACGTCAGGCTGGTGTTCATCGGCGACGCCAAGGGCGCGTTCGGCCGCGAGATCGAGCTGGCGACGCGGGGGGCGGAGATGCAGGGGCGCGTCACCCGCGTCGCCGCCTGCGCGGACATGCCGGCGGCGCTGCTCGCGGCGGCGGTCGCCGTGGTGCCCTCCATCGAGGCGGAAGCCTTCGGCCGCGTGGCGGTGGAAGCCCAGGCCGTCGGCACGCCGGCCGTCGTGTCCGACCTCGGCGCCCTTCCGGAAACCGTGCTGGCGCCGCCCGACGTCCCCGCCGCCAAGCGCACGGGCTGGCGCGTGTCGCCGAGCGACCCGGCCGCGCTCGCCGCCGCGCTGGGCGAGGCGCTGGCGCTTGGCGCGTCGAGCCGCGACGCGCTCGGGGTGCGCGCCCAGCGCCACGTCGAGGAACGCTTCGGCATCGACCGCTCCACGCGGGAAACGCTCGACTGCTATGCCGGGCTGCTCGACCGCGAGGCCGCGCTTCTTTAGGAACGCCGGCGCCGCGGCCGTGCCATGGCCGCACGGCCGGCCCTTTGCGCACCCGCCGCGCAACGGCGGACGCGCCTTTGTTGACTTTGGCAAGTCCACGCCCGATGTTTTCCTGTGGTGAACACGTTCACCCGGCCATTCCCAGCACGTAACCCCAGGAGATCCCCATTCGTCGTCCCATGAAAGCACCGCCGGTTCCGCAAAAGGACGGACCGCGCACCAACCGGGAGATACGCGTCAGAGAAGTGCAGTTGATCGATGCCGAGGGCGTGAACCGCGGCGTCACGGAAACGACGCTCGCCCTTGAGATCGCCGAGCAGGCCGGGCTCGACCTCGTCGAGATCGTGCCCAACGCCAACCCGCCCGTTTGCAAGATCCTGGACCACGGCAAGCACCGCTTCGCCGAACAGAAGAAGGCGGCGGAAGCGCGCAAGCGCCAGAAAACCGTCGAGCTGAAGGAGATCAAGCTCCGCCCCGGCATCGACGACCACGACTACGACACCAAGATGAAGGCCGTGCGCCGCTTCTTCGAGGAGGGCGACAAGGTCAAGGTGAC
>CAXTFM010000203.1:0-5321 GCA_964243435.1 uncultured Beijerinckiaceae bacterium
GGCCTGCGCCTCGCCTTCGCGGAAAGCGGCGCCCCGCCCGACGACGCCGGCTGGCGCGCCGCGCTGCGCTTCGTCGCGGACACGCCCGCGCCGCGCCTGCCCTTTTCCGGCGCCGGGCTCGTCGCCCGCGGCGTCCCGGCCGGGCGCGGCCTCGGCCTGCTCCTCAAGGAATTGCAGGCGGAATGGATCCGCGCCGGCTTCCCGCAGGAGCCGCACCTGCTCGCCGCCCTGCTGGAGCGCACCCTGGCCCGCGTCGAGGTGACCGCGTCCCGGTGAACTACCGCCACGCCTTCCACGCCGGCAACGCCGCCGACGTGTTCAAGCACGTCGTGCTCGCGCGCATCCTGCTTTACCTCGGGCGCAAGCCGGCGCCGTTCCGGGTCATCGACACCCATGCCGGCGCCGGCAGCTACGACCTCGGCGGCAGCGCCGCCGCGCGCACGGGCGAGTGGCGCGAGGGCGTCGGGCGCCTCGACCCCGCCGCCATGCCCCCCGACGCGCGCGCGCTGATCGAGCCCTACGCGGCGCTGGTCGGGGCGGCGGCGGGGGGCCGTGCGCCCTATCCCGGCTCGCCGGCCCTCGCCCAGGCGCTCACCCGACCGCTCGACCGCATGGTGTTCTGCGAGTTGCACCCCGACACCCTCGCCGCGCTGCGCCGCGCGGTGGGCCGCGACAAGCGCGCCAGGACCGTCGCCATCGACGGCTATGCCGGGCTCAACGCCTTCATCCCGCCGCCGGAGCGGCGCGGCCTCGTTCTCGTCGACCCGCCCTTCGAAGCGCCGGACGAGTGGGAGCGGCTGCATCGGGCGGTGCTCGCCGCCCTCCGCAAGTGGCGCGACGGCACCCTCATGGTCTGGGTGCCGGTCAAGGAGCGCCGCGGCGTCGAGCGACTGTCGGCCGCGCTCGCCGCCGCCGCGCCCGACGTGCTGCGGCTCGAACTGTCGCTGGGGCCGCCGGCCGCCGACGGCCCGCTCGTCGCCAGCGCGCTGCTGGTGGTCAACCCGCCCTACGTGCTGGAGGCGGAGATGGCTTGCCTTCTTCCGGCGCTTGCCCGACAGCTTGGCCCCGACAACAGCCGCGGCGCCTGGTCGATCGACCGCATCGGCGCGTCGCGCGAGACCCCGTCCAGGGAGGGACGCCGCCCATGATGGTTCTGCACAGCTCGCCCGCCTCGCCCTTCGGGCGCAAGGTGCGCCTCGCCGCCGCCATGCTCGGGATGAGCGGCGACATCGAGGTGGTCGCCGCCGACACCTCCAATGCCGGCGACCCGATCCGCACCCTCAACCCGCTCGGCAAGATCCCGGCGCTGGTGCGCGAGGACGGCACGGCGCACTTCGACAGCCGCGTCATCCTGGAATACCTCGACGCGCGCGCCGGCGGGGGCCGCCTCGTCCCGGCGAGCGGCGACGCCCGCTTCGCCGTGCTCACCGACGCCGCCCTCGCCGACGGCATGATCGATGCCGCGCTGCTCCAGGTCTACGAGCGCCGCTTCCGCGAGGCCGACAAGGTCGTGCCGAGCTGGCTCGATTACCAGAACGGCAAGGTCGAGCGCGTGCTCGCCGCCTTCGAGGCGGCGCCGCCGCACGGGCCGCGCTCGGTGGTCGACATCACGCTCGCCTGCGGGCTCGGCTATCTCGACTTCCGCTTCGCCGGGCGCTGGCGGGCGGAGCACCCGCGCCTCGTCGCATGGCTCGCCGGCTTCGAGGAGGAGGTGCCGGGCTTCGCCGCGACGCGCCCGCCGGCCGCCTGACGCGGCCTTAAGGCTGGCGCGCGAAGAGGGTCGCGCCGCCGTGGCGGGCGAGGTAGAAGGGCGCGCCCCGTCCCGAGAGCCGTCCCGCTTGACCGTCGCCGCCCCGCCGCCGCCCTTCGCCGACGACCACCAACGGCAGGACGCGCTCATCGCCCACCTCGCCGAGGCCGGCTATCCCCGCTGCGAGCCGCCGGTTCTGCAACCGGCGGCGGCGTTCTTCGAGTCGGGCGAGGACATGCGCGGGCGGCTTTACCTGACGCAGGGGCTCGCCGGCGCCGAGCTGTGCCTGCGCCCGGAATACACCATCCCGGTGTGCCGGCAGTACCTCGCCTCGACCGAGTGCGGGCGGCCCGCCGCCTTCTCCTACTGCGGGCCGGTGTTCCGCCTGCGCCGCGACGGCCCCGGCGAGTTCGTCCAGGCCGGCATCGAGAGCTTCGGCCGCGCCGACCGCGACGCCGCCGACGCCGAGATCCTCGCCCTGTCGCTGGACGCTGCCGCGCTCGTCGCGCCCGGCCGCTTCACCACCACCATCGGCGACGCCGGCCTGTTCTCCGACCTGCTCGATGCCCTCGCCATTCCCGCGCGGTGGCGCCGCCGCATCACCCGCGGCCTCGCCCAGGGCAAGAGCCTCGCCGGCGTGCTCGACGCCCCGCGCGAGAACACCGACCACACCGGCGTGCTGGCGGCGCTGCAGGGCGTCGACACCCGGGGCGCGCGGGCGCTCGTCGAGGACCTGCTGGCCATCGCCGGCATCAAGACGGTCGGCGGCCGCACCGCGGCGGAGATCGCCGAGCGCTTCCTGGAGCAGGCGGCGCTGAAGGGCGGCTCGGGCGTGGCCGAGCGCGCCCGCGAGGTGATCGAGCGCTTCCTCGCCATCTCGGGCGAGCCGGACGACGCCCTCGGCGCGCTGCGCGTGCTGGCCGACGACGCCCGCCTCGACCTCGACGCGGCAACCGAGCGCTTCGAGCACCGCCTCGGCTTCATCGCCGCGCGCGGCGTCGACCTCGCCGCGTTGCGCTTTTCCGCCCGCTTCATCCGCAACCTCGACTATTACACCGGCTTCGTGTTCGAAACGCGCGACGCGGAGCATCCCGGCGCGCCGCCGCTCGTCGGGGGCGGGCGCTACGACCGCCTCGCCGTGGTGCTCGGCGCCGCGCACGAGGTGCCGGCGGTGGGCGCCGCGCTGTGGGCCGACCGCCGGGCGGCGGTGGAGGGTGCCGTGGCCGCGTTCGCGGGGCGCGCATGAGCGGGTTCGTGCTCGCCGTCCCCTCCAAGGGCCGGCTCCAGGAGAACGCGAGCGCCTTCTTCGCCCGCGCCGGCCTTCGCCTCGCGCCGGGGCGCGGCGCGCGCGACTACCGCGGCACGCTGGACGGCATCGACGGCGTCGATGTGGCCTTCGTGTCGGCGGCGGAGATCGTCGGCCTGCTCGCCGCCGGCCAGGCCCACATGGGCGTCACCGGCGAGGACCTCGTCCGCGAAAGCGTGGAGCATGCCGACGACGCGCTGGCGCTTCTCACCACGCTCGGCTTCGGCGGGGCCGACGTGGTGGTCGCCGTGCCCCAGGCCTGGATCGACGTGCGCGGCATGGCCGACCTGGAGGACGTCGCGGCGGCGTACCACGCCAAGCGCCGCGCGCGGATGCGCGTCGCCACCAAATACGTCAACCTGACCCGCCGCTTCTTTGCCGAAAACCACGTCACCGACTACCGCATCGTGGAAAGCCTCGGCGCCACGGAGGGCGCGCCCGCGGCGGGGCAGGCCGAACTCATCGTGGACATCACCACCACGGGGGCGACGCTCGCCGCCAACGCCCTCAAGGTGCTCGACGACGGGGTCATCCTGCGCTCGGAGGCGAACCTCGTCGCCTCGCTGCGCGCGCGCTGGGACGACGCGGCGCGCGAAACCGCGCGGCAACTCCTCGCCCGCATCGTCGCCGAGGAGGCGGCGCGCCTCACCCGCGACGTGGTCGCGCAGTTCGCCGAGCGCCGTGGCGGCCTCGCCGGTGAGGCCGCCGCCCTGTTCGGCGCCACGCTGCGTTCGGAAAACGCCGCCGGGCGCTTGACCTTGACCTGCACGACCGACAAGGTCGCGCCCCTCGCCGACTGGCTCGTCGCGCGGGGCGCGGCGCACGTCACGGTGGTCGCGCTGGACTACGTCTTCTCGCCGCGCAACCCGCTCTACGAGAAGCTCGCCGCGCGGCTGGCGTAACCCCGCGCCGCCCCGGATGCGCGTCCGGCACTTGGGCGTCCGGCCTCGTGGGCGTCCGGCACTTGGGTATCCGGCACCTGGGTATCCGGCCGTGCGTGTCCGTCGCGGGCGGAGCGTTGGTACGATGCCGGGACCGCGTGCCGGCTGTGGAGTGTTTGCTTTTGGATGGCGCGACCGCCCACGATCCCGAAACGCGCCGCGGCGGGGAAGCCGGAACCGTTCAACCGGCGTCCGCCGAGCCCGGCGGGGGACAGGTGGATCGCTTGACCGCCAAGGCGCTCGACGCCGTCATCCCCGATGGCGTCGGCGACAGGCGCGTGGCGCGGCGCCGGCTCGGGCGCTTCCTCGCCTACGCCGCCAGCGCCGCCATCCTCGCGCTCGCGCTCTACGTGCTGGTGCGCACCTTTCTCCAGATCGATTACGCGGAACTGCGCGCCGCCATCGCCGCGACGAGCGGGCAGCAGATCGCCCTCGCGCTCGCCTGCACCACCGTGTCCTACCTCGCCTTGACGGGCTACGACGCGCTGGCGCTGCGCCAGCTCCGCCTGCGCGTGCCCTACCGCATCACCGCGCTGGCCTCCTTCACCAGCTACGCCATCTCCTTCACCCTGGGCTTCCCGATCATCACCGCCGGCACGGTGCGCTATTGGATCTATTCGTCGCGCGGCCTGTCCGCCGGCAAGGTGGCGAGCCTCACCGTGATCGCCGGCCTCACCTTCTGGCTCGGCATGGTGCTGGTGCTCGGCCTCGGCTTCGTGCTGCGCGCACCGGGCGTGTCCCACCTCGACCACCTCGACCCCGCGCTCAACCGGCTGATCGGCTTCGCCGTGCTGGCGGTGCTCGCCGCCTATCTCGTCTGGACGGCGCAGGGGCACCGCCAGGCCAAGATCCAGGGGTTCCGGCTCGAACTGCCCGGCTTCCGGCTGACGGCGGGCCAGATCTGCCTCGGCCTCATCGACCTGTGCGCGGCGGCGGGCACGCTGTTCGTCCTGCTGATCCCTCCGCGCGCGATCGACTACGTCACCTTCCTCGCCGTTTACGTGTTCGGCTCGCTGCTCGGCATCGCCTCCAACGTGCCGGGCGGCATCGGCGTCTTCGAGGCGACCATGCTGAAAACGGTGCCGGCGCAATCGCAGGCCGCGCTGTTCGCCGCGCTGCTGCTGTTTCGCGTCATCTACTACATCGTGCCCTTCGTGCTCGCGCTGGCGCTGCTCGGCGCCCACGAAAGCGTCAAGCGCTGGAAGGCGCTGCGCGACGCCATGGGCGGCAACGACGACGACGATCCCGACGGCGACACCACCGGCTGACGCCGTCAGCCGCCGGCGGCGCCGGGCTGCACCCCCGCCCCGGCAAGCGCCGCCGG
>CAXTFM010000204.1:0-5254 GCA_964243435.1 uncultured Beijerinckiaceae bacterium
TGCTCGCCTTGTTCGAGGAGACCATCGCGATCGGCCGAGCGATTCCTTCGAAGCCCAGGCCGACCACTGGTCACGCCTGATCTGGCAGGCGCGTAAAGACGTCGAGCTCAGTGCTGATCAGTTCAAAAACGTCTGCTTTGAGTAGCCGCGTAAGTGGCCTGAACGGGACGGATGAGCGCACACCGGGGCGTCCGCTTTCGGGCGTTCAGCATCTCCTATTGGCGGAACCCCCTATCTAGGTTGACGTGCTTTGGCCGAAACCAGCCCCGCTTCGGAGCGGCGACATCGAGAAGCGGACGTCGCCGGAGTCATCCCAAAGAACGCTCAATGAGGCAAATTTGCGAAACGAAGAACAAGGCATCGGACGGCGTGGTTTTGGAAGTCGCATGGCGTGTCCCGGATAAGGACGACCTGATCTAATCGACCCGGCGGACATCGGCATGCGACGCGTCCGAAAGCGTGAGCGCGCCTAGCATGACGCGTGAGGAGAGCGGATCTGTTCGCAGACGGTCCGCGGCCTTAGGCTCCTCGCCAGCGACGCCCCGGAACTTGCAAATGCGAAGTACGACAACGGCGACCTGGACAGGGAACGAGCGTTGTAGCGGGCAGCCGTCGCAGCGGCGCAGCCTGGCAGGCGCTTGCCTCGCCCACTTCCTCCATGACGGCTACACCGACCAGCTTTATGCGCTCTTGCCGGTGTGGCAACCCGAGTTCGGCCTGTCCTACGCCGGACTAGCGGTGGTCCGGGCGCTTTACTATGGCACCATGGGCGGCTTGCAGATCCCAGCCGACATATTCACCGCGCGGCTCAGTCCCCGCGTCGCGCTGGCGCTGGCGACCTTTGTCGCTGCCGGTGGCTACTTCCTGGCAGCTCTCCCACTCGGCTTCGCCGGGCTCTGCGCCGGTCTGGTCGTCGCCGGCGTCGGGTCGAGTTTGCAGCACCCACGCGCCTCGCTGCTGGTCACAAACAGCTACGGGACGGGCTCGCGCGGGCCGCTCGGCGTCTACAACTTCGCCGGCGACCTCGGCAAGGCGATCCTCCCCGCGCTTGTCGCCCTGCTGTTACCCTTCGTTGCGTGGCGATCTTTGGTCGGGCTCACCGCCGTGGCCGGCTTCGGCGTCGCATTCGCCCTTTTGGTCGTCGTGCCGCGGCAGCCTGCCGCCGCACCGGTCGGGCGGGAGCACGAAGCTGGCGGCCGGGACGGCCGCGGCTTTTCTCTGCTCTTCACGATCGGCGCATTCGATACGGCGACGCGCATGGGCTACCTCCTGTTCCTGCCATTCCTCCTCCACGCCGCGGGCGGCGGCGGGGCCACGGTCGGCGTCGGCCTCGCCCTGCTGTTCGCGGGAGGAGCACTCGGCAAGGCGTGCTGCGGCTGGCTCGGCCAGCGCCTCGGCGTCGTGTGGAGCGTAATCGCCACGGAGGCGGCGACGGCCCTTCTCATGCTGGCGACTTTGGCGATGCCGCTCGGGCCAACCCTCACTCTCCTGCCCTTGCTCGGAGTCGTGCTTAACGGCACGTCTTCGGTGCTCTATGGCACGGTCCCGGAACTTGCGCGCGGGGGCGATGTCGGCCGCGCCTTTGCGTTGTTCTACACGGGCGTCATCGGCGCCGGCGGCTTGGCGCCGATCGCCTACGGCATGATCGCGGACCACACGAGCAGGACGACCGGCATCGTCGCGGCCGCGCTCACGGCGGCGACCATCATCCCCATGGTCTTCGCCCTCGGCCCCTTTCTGAACGAGGGGAGCGCTAGGCCAATAAGGCCTGCAACCACGGAGCGGGAGGTCCAACGATGAGCACAGCCGACGCGCTGCGCGCAAAGCTCGACACGGCCAAGCCGGCCCTCGCCATGGCCGCCCACAACCCGCTGGCGGCCAAGCTCGCCACCGCCGCCGGCTTCGACGCGATCTGGGGCAGTGGCTTCGAGCTGTCGGCGTCCTACGCCGTGCCCGATGCGAGCATCCTGCCGATGGGCACGCATCTCGACATGATGCGCGCGATCGCCGATGCCCAGCCCGGCCCGGTGATCGCCGACATCGACACCGGTTTCGGCAATGCCGTCAATGTGGCTTACGCCGTCCCGCGCTACGCGACGGCGGGCGTCGCGGCCGTGGTGATCGAGGACAAGACCTTCCCGAAGGACTCGAGCCTGCGCCCGGGTGGGCGTCAGGAGTTGGTGCCGATGCAGGAGTTTCAGGGCAAGGTGGAGGCGGCCAAGGAGAACGCCCCCGTGCTCGTCATTGCGCGCACGGAAGCTTTGATCGCCGGCCTTGGCCAGGAAGAAGCGCTGCGCCGCGGGGCCGCCTACGCAGAGGCGGGCGCGGACGCGGTGCTGATCCACAGCAAGCAGAAGACCCCGGAGGAGATCCTGGCGTTCTGCAAGGCGTGGCCCGGGCCGACGCCACTGGTTCTCGTGCCGACGAGCTATCCTCAGCTTGGCTTCGCCGAGGTGGCTGCGCTGGGCAAGGTCGGCCTAATCATCTGCGGCAACCACGCGATCCGTGCGGCGGTGGCCGCCATGCGGCGCACCTTTGCGCGCATCCTGGCGGACGGCGGCATCGCCGGCGTCGAAGGCGAGATCGCACCCGTGTCGGAGATCTTCGCGCTCCAGGGCGACGCTGCCCTGCGCGACATCGAGAAGGCCTACCTGCGCTGAGGTCGGCAAGCTTCACCGCTGCCGGCCGTGGCGCGCCGTCGCCGCCTAACTCAACCGGCGTGCCCGCCGCTATCCTGGCCGCGCGCACGATGCTCGCCCTGTCGCCGCGCGCCGTCGACGCGGCATCTTTCTTCTGGCAATGAGCCCTGCCTGGCGCTGGTTGGCCAGCAACCCCTTGGTGAAAGGTTCAACCTCACCGACGCTGCGGATATCCGTTGCCGGGCCGAGACGATCGGTCCGATGTTGGACGCGCGCAGTGCCCCGCGGACGATTGATCGTGCGGGTGCCCTGCCGGCAACACACCTGCGGGACTGACCGAGGCTATACCGGGTAACGGGGATCGAGCGCATCGCGATGCTAGGTTGGTTTCGGGCGCTGATGCCCAAGGAAGACCGCTTCTTCGACCTTTTCGAGCAGCACGCCGCCGCGGTCGTGGCCGGCGCCACGGCGCTGAAGGGCATGCTGGACGGCTCGGTGGATGTCGCCACATCGTGCCGGCTCATCGCGGAGCACGAGGAGCGTGCCGACGCGATCACGCGCGACACCCTGCTCGCAGTGCGCAAGACCTTCATCACGCCGTTCGACCGCAGCGATATCCAGGCACTCACGAGTTCGCTCGACGACACCATCGACCAAATGCAGAAGACCGCCAAGGCGGTCGATCTGTTCGAGGTGAGGAGCTTCGACCCGGCGATGCGGGAAGTGGGTTCGATCATCACCGACGCCGCCGCGCGCACCGCCGAGGCCGTGCCGCTGCTGCGCGCGATCGGTGAGAACGCCGGCTCGCTGAACGCCCTGACGGAGCGCATCATCGAGCTGGAGGGGCGGGCCGACGACGCCCACAACAAAGGGCTGAAGGCCTTATTCAAAGCCTCTGGCTCGGACGCAAAGGCGTTCCTCGTCGGCTCGCAGGTGCTCGACAGCCTGGAGAAGGTGATGGACCGCTTTGAGGATGTAGCGAACAGGATGAGCAGCATCCTGATCGAGCACCTTTGAGCGGCGGTGTAACCCGGTGATGCTCGTCGTCCTCGTCGCGGTGGCGCTGCTGTTCGACTTCCTGAACGGGCTGCACGACGCGGCGAACTCGATTGCCACCATCGTGTCGACGCGCGTCCTGTCGCCCCGCTACGCCGTGGTGTGGGCCGCGTTCTTCAACTTCGTGGCCTTTCTCGTCTTCGGGCTGCATGTCGCCGGCACCGTCGGGTCCGGCATCATCGCCGTCGAGGTCGTGGACGACCGCGTGATCCTTGCCGCGCTCGGCGGCGCGATCACCTGGAACCTGCTGACCTGGTACGTCGGCATCCCGTCCTCCTCCTCGCACGCGCTCATCGGCGGCCTCCTCGGCGCCGGTCTCGCCAAAGCGGGCTGGAGCGCGGTCGTGTGGCACGGCGTGATCGCCACCACGGCCGCCATCGTGCTCTCGCCCGCGCTCGGCTTCGTGCTCGCCCTCGCGCTCGTCCTCGGCGTGTCCTGGATCTTCGTCCGCTCAAACCCCGGCCGGGTCGACCGGCTGTTCCGCCACCTCCAGTTCCTGTCGGCCTCGCTGTACTCGCTCGGCCACGGCGGCAACGACGCCCAGAAGACCATGGGTATCATCGCGGTGCTGTTGTACGCGCACGGGCTGGAGGGCGGCGCCTTCCACGTACCGCTCTGGGTGGTGCTGTCCTGCCAATCTGCCATGGCCCTTGGCACGCTTCTCGGCGGCTGGCGCATCGTCCACACCATGGGGTCCAAGATCACGCGGCTCACTCCCATGCAGGGGTCCTGTGCGGAGACCGGGGGCGCCCTGACGCTGTTTGGCGCGACGGTGCTCGGCATACCGGTGTCCACAACCCACACCATCACGGGCGCGATCGTCGGCGTCGGGGCCGCCCGTCGCGTGTCGGCGGTGCGCTGGAACGTGGCGCAGGGCATCGTGGTCGCCTGGGTGGTGACCATGCCGGCCGCTGGCCTCGTGGCAGCGCTGATCTATGCCGTCTCGGCGGTCGTGCCGGTCTGAGGTCCTGCAGGAGATCTGATCGGGAAGGTGGGCGCTGCGCGCGAGCGCCAGGACTTCGGCAGCAGCTTCGGCAGGTTGAGCACGAGCTTGGCGAGGCCGCGCTCATCGAGCAGCGTTGCCGCTTCCTCGACGCCCAGCCACGCCATCTCGCGCTGGCCCTTCTCCTTCCAGCTGTCGAGCTGATCGTCGACGGCGAACAGGAACACCTTGACGCGCACGGGCAGGATGTCCTGTCCACGGCGCTTTCGGGCGAGGAAAAAGCCGAGAGGCTTGGCTCGCGCACGACCGGTCAGCCCCGCTTCCTCCCGCGCCTCGATCTCCGCCGCCCGGTGGTCCTTGACGCCCTTCATGGGCCAGCCCTTGGGCACGATGAAGCGCTGTGTCTCGCGCGACGTGATCACCAGGACGCGCGGCGCCCCGTCCGGCCCGAGCGCGAACGGCAGGGCCGCGATCTGTCTCTTCGTTTTGGCTCCCTTGCGTTTCGCCGTTGGACGTTTCGCCATGCCGTCGCTTTGCACGGAATGGAGCCGAGCGCATAGGCGCGGGCCCGGGTTGCGAACGTTTCCCTCGGAACATCCAACGCGGGAACTGGCGA
>CAXTFM010000205.1:0-5193 GCA_964243435.1 uncultured Beijerinckiaceae bacterium
GGTCGGTGTCGATCGCGCTGCCGACGGTCTCGTCGGGAAGCGGCTGCTTGTCGACGAGGAACTCGATGCGCTCCGACGGCGCGGCGGCGTTGTCGCCATCCGCCACGGGGGCGTTCAACGACACGTCCGGCCCGGACAGGCGCGTATCCATCATCTCGACGTCGGCGCGGGCGACGCCGAGCGCCTTGGCGATCTCGCCGAGGAGCACGAAGTTGCCGCGCGGCTCGCCGCCGACCGACAGCTTGGCGCGCAGGCGCCGCAGGTTGAAGAACAGCGCCTTCTGCGCCGAACTGGTGCCGCCGCGCACGATCGACCAGTTCCGCAGGATGTAGTCCTGGATGGACGCCCTGATCCACCACGTCGCGTAGGTCGAGAAGCGGACCTCGCGCTCGGGATCGAAGCGCGCCGCCGCTTCGAGGAGGCCGACGTGGCCTTCCTGGATCAGGTCGGCGACGGGCAGGCCGTAGTGGCGGAACTTCACCGCGATGGCGATCACGAGCCGCATGTGCGCCTCGGCGAGTTCGTGCAGCGCGTCCTCGTCCCGGTTGGACTTCCAGCGCACCGCGAGGTCGTGCTCGTCGTCGCGCGCGAGGAAGGGAGCCGCCATCGCCGTCCTGACGAGTTGCTGTCCGACCCCGATCAACTGGCCCATGAGCTGTCCCGTCCCCGCCCCAGGTGCCTCGATCGGCACATGCATCGAGAACAGCGCTTCCCCGCTTCGGTTCCTCCGTCGGCCACCGCGCGGCTACTCCGTGACCAGCTTGTAGCGCTCGCCCGGCGTGAGAACCGCCGCCGTGTCCAGACCGTTGAGCAGCGCCAGCGTTTCAAGCGGCTTGTCCGGCACGACCATGCGCTGCGACAGGGTCGCCAGGGTGTCGCCCGCCCGCGCCGCGACGAGGGTCACGCGCAGCGGCTTGATCCTGCCCGCGTCGTCGGGGCCGACCTTGCGGAACGAGTCGATGGCGGCGCGGTAGGCCCGCTCGCGGGCCGGGTCGAGGCCGTGCGCGGCGAAGATGATGCGGTACAGCGTGCCGTCGCCGAGCGCGACCACGGCGAGCCGGAAGTTCCATTCGCCCGCCCTGGCCGTGGCGGTCACGGCGGACAGCCCGTTCACCTCGATCTTCTCGACGGAGCTGTCGACCAGCCCGTCGATCCATCCGGAATGGAGGTAGGCGTCGAGGGTGCCCTCGGGTGCGGCGACGCTGTCGAGGCGGAGCGCTTCCACCCCGCCCTCCTTGACGCCGAGCAGGGCCTGGGTGGAGTTTTCCAGGACGAAGCCGTCGGGCGCGGTCAGGGTGAAGCCGAGCTTGGGCTGGATGAACCGTCGCCCGCGGATCACGCCCTCCGCGGGGTCGTCGCCGAACATCACACCGTCCACCGCCGACAGGAACACGTCGCGGTCCCGCGTGCCGACATCGGGCGCGGCGATGCCGCGTGCCGCCCTGACCGCGGCGGCGATGCGGTCCGGCGTCGAGGGATGGGTCGCGAGGATGTCGGGCTTCGCCGCGCTCGCGTTCTGCCCGATGAGCGCCGCGCGCAGCGCCGCCGAGCGTCCCAGCGCTTCAAGGAAGCGGCTGGCGCCGTAGGGGTCGAAGCCGGCCTTGGCGATCGTCACGATGCCGCGCCCGTCGGCCTGCAGCTCCTGCTGGCGGGAGAAGCCGGCGATGGAAAGCCTGCCCAGCGCCTCGATCTGGTCGCCGCGCTGCTTGTTCTGCACGAGATGGGCGACGCGGCTGATCACGGCCGTGCGCTTCTGCTCCTCGTCGCGGGCGATGGCGTGGCGCTCGGTGACGTGGGCGATCTCGTGCGCCATCACGGCGGCGACCTCCGAACCGTCATTGGCGAGGGCGAGCAGGCCGCGGGTGACGAAGATGTCGCCCGACGGCAGGGCGAAGGCGTTGACGATGGGCGTGTTGAGGATGGTGACGCGGTAGGTGCGGCCTTCCAGTTCGCCGGTCGCGGCGAACTTGGCGAGCACGCCGTTGAGGTAGCGCTCCACGGCGGGGAACCGGTATTCGCCGCCGAACAGGGCGACCATGCGCTTGTGCTCGGCCGACGAGGTCGCATCCGTGATGACCCTGGGCGCGGGCGGCGACGGAACCTGGCTGACCTTGACGCCCTGCTCGTCGAGGGTGGCGCAACCGGCGAGCAGCCCCGCGGCCATGGCGGCGGCCAAGCGCAGCGCGACGGCGGTGCGGCGCACCCGTCGCACCGGCGGGGCGGAACGGCCGGGGCTGGGCACTCAACCGCCCCCAACAAGCGTCGCGGCGGCAGGCGGCGATGCGGCAGGTGGCGTCGCGGCAGGCAAGGTCGCGGCGGGTGGCGTCGCGGCGGTGGCGCCGTCATCGCCCCCGCCGAGGATCTCCACGGCGTCGGGTCCCGCCAGCTCGATGCGCGGGCCGAAGCGCAGGTCGAGGAGGCCGCGCAGCCGCACCGTGCGGCCGAGGAGCGTTTGCACGTCCACGCCCTGCCCCGCGAAAAGCTTCAAGGTGCGCGGCGGGATGGCGGCGGCGAGCCTGTCCCTGGCGGCCCCTTCGCGGGCCGGGGCGCGGCCGGCGCCGGCCGCCGCGTCCGCGCCCTCCCCAGGCGCGCCCGGGGCAAGGCGGAGCAGGGTGCGGAACTGGCTCGACTCCACCGCCGCCACGCGCCCGACGCCGACGACCAGGGTGGCGGAGCGTTCGCGGAAGCCCGTCAAATCGTCGGGCGCGAGCACGGCGTAGTACGGGTCGCGCCAGAGTCCGCGTCGCGCCGCGCGCGCGGCGGCCTCGGCGTGCAGCAGGGCCTCGCGGCACCCGTGCGCGCCCGGCTCGGCGAGAAAGCGGCCGAGCCCGGCGGCCAGCGCCGCGACCGCGAGGCTTTCGGCCTCCGCCCCGCCTTCCCGCACGGCGACGAGCGCCGCGACGCGTCCCCAGCGGTCGGGCTTGTCGTCGGGGATGGTGAGGGAAAGCGTGCGCGCTTCGACCAGCCGCGACATGGCGCTGCGGACCGTGTCGCCGAGGTCCGGGTCCGATGGCGTTTGCGCGGCAGGGTCGACGCCGACGAGGCGCAGCAGGCGCCCGTCCGCGAGCCGCAGTTCCAGTCCCGGCTCCACGGCGGCGACACGTGCGGGCTGGCCGCCATCCGCCACGCAGGCCGCCATGGCCGGGGCGTTCGCGACGGCAAGCGCCGGCGACCACGCCCAAAGCAGGCACACCCGCGCCGCGGCGGCGCGGGCGCCGCCTGCAGCGCCGCAACCCTTCCCGGCAGCCATGGCGCCACCTCGCACGCGTGAACTCCCCGCCACGGCTCCGCTTTGCCCCGGCGTCCCCTTATGCTGGAGCCCGCTTCAATGATCCAGCACCTGTCCGCGTCCGCGCTTGGTTTCGCCGCGGCGGGTCTTGGCGTCGACGCGACGGCGCTTCGCGGCCAGGGTCGGGCGCGTCTTGACCCGGTACTTCGGCCGCGCGGACGCGGCGGCGACGAGGGCGAGGAGGCGCGAACGGGCGTCCTCGCGGTTGCGCTCCTGGCTGCGATGGCTTTGGGCGAAGATCACCAGCGTGCCGTCGCCCGTCAGGCGCCGCCCGGCGAGCGTGGCCAAGCGGCGCTTGGTGCCCTCGTCGAGGGAAGGGGAACCGAACACGTCGAAGCGCAGGTGGACGGCGCTTTCGACCTTGTTGACGTTCTGCCCGCCGGGACCGCTCGCGCGGACGAAGGTGAAGCGAAGCTCGTCCTCGTCGATCGCCAGGCTCGGCGTGACCGCGATGGTCGGCATGGCGGCGCGTCCCTTCACATCCGTCGGCGGGGCGTCAGCCCTTCCCGGCCTCGTTCAAGTGCTGCGCGATGCGCTCGATGCGTTCGGACGCGGCGTCGAGCGACGCCGCCAGTTCGACGGCGAGGCGGTCGCGCGCCGTGTCGCCCTCGGCGCGGCTCGCCGTCAACTCGGCGAGGACGGCTTCGAGTTCGCCCACGCGACGCTGTGCCTCGAACAGTTCGTCGGCGACGGTGATCGCGGTCATCACGGCAAGGCGCATGTCGCCGATCTCGCCGAACCCTTTGCGCAAGGCGGCCAGGGACTGGTCCACGTGCCGGGCAAGCCGCTGGAGGTGGGCCTCTTCCCCCTCGCCGCACATCATGCGGTAGCTTCGTCCGGCGATGGTGACGGACACGGTGGTCATGCGCCGCCCCTGCGCCCCGCCCCGTCGGCCGTGGTGGCGGGTGCTCCCGCGGACGGCGCGCCCGGCTCGGCGACGAGGCGGCGCAGCACGGCGCCGGCGCGGCGGAGGCGAAGCGCGACGTCGTCCGTCGCCCGTTCCAAGCGCTGCGCCCGCACCAGCGCCGCATCGACCTCCTCGCCGAGGCGGGCACGGTCGTCGCGCATGGCGGCGAGCGCGTCCTCGAGGTCGCGCCGTTCGGCGCCGACGCGGTCCAAGCGTCCGCTCGCCGCTTCCAGCCGGTCGAGCGCGCCGGTCAGCCGCTTCAGCGCTGCGTCGAGGGGAGGTGGACGGCCCATGGGCGGAGGGAAGCGGACGGAGGGCAAGGGACCGGCGTCGCGGCGGACCGCGCGCATTTGCGTCGAGCCGGGCACGCACGTCAACGCACGCCCGCCCCGTTCCCCGGCTTCGCCAGGGCGGCGGCCGCGTTGACAGGGCAAGGTGAGATGCTACTTAGACGACCCCGCCTTTCGCCGGATCTTGCATGGAAAGGCGCGGTTTTTCCCTTCGGCGTCCCCATATCCGGCAAAGGACAAGGCACCGCGTCGCGCGGGGTTTTCGCAGCGCCGGATCCATCGCGTGTCGCGCGGCGGTGAACGGCCAAGGAGGCAGAAATGGCTGTGCGGGTCGCGATCAACGGGTTCGGACGCATCGGACGCAACGTGCTGCGCGCCATCGCGGAGTCGGGCCGCAAGGACATCGAGGTGGTTGCCATCAACGACCTCGGGCCGGCGGAAACCAACGCGCATCTCCTGCGCTACGATTCGGTGCACGGCCGCTTCCCCGGCACGGTCAAGGTCGAAGGCGATACCATCGACATCGGCACCGGGCCGATCAAGGTCACCGCCATCCGCAACCCGGCCGAGCTGCCCCACCGCGATCTCGGCGTCGCCATCGCGCTGGAATGCACCGGCATCTTCACCGCGCGCGACAAGGCCGCCGCCCACCTCCAGGCCGGCGCCAAGCGCGTGCTGGTCTCGGCACCGGGCGACAAGGCCGACCT
>CAXTFM010000206.1:0-5161 GCA_964243435.1 uncultured Beijerinckiaceae bacterium
GCCTAGCCGCGCCGCTCCGTGCGCGGCAGGAAATAGGCGAGCAGGCCGATCGCCGGCAGGAACGCCGTGATCCGGTAGACGGTGGTGATGCTGGTGTGGTCGGCCAGCTCGCCGAGCAGGGCGGCGCCGAGGCCGCCCATGCCGAAGGCGAAGCCGAAGAACAGCCCCGTCACCGTGCCGATGCGCGCCGGCATCAGTTCCTGCGCGAACACCACGATCGCCGGGAAGGCCGAGGACAGGACGAGGCCGATCATCACGGCGACGAGGCCGGTCAACGGCAGGTTGAGGTAGGGCATCATCAGCGTCAGCGGCAGCACGCCGACGATGGAGCCCCAGATCACCACCCTGCGCCCGAGGCGGTCGCCGATCGGCCCGCCGAAGAAGGTGCCGACCGCCGTCGCCATCAGGAAGGCGAACAGGAAGTATTGCGCCGTCTGCACGCCCACCCCGAACTTATGGATGAGGTAGAAGGTGTAGTACGACGACAGGCTCGCCATGTAGACGAACTTGGAGAAGATCAGCACCAGCAGGATCGCCACCGCCGTGACCACCGTGCGCCGCGGCAGCGTGCTCACCGCCACGGGCTTCTTCGCCATCTTGGCGCGCGCCCCGATGTGGCGGCTGTACCAGACGCCCACGCCCGACAGGGTGACGATGCCGACGAGGGCGATCACCGCGAACCAGCTGATCGCGTGCTGGCCGTGCGGCACCACGATGAAGGCGGCGAGCAGGGGGCCGAGCGCCGCGCCCCAGTAGCCGCCGACCTGGAACACCGACTGGGCGAAGCCGTGGCGCCCGCCCGAGGCGGCACGGGCGATGCGCGATGCCTCGGGATGGAAGACCGACGAGCCGATGCCGATCAGCGCCGCGGCGGCGAGAACCGTGCCGTAATGCGCAGCGCGCGACAACAGCACCAGCCCGCACAGCGAGAAGGCCATGCCGACGGCGAGGGAATAGGGCGCGGGGCGCTTGTCGGTGAGCACCCCGACCACCGGCTGGAGGAACGAGGCCGTGAGCTGGAACGCCAGCGTGATGAGGCCGATCTGCCCGAAGTCGAGATGAAAGGACGTCTTCAGGATGGGGTAGATGGACGGGACGAGCGACTGCACCGTGTCGTTCAGCAGGTGCGAGAAGCTCAGCGCGAACAGCACGGCAAGAACCGTCCGCTCCTCCTGCGCGCGCGGGGGGATCAGGTCGATCGTCGTGGCGTCGCTGCGCGCGTCCAAGCGCCGGCTCCTTCATCCCGCGGGGTACGCGTTTCAGGTGGTGGGCGTACCCAGACGCCATGTGCGCCCGCCCGGCGCGAACGGCAAGTGCGGCGGCGAGCCGTCAGCCATGCCGATGCGGCGCCCCTCGTGTGCGGAGCGCTCGGCCTTCGGCGCGTGTTCGTCTAGCGCTTGTCCTTGGCCGACACGTTGGCGTCCGGCACGTAGCCGCCGGCACCCTCCTTGCGCGCGGCGTCCGGCTTCAGCGGAACGGGCGTGGAAGCGGTGGTTGCGGGCGAGGTGGCGATGCCGACCGAGGCGTCGTTCGCCGTGGGATTGGTGGGCGCGTTGTCCGGGTTCGACAGCACCTGCGCGAAAACAGCGGTCGAACAGACGCAGGCGAGCGCGGCGATGGTCGGGAGCGTGAAGCGGAGCATGTTCGTTCCTGATGGAGGGCCAGCCGACGGGGTGCCGGCGTAACCTCGACCGTCACGCATAGGTTTCGCGCATCCGGGTTGCGCGCACCCAGGGTCTCGTGCGTCGCGTTTCGCTTCTACGCCCGCCGCGGCGGACGCCTGCCGTGAACCAACCCCCGGCGAGGCGGAGGTCGTCGCGCCGACGGCAGGTCGCGCTAGTAGTAATACGGGCCGCACCCGCCGAAGCGGCGATGGTAGTAGCCATACCTGGCACCGCAGCCGGCGAAGGCCAACCCGCCGTAACCGAAGCCTCGGCCGTAGAAGCCCCGGCCCCCGAAGCCGCGACCACCGGCGAAGCGGTTGCCGCCGAAGCCGCGGCCGCCGAAGCGTCCGCCCCCGAAATGGCCGCCGCCCCCGAAGTGCCCGCCGCCGCCGTGTCCACCGCCACCGTGCCCGCCGCCGCCACGTGCGTCGGCGACCGTCGGTGCTGCCGCGATGCCGGCGACCAACGCCAACGCCGTCGCCCCGGCGACCATCGTCTTCCTCATAAGCTGCATCATGCGTCCATGCTCCATGGTTTCGTCCTTGGGACTGAGCTAAGCATCCGCTCCGCACAGCCAAAGGAAGCCGCTCACAAGAGATCGTGAGGCAACCTCCGTCGGTTTCTTGGAACCTTCCGCCGCGGCGGGCTTCCTTCGGTGAAGCACCGGGCAAGTCGCCCGCGACGCTCGATCGCACAGCGCAGGAGATCGCCATGATCATCGCCGTTACCGCACCGGGCGCGATGGGAAGCGCCCTTGGTCGCGTGATGCACGAGCACGGGGCGCGCGTCCTCACCTCGTTGCAAGGGCGCGGCGGCGCCAGCCGCGACCGTGCTGCGGCGGCCGGCCTCGTCGCGGTGGACGACCGCGACTTCGCCGAAGCCGACGTCATCCTTTCGATCGTGCCGCCGGCGCAGGCCGTGGCCGTCGCCGAGCGCTTCGCCGGCGTGCTCGCCGGCCAACCGGGCGGGCGCCGGCCGGTGTTCGTCGACTGCAACGCCGTCGACGTCGCCACCGTGCACAGGGTCGCCGCCGTCGCCGCCGGGGCCGGCCTCCCCTTCGTCGACGGCTGCCTCATCGGCCTGCCGCCGGAGCCGGGCCAGCCGAGCCCCAAGCTGTACTGCTCGGGCGCGCCGGCGGGCGAACTGGCGCCGCTGGCCGGGCTCGGCATCGACGTCCGCGTGCTCGATGGTCCCGTTGGCGCCGCTTCCGCGCTCAAGATGTCCTATGCCGGCATCACCAAGGGCCTCACCGCACTTGCCGCCGCGATGATCCTGGCGGCGACGCGCGCCGGCGCCGCCGACGCCCTGCGGCGGGAACTGGCGGACAGTCAGGCGCAGCTCCTCGCCCGCTTCGCCAAGGCGCTGCCCGACATGTACCCCAAGGCTTATCGCTGGGCCGGCGAAATGGAGGAGATCGCCGCCTTCCTCCATGAGGACCCGGCGGCGGCGTCCATGTTCAAGGGCGCCGCCGGCGTGTACGAGCGCCTCGCCGGCGACGGCGGGTCGGATCGCGGCGAGGTCGCCGCGCTCGACGCCTTCTACGCCGATGGCGCGTAGCCCGCCCGCCTGCCGCCCGCCCGCCGCGCGACGCCGGCCAAGTCCGGGCGCGGCGCGCCGTATTAACCTTTCGTCAACTCAAAACCTGGGTCCGACGAGGTTTTGCCGGCGCTGTTGCGGTTTTACAGCAGTGCCGGACGAAGGTGACGCGTGGTCAACAAACCATGCGTTCTTCGCCGCGCGATGATGTACCGTTTCCTGAAGTCAAATCACCTTCAGGTTGTGGAAAGACGCGATGGCATCCAGCTCCCAGTCCGACCATGCCGTGATGCGGCGCCTCGTCCGTGACGGGCTGTCGACGCGGCCCAGCGCCGGCAAAAGCATTGCCGGCGGCTCCGAATACCTCGCGGAGCGTGACAACTACGCACCGAACAACCTGGAGGACGACGTCGTCTACTCGATCCGCTCGATCGAGCGCGTCGTCGAGAACTTCGGCGTGCTCAAGGAGAACTTCCACTTCTACAAGGACCTGGTCAGCGAGCTGCGCGGCAAGCTCGACGAGGAGAAGGTCCAGCGCGAAGAGGTGCAGCGCGAGGTCGCGGCGCTGGAACGCACGATGAAGAGCGAGCGCGAGCGCGCCCTGCGGGCGGAAAACCACGCCAAGCAGTCGGAAGGCGTGATCAAGGACCTGGAACAGCAGCTGGCGTCGCTGCAATCGCAAACCGGGCGCCTCGTCAAGGCGATCTCGCTCCTGGTGTCGGCCGAGGTCGACGTGCGCGGCGACGATCCCGACGGGGCGCTGCGCCTGGTGTCGTAGCCGCACGGCGGGACCGTTCCGTCACCCGCGTTCCACGCCGTCGGCCCCGCCGGCGGCGTTTTCCGTTCCGGCCCGGCGTCCAGTGAGGCGTCGGGTGCGGTGGTCGACCTCTTGGGGAAACATCGCGACCCTGTCGCGGGCGGCCAGCTCGTCCCGGATGAGCCCCTTGGTGACCTTGCCGTAGGCCGATTTCGGCAGCGCGTCCCAGAAGACCACGCGGCGGGGCAGCTTGTAGCGGGCCACCTTGCCGTCCATCCAGCCGAGCAGCGCGCCCTCGTCCAACACGGTCCCCGGCCGAAGCACGGCGACGGCGACGCCGACCTCGCCCCACGCCCGGTCGGGCATGCCGAGCACGGCCACCTCGGCGAGGGCCGGATGGGCCAGCAGCGCCTCCTCGACCTCGCGGGGGTACACGTTGGACCCGCCCGAGATGTACATGTCCGACGCGCGTCCGGTGATGAACAGGAAGCCCTGCGCGTCCACGTGGCCGAGGTCGCCGGTGCGGAACCAGCCGTCGCGGAACGCCTTCGCGTTGGCGGCGGGATCGTCGTAGTAGCCGGCGAACACGGCGAGGCCGCACACGCAGATTTCGCCGGTTCCGCCCGCCGGCACCTCGTGGCCGGCCTCGTCCTGCACCGACACCTGCATGGCGGTGCGCTCGTAGCCGCAGGTGCCCACGCGCGCACCGGGGCCGTCCTCGGCCTCGTGCAGCGCCGGCGGCAGCACGGTGATGTTGCCGGTGACCTCGCCGAGGCCGAAATACTGCACCAGCACCTTGCCCAGCTTGCCCAGCGCGTACTTCTGGTCCTCCCGGTACATCGGCGCCCCGGCATAGATGACGTGGCGGAGGGTGGAATGGTCGTGCCGGTCGACGGCGGGGTGCTCGGTCAACGCCTTCACGATGGTCGGCACGGTGAACATGTTTGTCACCCGCCAGCGCGCGACGAGCGACCACACCTCCTCCGGGTCGAAGCGGGCGCCGTCCGGCAGCACGCTCTTCGCCCCGCGCGCGACCTGGGCGAGGGCGTGAATGCCGGCGCCGTGCGACAGCGGCGCCACCACCAGCGAGGCGTCGTCGGGCGTGGTGCCCGGCATCAGGTCGCACAGGTGGCTTGTCGCGACGAAGCCCATCTGGCCATGGGTCAGCACGGCCGCCTTGGGTCGCCCGGTGGTGCCGGAGGTG
>CAXTFM010000207.1:0-5148 GCA_964243435.1 uncultured Beijerinckiaceae bacterium
GCCCTCGGCAGCGCCGCCTCCGCCGCGGCGGACGGGTCCGTCGCGCTCGGCGCCGGCTCCGTCGCCGGGCGACTCGGGCTGCGCGGCTCGGACGAGGCCTTCTCCGAAGCGTCCGTCGGCTCGACCGTCGGGGCACTCTCCGTCGGCGCCGCGGGTGCCGAGCGCCAGATCATCAACGTCGCGGGCGGCACGGCGGCGACCGACGCGGTCAACCTGCGCCAGCTCGGCACGGTCGGCGGCGACCTCGCGGCGTCGCTCGGCGGGGGCGCCGGCTTCGCGGCGACGACGGGCGCCTTCACCGCGCCGAGCTACACCGTCGGCAACGCGTCCTATGCCACCGTCGCCGCCGCGCTCGCCGCCTCCGGCGCGCTCGGCGTCGCCTACACGCCGGGCACGGGCAACAACCCCCTGCCGAGCGTCGACCTGACCAAGGGCGGCACGCTGGCGCCGGCCGCGCTGACGGGCGTCGCCGCGGCGACGACAGCGACCGGCGCGGTGACGCTGTCGCAACTGCCGCTGCAATATTCGACGGTGGCGCTGCCCACGGTGGCGAACCCGGGCGTCGCCAGCAACGACGTGACGCTGGTCGGCGCCAACGCCGCCGCCGCGGTGGGCCTGCACGGTCTCGCGGACGGCGTGGTCGCCGCCGGCTCGACCGACGCCGTCAACGGCGGCCAGCTTTACACGACGAACCAGGCGGTCGTCGCGCTGCAAACCGGGCAAAGCGGCCTCGTGCGTCAGGACCCGGTCACCCGCACCGTCACGGTCGGCGGCACCACGGACGGCACGCTCCTTGATGTCGCCAACGTCGCGGGGCAGGCCCGCACCCTGGCCGGCGTGGCGGCAGGGCAGGTCGCCGCCGGCAGCACCCAGGCCGTCAACGGCGGCCAGGTTTACGGCCTCGCCGGCTCGGTCGCGGCCGACCTCGGCGGCGGCGCCGGCGTGGCGGCGGACGGCAGGGTGACGGCGCCGAGCTACACCGTGGGCGGCGCGCAGTTCAACAGCGTCGGCGGCGCGATCACCGCGCTGAACGCATCCGGCGTGCGCTACGACCTCGATCCGGCGACCGGCCGCCCCACCAACGCCGTGACCCTCGCCGGGGGCGATCCCAACCAGCCCGTGGTCATCCACAACGTGGCGGCGGGCCAGGCGCGCAGCGATGCCGCCAACACCGGCCAGGTCGCCGACGCCCGCACCGCGGCCGAGGCCTACACCGACCAAAGGGTCGCCGCGCTCAACAGCGACCTCGGCAGCGTCAACTCGCGCCTGTCGAAGCTGCAGGGCGAGGTCGACCAGGTGCGCCGGGAAGCGCGCCAGGGCGCCGCGGTCGGCCTCGCCGCCGCCTCGCTGCGCTTCGACGACCGTCCCGGCAAGTTCAGCCTCGCCGCCGGCGGCGGCTACTGGCGGGGCGAGGGCGCCGCGGCCTTCGGCGCCGGCTACACGCTCCCCAACGGCGACGTGCGCCTCAACGTGACCGCGGCGACGACCGGCACGGCGACCGGCGTCGCCGGCGGCGCCACCTTCACGCTGAACTGATGCGGCGCCTGCTTGCCGCCGCGGCCGGGGCGCTTTTCGCCGTCGCCCCCGCGCACGCCGACACGGAAGTGGCGGCGCTCCCGCTCATGCTGGCCGCGCCCCCCGTCCGCCTCGCGCCGGCGGCGCCGGCCTACCGCGTCCAGCCGCCGGAGCTGTTCGTGCCGCACGACGCCAAGCCCGGCGCGGTCAGCCGCACCATCCGGCCCTTCGGCGCCTGGACGTTGATCTGCGACGACGACCTCGGCGCGCGCCGGCGCGTGTGCATCGCCTCGCAAACGGTGGTCGACGAGGCCGGGCGCCTCGCCTTCGGATGGTCGCTCGCCGGCAGCGGCGACGGGGTGCCCGTGCTGATCCTGCGCGCGCCCGCGCAGCAAGCGGCGCAGCAGGCGCTCCACCTTTCCTTCGCCGCCGCGCCGGACGAGGCGCGTGACGTCCTCCTCGACCATTGCAGCGCGACGCTGTGCGTCGGCTATCTCCCCGTCGACCCGGCGATCAACCGCGCGATCAGGGCCGGCGCGTCCGTCGTCGTCGCCGCCGGCACGACGGGACCCGTCACCACCACGCTCGCCGGCTTGTCCGCGGCGATCGGCTCCATTCGCTGATCGGGCCGCCGCGACGGCGCTGCCGCCGCCGGAAAGGGCGACGCGCAGGCCACGGCGCGGCTGGAGCCGCGGCCCGCGCGCACGACGGAGCGGTCAGCCGCGTGGACGCGTCGCGCCCGCCGCGACGGCCGGCGCGCGCCGCGACGGGGAGCCTGCCAGCAAGCGCTCGGCGAGCACCCCGAACAGCAGCCCGATCGTGGCCCACATGATCAGCTGCGCCCCGAGCGAGGCGACACGGAACTGCCAAAGGACCGTCGCCGGGAACTGCGCGGGCACCTCGTCGATGGCGGGGAAGGCGAGCGCGGCGACGACCACCGCCGCGCCGTAGAACGCGGCGGCGAGCAGGGCCGCGTTCCAGGGGCCGACGCGCTCCAGCAGCAGCCGGCGCAGCTTGCCCGCCGCGATCATCGCGACCAGCGATGCCGCGATCATGCTGAAGTACAGCGCCGTGCGAATGCCGATCGTGTCCGGGTCGCCGATGGCGGGCGGGTTCGCCGGGTACTTGAGGGTGGGCACGAGGTAGATCGCCACGCATCCGGTGACGGCGAGCAGCGCCGCCGTGGCACGGGGGCCGGCGTCGCACATGCGCCCGAAGGCGAAGGCGAAGGCGAGCGCGAACAGTCCGCCGAAGGCGACGCTGTAGACGCCGACGCCGGTGAGCAGGCCGAGGCCGGCCTGCGTCGGGCGGCTGACGAGTTCGGGTTCGGCGGCAGGCACGCCCCCCACCAACGCCGCGCCGGCTCCCGCCGTCTCCTTGGCCGCCTGCTTAACCGCCTCCTTGGCTTGGTCGAGCTGCGTTTCAAAGGCGATGGCGCGATCGACCGCCGGTTCGCCGTAGACCTTCAGGAAGGCGAAGGACAGCAGCGCGGCGAGCACGCCGACCAGCATCCCGCGCAGGAGGAGGCGTCCGACCATGGCGGACCCCTCCTCAATGGCAGGGGAAGCCGAGGAGGTGGCGCCCGTCATGGACGAACTCGTGCACGTACATGCCCCTGATCAGCGCGGTGGCCCCCTCCTCGGCGCCGACGAAGTACAGTGCGAGCAGCAGAAAGGCGCCGAACACGACCCAGGGCAGCACGTCGCGGAGCGGGAACGGTGCCGGTCGCGCCGATGCGGGCTTCGACGGGTCGAGGGTGAGCGTGGTCATCAACGGTCTCCTGGGATGTCGCGTCCCGTTCGAAGTCTGCCCGGTCACGGGAGCGGGGTCTGGCTGGCGGCCCGGCACGGAGGTGACCGGGTCGTTTACAGTGGCGCGACCGCGTCGGACTTGCACCGACTTCCCGCCTCGTGACATGCAGGGCGAGGTTAGGCGGGCGGCCCGATCCGGTCAATGCCGCGTCGGCGCCGATCATGCCCCGTCGCCACGTTCCGCCGTTCCATGGACGCACGACCGGGACCGCTGCACGTCCCCGGCACATTGGCGGCCGCCCCGGCGGCGCGACCCTCACCCGGCACCGCGAGGCCAGCTCATGCCTTACCTCCAGCTCGACACGCCGTTCAACCATCCGGTCGAGGCCAAGCGGCGCCTCGCCAAGCGGCTCGGCGAGATCTACGCCGTGGTGATGAACTCGAACATCAACCGCCTCACGGTCGCGATCCGCGAACTGGGCGAGGGCGGCGTGTGGCGCTGCGGCGAGGGCGAGCCGCGCCCCGCCGCCCTGCTCATGTGCGACATCAGGCGTGGGCGCACGGCGGAGCACAGGGCGGAGCTGGCGCGGCGGCTCGTCGACGCCTGCATCGAGATCCTCGGGTTGCGGGAGGACAACCTCAACCTCGAATTCACCCAGCACGCCGGTGACGAGATGTACCACACGATGTATGGCGGCCTCAGCGACGACTGGAACCCCGAGGTCCCCGACGTCCTTGGCCGGGCCTGACCGCATGCCGGCGGTGCGCGACGCTTCGCCGCCGCCGGGCGGAACGTAACCGATGCGTCAAGCTTCACGTGCAGCTTTGGTTTGTTGATCCCACGCGGCATGCTTGGGCGATCGAACCGCAACGAGGGCCGCCGTGTCGCTGTTGACCCTTTTCCTTGGCCGTCGGCTCGCCAACCGCGAGGTCGAGAGCCGCAAGATCGGCGCGCTGGAAGGCGTCCCGGCGATGGGCCTCGACGGGCTCGGCTCGGCCTCCTACGGGCCGGAAGCCATGCTCACCGTGCTCGCCGCATCCGGCGCGGCGGGCCTCGGCGCCGTCCAGCCCCTCACCCTGGCCATCGTCGCGCTCCTCGTCATGCTGTTCCTGTCGTATTGGCAGACGATCAAGGCCTATCCCAGCAACGGCGGCTGCTACACCGTCGCCCGCGAGAACCTCGGCGAGTCCGCCGGCCTGCTCGCCGCCGCCGCGCTGATGGTGGACTACCTGCTCAACGTGGCGGTCGGCGTGTCCGCCGGGATCGGCGCCCTGACCTCGGCAGCGCCGATGCTGCACCCCTACACCCTGCCGCTGTGCCTCGCCGTGCTCGTCGCGATCACCCTGGTCAACCTGCGCGGCACGAAGGAGTCCGGCCTGGCCCTCGCCGTGCCGACCTACCTGTTCGTGGCGAGCCTCGTCCTTGTCCTCGTGCTCGGCGCCGTCGCCGTTGCGACGTCCGGCGGCCGGCCCGCGCCGGTCGTCGCGCCCCCCGCCGGCGCCGCCGCCGGCGCGCTCACCACCTGGCTGATCCTGCGCGCCTTCGCGGCAGGCTGCACGGCGATGACCGGGGTCGAGGCGGTGAGCAACGGCGTCGGCGCCTTCAAGGAGCCGACCGTCACCTACGCCCACCGCACCCTCGCCGCGATCTGCCTGATCCTCGGCGTCCTCCTCCTCGGCATCGCCTTCCTCGCGCGCAGCTACGGCGTCCTCGCGATGGACCAGAACGCGGACGGCTACCAGAGCGTGCTGTCGCAGCTCACCGCCGCGATCGTCGGGCGCAACTGGCTGTACTACGTCACGATCGCGAGCGTGCTCGCCGTGCTGTGCCTGTCCGCCAACACCAGCTTCGTCGGCTTCCCCCGCCTGTGCCGCAACGTGG
>CAXTFM010000208.1:0-5142 GCA_964243435.1 uncultured Beijerinckiaceae bacterium
GCCATGCGCTCGCGCGCGGCGGCATGTTCGAGGCGCCGCCGCGCCGCGAGTTCGGCGGCCGCGTCGCGCGCCGCGGCGAGGAGGGCCGAGGCGGCGATCCCGGCACGGGCGTCCCCGAGCGCACGCTCGGCGGCGCCGAGGCGGTCGTCGCGCTCGTGGCGCGCCAGCGCCGCCGTCTTGTCGGCGAGTTCGGCGATCCTGGCGTCGTGGGCCGCGAAGCGGTCGGCCAGCTCGCGGTGGCGTGCGTGGAGGACGCCGACATCCTCGCCGAGCGCCTTCAAAGCGCCCCTCGCGTTGCCGCGCTTGTCCCAGAACTCGGCCCGGCGCCGTTCCGCCGCCGACAGCAACGCCTGGCCGCGCTCGCCGCCGACCACCCGGCCGACCTCGGTCTCGAGGGCTGACGCAATGGCGTCGCGCCCGGCGCCGACACCGAGGTCGCGGTGCGAGCGGCCCTGCTCGACCCAAAGCAGGCCGTGGACGCCCTGGTGCTCCTCCGGCTTGGACCCGCCCCGGCCCGGCGGCGTGAAGCCGAAGAGCTGGGCGAGGCGCTCCTCCACGCCGTCGCCGGTGGCGCGCTCGCCGCCGGGGCCACTCAGCTCCGCTTCCGGGCGCTGGCAGAAGGCCTTGCGCAGCGACCACGCGCCGCCGTCGATCTCGAAGTCGATCGACACTTCCGGGCGCACCGCCTGGTTGTAGGGCTGCATCAGCTGGGCGACGTCGCCGCCGACGCGGTGGCGCTCGAACAGGCCGGCGCGCAGCGCGGCGAGCAGGGTCGACTTGCCGGCCTCGTTGTCGCCGACGAGCACGTTGAGGCCGTCGGCCAGCCCGTCGATGCGGACGTGGCCGAGCTTGCGGAAGTCCTTCACCTCGATGCGGCGGATCCGCATGGGGTCACGCGGCCCGGTCGAAATGGTCGAGGAAGATCATGCGGAGCGCCACCCGGGCGTCGGCCGCCTCGGGGTCGTCGGGGTCGGCCGCCTTGGCGCGCAGCCGCTCGACCGCGACGCGCACGAAGCCGGCGCGGTCGATGGCGTCGAGGTCGTCGGCGGTGGGCTCGTCCTTGAGGCGGCTGTCGTCCACGTCGAGGTGGTGGAAGCGCGCTTCCCAGTTCTTCAGCTCGCGATCGAGGCGGCGGCGCTCGGCCAGGCCGAGCGCGCCGTGGAGGTCGAGCGCGACGACGCAGCGGCGGTGCTCGTCGGCGATCTCCCCGAGCGCGCGCAGGACCGCGTCGCAGGTGCCGTCGACGAGTTCGACCTCCCGCCGCGTCCAGCAATAGTGCCCGACATGCAGCGTTTCCACGCGCTCGGGGGCGCGGGGCGCGTCGAGGTCGACGAGGTGGATGCGGCCGGACTCGTTGTCGCGGTGGCGGTCGGTTTCCGGTGTGCCGGCGTACCAGGTGCGCGGCGCGATCTGCAGCGCCCCGTGCCAGTCGCCGAGCGCGAGATAGCCGAGCCCGGCGCGCTCGGCGCGGCAGGCCGGGATCTCGTTCGACGCGTCCGCCGCGCCCGGCAGGCGACCGCTGATGCTGCCATGGGCAAGGCCGACCCGGCTCGACCCCTCGGGCGAGGAGGCGGCGTCGAACCATTCCGTCTGGTCCAAGGCTTCGCGGCGGCGGCGCAGCGGCGCCGGCAGCACCACTGCGGCGCCGGCCCAGCGGTCGATGGCGACGGGGGCGTCGGCGATCACCACGTTGTCGGGCAGGCCGATGTCGCGCATGCGCGTCCACACGCTGTGGGCCAGCGCCGCGTCGTGGTTGCCCGGCAGGAAGATCCAGGTGCCGGCGAAGGGGCGCAGCGCGTCCAGCGTGCGCACCACCGTCTTGTCCGACACCTCGTTGCTGTCGAAGGCGTCGCCGGCGACGAGCACGGCATCCGCGCCGCGCGCCCGCGCCGTTTCGGCGATGCGCTCCACCGTGCGCACGCGCTGGGCGCGCAGCTCGGCGGCGGCGTCGGGCGGCAGGCGCCCGAACGGCTTGCCGACCTGCCAGTCGGCGGTATGGATGAAGCGGAAGCCCATGCGCCTGCCTTGCGGGAACGCCTTGGCTTTTACGGCGTCCGGCGCGACAACACCATCGTTTGCGGGCGCACGACGTCCCTGTCCACATGTGAAACGGTGCCGCCGCCCTCGGCCCGCCGGCGGTGCGGCGGCCGGCTCCGCCGAAAGTGGCACGACCCCGTTTGGGCGAGGCGCGCCACATGAAGCGCAACGACCGGGACGCGAAGAAGGAACACGCGATGCCATTCTCGCCAACCGGCGCCGGCTTTGATCGTCGGAGGTGCGCTTGCATGGAGGGTGGGACGTGAGCGGCCCCATTCTGTCCGGCCTGCGCGTCGTCGAGGTGTCGGCCTTCATCGCGGCGCCGATCGGCGGCATGACCCTGGCGCAGCTCGGCGCCGACGTGATCCGCATCGACCCGCTCGGCGGCAACATCGACTATCGCCGCTGGCCGCTCTCGCCCGAGGGGACCAGCCTGTACTGGACCGGGCTGAACAAGGCGAAACGCTCCGTCGCCCTCGCCCTGAACAGGCCGGAAGGGCAGGAGATCGCCCGCGCCCTGATCTGCGCCGGGGGCGACGACGCCGGCATCCTGCTCACCAACCTGCCGGCGAGCGGCTGGATGAGCCACGCCGCCCTGTCGAAGGCGCGCGCGGACCTCATCATGCTGCGCCTCGTCGGCAACCCCGACGGCACCGGCGCGGTGGACTACACCGTCAACTGCGCGGCCGGCTTTCCCGACGCCACCGGCACCGGCGGCGAGCCGGTGAACCACGTGCTGCCGGCCTGGGACATCGCCGCCGGCCTTTACCTCGCCACGGGCCTCCTCGCCGCCGAGCGGGTGCGCCGTCGCGAGGGGCGCGGCCAAGAGGTGGTGCTGTCGCTCGCCGACGTGGCGCTCGCCGCGGTGGGCAACCTCGGCTACGTCGCCGACGTGCAGGTCAACGGTTCGGTGCGCCCGCCGCTCGGAAACGACCTTTACGGCGCCTTCGGACGCGACTTCCCCACCGCCGACGGCCGGCGCGTGATGCTGGTGGCCATCTCCAACCGGCAATGGCGGGCGATCGGGGTGGCGACCGGCCTCGCCGACAAGCTGGCGATGGTCGGCCCCCTGCTCGATGTCGACCTGAACGACGAGGGCGGCCGCTTCGAGGCGCGCCACGCCATCGCCGCCGTGCTGGCGCCGTGGTTCGCCGGCCGCAGCCTCGCCGCCATCGGCGAGGCCTTTGCCGGCAGCGGCATCCTGTGGGGTCCCTACCAGGACTTCGGCCAGCTGGTGCGCGAGGACTCGCGCTGTTCGCCGGCGAACCCCATGTTCCGCGAGATCGACCAGCCCGGCGTCGGCCGGGTGCTCGCGCCCGGCGTGCCGCTGGCCTTTTCCGGCCATGCGCGCCCCGACCCGCGGCCGGCGCCGCGACTCGGCGAGCACAGCGACGCGGTGCTTGGCGAGGTGCTGGGCTTGAGCGGTGCGGCGATCGGCCGGCTGCACGACGAGGGAATCGTGAAAGGACCCGATGACCATTAGCGACGCATTGGCGGCCGAGACCGCCATCATCTCCTTCGCCGACTACGAGCGGCTGCTGGCCGCCGCCGAGGCACTGGTCGACGAGGGGCGGCGCTCGGTCGCGGGCGAGGTGGCGCCGGCCGGCGATCCCGACACCGCCCTGCTCGACCGGCACCAGTTCGCGCTGCACGGCCTCGCCTGGCAGACCGCCTACGTCGCGGCACTGCGGGAAACGCTGCGCTGGGCGCGCGGTTTGTCGGAGGACGGCACCTTCCGCGCGACCGAAGCCGCCATGCTGCGCCTCGGCTTCGCCGAGTACCTCGGCCAGCTCGCCGGCGGCATCGCCATGAGCCAGACCGAAGTGGTGCGCCCGGCCGACCTCGGCGTCGCGCCCGACATGCTCCGGCGCTTCAACGCCGAACCGCTGATGGCCCGGCTCAGCGCGCCCGCGGCCCTCGACGCGGCGCGGCGCACGGTGGCGTCGGCCACCGCTGCGGGCGACTACGGCGCGCTCGCTCTCGGCGACGAGACGCTGGAGGCGATGCGCAACGAGTTCCTGCGCTTCACCGCGGCCGAGGTCGCGCCCCACGCCCAGGGCTGGCACGACCGCGACGAGCTGATCCCCCTGCCCCTCGTGTCGCGCTTGGCGGAGATGGGGGTGTTCGGCCTGACCATCGCCGAGGAGCACGGCGGCGTCGGGCTCGGCAAGGTCGCGATGTGCCTGGTGTCGGAGGTGCTCGCCGGCGGCTACGTCGGCGTCGGCTCGCTCGGCACCCGCTCCGAGATCGCGGCCGAACTCATCGCGCGGGGCGGCACGGACGCGCAGAAGGCGCGCTGGCTGCCGCGCCTCGCCTCGGGCGAGGTTTTGCCGACCGCCGTGTTCACCGAACCCGACCACGGCTCCGACCTCGGCAACCTGCGGACAAGGGCGGTGCGCGAGGGCGACGTGTACAAGGTCACCGGCGCCAAGACCTGGATCACCCACGGTGCGCGCTCCGACCTGATGACGTTGCTGGTCCGCACCGGCGCGCCCGACAGCGGCTACAGGGGCCTCTCGATGCTGCTGGCGGAGAAGCCGCGCGGCACCGACGCCGACCCCTTCCCCGCGCCGGGCATGACGGGCGGCGAGATCCGCGTACTCGGCTATCGCGGCATGAAGGAATACGAGATCGGCTTCGACGGCTTCGAAGTCCCGGCGGACAACCTGCTCGGCGGCGTCGAGGGCCAGGGCTTCAAGCAGCTCATGGAAACCTTCGAAAGCGCGCGCATTCAGACCGCCGCCCGCGCGCTCGGCGTGGCGCAGAACGCGCTGGAGCTCGCCGTCGGTTACGCCAGTGGGCGCCGGCAATTCGGTCGGTCGATCGGCGCCCACCCGCGGGTCTACGCCAAGATCGCCTGGATGGCGACGGAAACGACCATGGCGCGCCAGCTCACCTATTTCGCCGCCCGGACCAAGGACGACGGCCGGCGCTGCGACATCGAGGCCGGGATGGCCAAGCTCATCGCCGCCCGCGTGGCCTGGTCGAACGCGGACAGCGCGCTGCAAATCCATGGCGGCAATGGCTACGCGCTGGAATATCCGATCAGTCGCGTGCTGTGCGATGCGCGCATCCTGTCCATCTTCGAGGGCGCGGCGGAGATCC
>CAXTFM010000209.1:0-2828 GCA_964243435.1 uncultured Beijerinckiaceae bacterium
GGCCGGACCGGGCGCGCGTCGCCTTGCCGGCGCCGGCGGCCGCCTCCTCGCTGCTGTTCTTGACGTCGCCCGGCCGCTCCGGCTCGAGGTTCTGCGCCTTCTGCGCCGGGCCGAACTTGGCGAGGCACTGGTTGTAGGCGTCGGCCGCCTGGATCTTCTCGCAATCGTTGATCGTCGCCTGGGCGCGGCCCTTCGAGGGCAGGGCGACGAGGACGGCGAAGGGAAGGGCGGCGGACAGCAGGGCGGTCGCCATTCCGTGCGAACTCAGCTTGGGCACACCGTTCATCCTCTCAGCACCGCGCCGGTCTTCTTGGCGACGGCGGCGACGATCCGGGCCATGATCGCATCGATCTCGGCATCCGTCAGGGTCCGCTCGCGCGGCTGGATGGTGGCGGCGACCGCCACCGACTTCTTGCCGGCGGGCACGCCCGCGCCCGTGTACACGTCGAACACGCCGACCTCCGTCACCAGCGCCCGCTCCGCCGCCTGCGCGGCGCGGACGATGTCGCCCGCCGCCACGTCCGCTCCGACGATGAAGGCGAAGTCGCGCGTGAGCGGCATCAGGTCGGCGAGGTCGAGGCGCGCCCGCGCCCGGGTCGGCCTTGCCTTGGCCGGCGGAATGGCGTCGAGCACCAGCTCGAAACCGACGACGGGGCCGGCGACGTCGAGCGCGGCAAGCGTGCGCGGGTGCAGCTCGCCGGCATGGCCGAGCACCCCCTTCGGCCCGAAGCGCAGGGTGAACGAGCGCCCGGGATGGAAGCATGGCGGCGCGCCCGGCACCATCTGCAGGCCGCCGGTCGGCACGCCAAGTGCGGCGAGCAGGGCGAGGACGTCGGACTTGGCATCGTACACCCCCGCCGCCGGCGCCGCACCCGACCAGTGCCGCCCCGCGCCCGCGACCCCGGCCGTGCCGCCGCGCACGCCCGCGGCGGCGGTGCGCTGGTCGGCGTCGCCGGTCCCGCGGAACACCTGCCCGACCTCGAACAGGCCGAGGTCGCCGAAGCCGCGCGCCGCGTTGCGGCCGAGCGCCGCGACCAGTCCCGGCAGCAGGCTCGGGCGCATGTGGGAAAGGCCGGACGCGATCGGGTTGGCGAGCGGCAGGGGCGGGCGGGCGGCGCCGGCCTCGTCCGCGCCGAACAGCTCGGCCTCCTCCCGCGACACGAAGGACCAGGTCACCGCCTCGACGAGGCCGCAGGCGGCGAGGGCGCGCTTCGCGCCCCGCGTGCGGCGCTGCAGCGGCGACAGCGCCGTCGCCGCGGCGGCGGCCGGCGGCAGCGGTTGCGCCGGCACGCGGTCCACGCCGACGATGCGCACGATCTCCTCGACGAGGTCGGCCTTGCCCGCCACGTCCGGGCGGAACGAGGGCACCTTGACGAGCAGCATGTCGGCGTTGCCGGCGGAGCGCGCCAGATCGAAGCCCAGCGCTTCCAGCACCGTTTCCATTTCCGCCGTCGCCACGGCGAGCCCGGTCAAGCGCGCCACCTCGCTTTCGGGGAAGGCGATGCGCAGGTCCGGCTGCGGCACGGCGCCGGCGAGCGCGGGGGCGGAGGGCGTGCCGCCGCAGGACGCGACCACCATGCGTGTCGCGAGGTCGAGGCCGGGCAGGGTGAACGCCGGGTCGACCCCGCGCTCGAAGCGGTAGCGCGCGTCCGACACGATGCCGAGCCGGCGGCCCGTCGCCGCGATCGATGCCGGCTGCCACAGCGCCGACTCGATCACCACGGCCGTGGTGGTCTCGTCGCAGCCGGTCGCGGCGCCGCCGATGACGCCGGCGACCGACACGGGGCCACGCTCGTCGGCGACCACCACCGTGTCGGCGTCGAGCGCGTAGGTCTTGCCGTCGAGCGCGTCGAGGGTTTCGCCCGCCCGGCCCCGGCGCACGGTGAGGCCGCCGCGCAGCTTGGCGGCGTCGAACACGTGCAGCGGCCGCGCCCGGTCGAGCGCGAGGTAGTTGGTGACGTCGACGAGCGCGTTGATCGGACGCAGGCCGACCGCGCGCAGCCGCGCCTGGAGCCAGGGCGGGCTGGCGCCGTTGCGCACCCCGGCGACGTGGCGCAGCGCGAAGGCGGGGGCGAGGGCGGGATCGTCAAGGTCGAGCGCCGGCCGGACCGGGCAGGGCGCGCCGTCGGCGAGCGCGGCGACCGGCGGCGTCTTGAGCGTGCCGAGGCCGGCGGCGGCGAGGTCGCGGGCGATGCCGGCGACGCCGGCGGCGTCGGGCCGGTTCGGCGTCAGCGCCACGTCGAACACCGGGTCGTCGAGCCCCGCCCAGCGCGCGTAGGGCACGCCGACCGGCGCGTCGGCCGGCAGCTCGACGATGCCGTCGTGGTCGTCCGACAGTCCCAGCTCGGCGCCCGAGCACAGCATGCCGTTCGACGCGACGCCGCGGATCACCCCGGCGGCGAGGGTGAGCTTCTTGCCGGGGATGAAGGTGCCCACCGGCGAGAACACGCCCGTCATGCCCGTGCGCGCGTTGGGGGCGCCGCACACGACCTGCACCGGCGCCCCATCGCCGACATCGGGGCCGGCATCGACGCGGCACACCCGCAGCCGGTCGGCGTTGGGGTGCGGCCCGGCCTCGATCACGCGCGCGGTGACGAAGCCGGCGAGCGCCGCGGCGGGATCGTGGAGGTGCTCGACCTCCAAACCGATCCGCGTCAAGGTGTCGGCGATCGTCGTCGCGTCGGCGGCGGTGTCGAGGTGGTCCTTCAGCCAGGTGAGCGTGAACTTCATGGGTTCTCGAACGGGCCGGCGCCAAGCGGGTGGAGGCGACGCCGGCGGGGTGGCGGGTCTTCTAGGCAATCCGCGCTGGCTTGACCAGCGAAGGCTTG
>CAXTFM010000209.1:2928-5112 GCA_964243435.1 uncultured Beijerinckiaceae bacterium
GGCGGGGTGGCGGGTCTTCTAGGCAATCCGCGCTGGCTTGACCAGCGAAGGCTTGGCCCGCTTGGCTGCGCTCCCGCGGGACCATCCGGCCGTGGCTGAGGCGACCGGCGCCACGGACGACCTGTTCGCCGCCGCGGCGGCGGCGCGGGCCAACGCCTACGCCCCTTATTCCAACTTCGCGGTCGGTGCGGCGGTGCGCGCGGGGTCCGGGCGGGTGTTCGCCGCCGCCAACGTCGAGAACGCGTCCTTCCCCGTCGGCACCTGCGCCGAGGCGGGCGCCGTCGCCGCGATGGTCGCCGCCGGCGAGCGTCGGATCGCCGCCGTTCTCGTCCTCGGCGGCGCGGTCGGCGGGCGGGCGCTGACGCCCTGCGGCGCGTGCCGGCAGCGCTTGGCCGAGTTCGCCGGACCGGGCACGCCCGTCCACAGCGCGGACGCCAACGGCCTGCGCGCCAGCTTCACGCTCGGCGCGCTGCTGCCGGAAGCCTTCACCCTGTAGCGCGCCTCACCGTGACCGAAAGCCTCGCTCAGATCTCTCGGCTTGTAAAACAAATGTCGTGCGGCTAGCCCTGGGGAAGTCGAGGCACGATGCGGGTCACGTGAGCAGACCGAACTTCTTCGTATTCGAGAATAATTCTAAAGGTATGGTCTTGGCGCTTCCTTGGGAGACGCACACGATCCAGGTCGTCGTAACTCGAAAAGGTTTTTTGAATTATTTCAAACTAGCCGAGGTGGACGCGGAAACATTCAGGAGCTGGGCGCAGCGCAACATCGTGTCGCTGAGCCAGATCGCCTGGTTCGCCTACGACCAGGGCCGCTACCGCGAGCGCATGGTCGCCACCAACCTCGTCCGCCAGCTCGAAATCGACCTCGACAAATATGTCGGCTGGGTCTTCACCTAGCGCCATGCGCCACCTTCGCCCGACATGACCGACCGGCTCGACGCGGACATCAGGCAGGTCCGTCGCGCGCTGGGGCGCTACCGCGTCACCGCCGGCAAGGCCTTCGACCTCGACGCCCACCGCTCCGACGACCTCCCCGACGGCCTGAGCAAGGGCGAGGCGCACGCCCTGCTGCACAGCGGCGTCGCCCGCCTGAGCGCCCTGCAGGAACTGCTCTACGCCAACGGCACCTGGTCGCTCCTCGTCATCTTCCAGGCGATGGACGCCGGCGGCAAGGATTCGACGATCAAGCACGTGATGAGCGGGGTGAACCCCCAGGGCGTCGTCGTCACCTCCTTCAAGGCGCCGGGGCCGCAGGAGCTGGCGCACGGCTTCCTGTGGCGGATCAGCCAGGCGCTGCCGGCGCGCGGCACCATCGGCATCTTCAACCGCTCGCATTACGAGGACGTGCTGGTGGCGCGCGTCCACGCGCCGGTCCTCGCCGCCACCCACCTGCCGGCGCGCCTCGTCGAGGCGGACGGCTTCTGGCGCCACCGCATCGCCGACATCGCCGCCTTCGAGGGATACCTCGGCCGGCAGGGCACGGTGGTCGTCAAGTTCTTCCTCGACGTCGGCCGGGCCGAGCAGAAGCGCCGCTTCCTCAAGCGGCTCGACACGCCGGGCAAGAGCTGGAAGTTCGATGCCGGCGACCTCAGGGAGCGGGCGTCGTGGGGCGCCTACCGCAAGGCCTATGCGGCGGCGATCGCCGGCACCGCGACGCCGGACGCGCCCTGGTACGTGATCCCCGCCGACCGCAAATGGTACATGCGCCTGGCCGTCGCCGAGGCCATCGTCGAAACGCTGGAAGGTCTCGACCTTTCCGCGCCGAAGCCCGATGCCGCGCAGCGCGACGCGCTGGCGGCGGCGCGCCGGGCGCTGACGGAGGGATGACGCGCGACGTCATGGCGCAAGCCGCGGCACCTTCTCGCGTTCCAAGCGTTGACGTTGCCGTAAGGGCGGGGACGTGCGGGCATGACGAAGGCGATCACCACGGCGTTTGCCGCACTCGCGGGGGCGTTGCTGATCGGGCTCGCGCCCGCGGCGGCGCAGACCGCCACGCCGCCCGCGGACGGTTCCGGTTCGCGTGACGGCGGCGCGCGCGAGACGGCGGTGCCCGTCGCGCCGATGACCGACGTGCCGGCAGCGGCGGTGACCCCGCCGAGCAGGGACGCGGGAACGGCGTCCGGCCCGCCGAGCGTCCCCGTTCCCGACGCGCCGACGGGCACCGCCGCGGTCGGCACGACGA
>CAXTFM010000210.1:0-4893 GCA_964243435.1 uncultured Beijerinckiaceae bacterium
GCGCCTTGCCCTGCGGCGTGCCCTCCGCGATGTCGAAGAGCACGATGTCGCCGAGCTCCTTGAGGCCGGCAAGGTGCGCAAGCGTGCCGCCGATCTGCCCGGCACCGATCAGAGCGATTTTGCTGCGCGCCATCTTCAACTCCCAACCTCGTCGTCGCGGTGGGAGGTTCATGCCCAAGATCACCCCTGCTGACAAGCCTGCCCGATGGCCCGGCGTGGCGGCGCCGCGCGCTCAAGCGCGGGACGCGCGCTCCCGCTGCAGGCGGCCGAAGGTGCGCATGTAGCCGCCGTAGTGCTCGACGGTGAGCCGCATGGTGGCGCGCCGGTCGTCGTCGAGGCGCGACAGGGCGCGCGCCGGGCGCCCGCCCCACAGCCAGCCGGCGCCGAGCACCTGCCCCGGCTCCGTGGTGGCGCCGGCGGCGACGAGCACGTCGCCCTCCACCACCACCCCGTCGGCGATGCGGGCGGCCATGCCGACCAGCGCGTCGTCGCCGATGCGCGCGGCGCCGATCACCACGTTGTGGCCGACGGTGACGCCGCGCCCGATCGCCGCCGCGCCGGCGCCGGCGCGGATGATCGTGTTGTCCTGGATGTTGGTGTCGGCGCCGATGCGGATCGTGCCGGTGCCGGCGTCGGCGACGCAGGAGAAGAACAGCCCCGAGCCGGGCGCGAAATCGACGCGCCCGCTGACGACGGCGGTGCGGGCGACGAACACGTCGTCGGGGTCGTCGCGTCCGGGGGTGTGGGCTGGCCACGGCGCTTCCGCCCCGTTGCGCGCGCGCACCGCCGCCGCCCGCGCGTCGAGCTCGCCCGGCTGCAGCGCGCGCACCGGCGCCGCCGGCGAGCCGGCATAGGCCCAGCCGCCGTCGAGCCGTTTGCGCGGGAACACGGTCGACCCCGCCTCGATCAGCGTTCCCGGCGCGACCTCCGCGCCGTCGAGCACGGCGACGTCGTGCTCGATCACGCAACCATCGCCCACCCGGCAGGCGTGGACCACGGAAAAGGCACCAACGGTCACGTCGCGGCCGACCACGGTGGCGAGGAGGTCGTGGACGATGTGCAGCGTCGCGCGCGGCCCGAGGTGGAGGTTGTCGCCCACCGTGACCGTTTCGCCGTCGGCGCGGATCACGCTGTCGGCGCCGAGCCAGGCCCCCGCGCCGACCGTGGCGCGGCCGAGCACCGCCGAGCGCGGGCCGGCGTGGAGGAGCGGGCCGATGCGCGGGGCCACGTCGCGGAACGGCAGGACCAGCGCGGGCGTGATGGCGGACGTGGTTGCGGGCGTGGTGGCAGTTGTCGTCGTGGGCATGGTGGCGGGGCTCCGGTGTCGAGGCGATCCCATCTGCGGCACAGGTGGCGGGCGGGGCCGCGGTCCCGCAAGGGGGCTTTCGGCCGGGCGCTCATTCCGCCGCCTTGGCCAGCTCGTCCCTGGCCGCGTCATCCCCGGGGGGACCGCCGCCCGTGGCTGTCCCGTTGGCCGTCCCGTCGGTGCGCTGCGAAAAGTCCAGCGCCTCGATGCGCTCGCCGCGCCGCATGACCTTCTCCGCCGAGGTGAGCGCGCCGGCGACGTCCTCGCCGACCTGGCGGAAGTGCAGGCCGAGCTTGCCGAGGCGCTCGTGGAGGCGGGCCACGTCGGCGACGAGGAGGCTCACCTCGCTTTGGATGAGGTGGGCCTGCTCGCGCACCCGGGCGTCGCGGACGATGGTCTGCATCACCTGCACCGCCATCATCAGCAGCGAGGGCGACACGATGATGATGCGGGCGCGGTGGGCGCGCGAAACGATGTCCTCGTAGGTTTCGTTGATCTCGGCGTAAAGCGCCTCGGAGGGCACGAAGAGCAGCGCCACGTCCTGGGTTTCGCCGGGGATGAAGTAGCGCTCGGCGATGTCGCGGATGTGCCGGCCGACGTCGCTGCGCACGCGCCCCATCGCGGCGCGCAGCGCCCCCTCGTCGCCCGCCGCCGCCTTGACGGCGGTGAAGGCTTCGAGCGGGAACTTGGCGTCGACCACCATCATGCGGTGGTCGCCGGGGAGGCGGATGCAGCAGTCCGGCCGCGTGCGGTTCGACAGGGTGTGCTGGAACGCGTAGGCGCCGGCGGGCAGGGCGTCGCGGATGATCGCCTCCATCCGCCCCTGGCCGAAGGCGCCGCGCGCCTGCTTGTTGGCGAGGATCTCCTTGAGGCCGACCACCTCCCGCGTCAGGCCGGTGAGGCGCTCCTGCGCCGCGTCGATCACCGCGAGGCGCTCGTTCAAGCGGCCGAGGTCGGCGCTCGACGCGCGGGCCGAGCGCTCCAGCGTGGCGTCGAGCCCCTGGCCGAGGCGCTGCGTCACCTGGTCGAGGCGCTCCGCCACGTGGCGGGCGAGGTCGGACTGCCGGGTGCCGAACACTTCCGCCACCGTTTGCACGCGCCCGGTGAGCGCGGCGGAAGCGCGGGCGAGTTCGCTGAGCTGGTCCTCCAGCGCTTCCTGGCGCGCGTCCGCCTCCGCGCGCTCGGCGGCGCGCGCCCGGGCCGCGCGCAGCAGCAGCACCAGCAGCGCGAGGGCGAGCAGGAGCATGGCGCCGGCCGCCGCGGCGAGCGCGTCGAGCACCGTGACCGGCCGGTCCGCGACGATGAAAAGGATGCGATCCAGGATGCCGTCCATGGCGGGAGCATAGGCGATCCCGCGCCGCCTGTGAACGAAGGCGGAACACCACGGGCGCCGCCCTCCGCGACGCTTGATATCGCCGGCCGGCGCCGCACTTGTGGACGTGAACGGCGCCGCGGCGCGCCGGGCTCGCACCGGGAGACACAGGCATGAAGACGTTCGGCACGGCGGAGTGGCACGGCGGCTTTCCCGACGGCAAGGGCGCCATCACCACCAAGAGCGGCGCGCTCAAGGACTACCCCTACGGCGTCGGCGCCCGCTTCGAGGGCAAGCCCGGCACCAACCCGGAGGAGCTGATCGGCGCCGCCCACGCCGGCTGCTTCACCATGGCGCTGGCGCTGTTCCTCAGCCAACAGGGGATCACGCCCGAGCACATGGACACCACGTCCGACGTGGAGCTGGAAAAGGAGGGCGACGGCTACGCCGTGAAGAAGGTCCACCTCACCCTCAAGGCGAAGATCCCCGGCACCGCCGAGGCCAAGTTCCAGGAGATCGCCAAGCAGGCCAAGGAGAACTGCCCCATCTCCAAGCTGCTCACCGCCACCATCACGCTCGACGCGACGCTGCTCTCGTAAGCCGCACGCGGATCGGCGGGCGGGCAAATTGACCTTGCCCGTCGGCCCCCCTATCTCGGGTGCAACCCCGCTCCGTCCCCGCGTTCGATGGCCCTGCACCCGATCCTCATCATCCCCGACGCCAAGCTGCGCCAGGTCGCCGAGCCGATCGGGGCGGTGGACGAGGCGGTGCGCGCCCTCGCCGACGACATGCTGCAAACCATGTACGAGGCCCCCGGCATCGGCCTCGCCGCGCCGCAGATCGGCGTGCTGCGCCGCCTCGTGGTGCTCGACGTCGCCAAGCGCCGGGACGAGGAGGCGCGGCCCGAGCCGATGGTGCTGGTCAACCCCGTGGTCACCTGGTCGTCGGTGGAAACCTCGCGCTACGAGGAGGGCTGCCTGTCGATCCCCGACTTCTACGAGGAGGTCGAGCGGCCGGGGGTGGTCCACGTGTCCTTCCTCGACCGCGACGGCCGCCCCCGCTCGATCGAGGCCGAGGGCATCCTCGCCACCTGCATCCAGCACGAGATCGACCACCTCAACGGCGTGCTCTTCATCGACTACATTTCGCGGCTCAAGCGGCACCGCATCACCCGCAAGTTCGCCAAGGCGGCGCGCGGCGAGGCCGGGGAGGCAGGGCGGCGGGCGTCCCGCGGCTGAAGCGTCTTCGAGTGAGGTGGAACCCGGCCCACGTGCAGGAAACGCGGTTGGATCAAGCGCCGGGCCCGGTCCCACGCGAGCGGGACCGGCTCTAGGTGCGCGTCGCCTTCCTTGGCACGCCGGCCTTCGCCGTCCCGACGCTGGAAGCGCTGCTCGCCGCCGGGCACGAGGTCGCGGCGGTGTACACCCGCGCGCCGAAGCCGGCGGGGCGGCGCGGGCTGGCGCTGACGCCCTCGCCGGTCCAGGCGCTGGCCGAACGCCACGGCCTGGCGGTGCGCACCCCGCGCACCCTGCGCGACGCGGACGAGCAGGCGCGTTTCGCCGCGCTCGCCCTCGAGGCGGCGGTGGTGGTCGGCTACGGGCTGCTGCTGCCCCCGGCGGTGCTCGCCGCGCCGCGCCGCGGCTGCCTCAACCTCCACCCCTCGCTGCTGCCGCGCTGGCGCGGGGCGGCGCCGATCCAGCGCCCGATCATGGCCGGCGACGCGGAAACCGCCGCCGCGATCATGCTGATGGAGGAAGGGCTCGACACCGGGCCGGTGGCGCTGGAGCGGCGCGTGCCGATCCCGCCCGACGCCACCGCCGGCACCATGCACGACCGCCTCGCCCAGCTCGGCGCCGGGCTGATGGCGGAAGCGCTCGACCTCCTCGCCGCCGGCCGCCTCAGCTACCGCCCGCAGGCGGGGGAGGGCGTGGTTTACGCCCGCAAGATCGAGAAGGCCGAGGCGCGCCTCGATTGGACGCGGCCGGCGCGCGAGCTCCACGACCTCGTGCGCGGCCTGTCGCCGGCGCCCGGCGCCTTCTTCGAGGCCGACCTCGGAGGTCAGACGATCGGGCAGGGGCCGACGCGGGTGAAGGTGCTGCGCGCCGCGCCGGCGCCCGGCACCGGGGCGCCGGGCACGCTGCTGGACGACGGCCTCACCGTGGCCTGCGGCGCCGGCGCCCTGCGCCTCGTGGAGGTGCAGCGCGCCGGCCGCCCGCCGATGGCGGCGGCGGCCTTCCTCCGCGGCACGGCGCTGCGCGCCGGCACGGTCCTCTAG
>CAXTFM010000211.1:0-4834 GCA_964243435.1 uncultured Beijerinckiaceae bacterium
TCTACGCCGAGGAGATGCGCAACGTCGCGCGCGTCCAGGTCTTCCGCGACTACCTCGTGGAGGAGGCGCGGCGCTGGCGGACATGAAGGTGCCGCGTCCGCTGCGGCGGTTTCAGCCGTACTGCCGCCAGCTTTCGGCCCCGGCACCCCTGCTGTCGAGGGCGGCGTCCAGCGTGTAGGCGGCGCTGATCAGGGCGAGGTGGGTGAGCGCCTGCGGCGTGTTGCCGAGTTGCTCGCCGCCGGGGCCGATCTCCTCGGAGAACAGGCCGAGGTCGTTGGCATAGGTGACGAGCTTCTCGAAGTGGAGGCGGGCGCGGCGCACCTCGCCCGAGCGGGCGAGGCACTCGACCAGCCAGAAGCAGCACGGCGTGAAGGCGCCCTCCTCCCCGTCGAGCCCGTCGAAGTTGGCGCCGGCCCTGGTTTCGTAGCGGCGCACCAGCACGTCGGAAGCGAGGTCGCGCTCGATCGCCGCCTGCGTCGACAGCCAGCGTGGGTCGTGCGCCGGGATGAAGCGCATCAGCGGCATGAGCAGCGCCGCCGCATCCAGCGTGTCGCCGCCTTTGAATTGGGTGAAGGCGCCGCGGCCCGCGTTCCAGAAGTTGTCGTGGATGTCGCGGTAGATGATCGTGCGGTTGCGTTCCCATTCCGCGACGTGCTCGTCGGGGAGCGAGCGCTTGCGTACCAGGCGCAGCCCGCGGTCGAGCGCGACCCAGCACATCAGGCGCGACGACAGGAAGTGCCGGCGCTCGCCGCGCACCTCCCAGATGCCCTCGTCGGGCTGGTTCCAGTTCCGGCACACCCAGTTCAGCGTCCGCGCCATGCGCTCCCAGGCGGCGTAGGTGACCGACTCGCCGTATTTGTCGGACAGGTAGGCGGCGTCGAAGGCGGCGCCGTAGATGTCGAGCTGGAGCTGGTTCGCCGCCATGTTGCCGATGCGGACCGGCGTCGCACCGCCGTAGCCGGCGAGGTGGCCGAGGATGGACTCGGGCGCCTCCGCGCCGCCGTCGAGGCGGTACAGGATCTGGATGTCGCCGGCGTTCCGCGCGTCGATGCGCTTGGCGACCCAGGCGCCGAACCGCTTGGCCTCCTCGGTATAGCCGAGGCGCATCAGCGCGAAGGTCGTGAAGGCGGAGTCGCGGATCCAGCAGAAGCGGTAGTCCCAGTTGCGCCCGCCGCCCGGCTGTTCCGGCAGGCCGAAGGTGGCGGCCGCCGCGATCGAGCCGTGCTCGGCCGAGGTGAGGAGCTTCAGCACGAGGGCGGAGCGCATCACGTGTTCGCGCCAGCGTCCGCGATAGGACGAGTGCGCCGCCCAGCCCTGCCAATAGGCGAGGGTGTCGTCGAAGGACGAGGCGATGAAACCGTGCGGGTCAATTCCGTCGCTCGGCAGCTCGCCGCCGCATTCGAGGATGAAGCTCGCCTGCTCGCCTTCCGCCAACGCGAAGCCGGCGGTCGCCGCGCCCGCCGCCGCCGTCAGGGGAACGCTGCCGCGCAGGCGGATCGGGCTGGACACGCAGGGCTGGTTCGCCGTGAACAGGGCGGCGTCCCCGGCGAGCGACACGCCAGGCGAACCGTCCCGCCCGTAGTCGAAGCGCGGCGCGCAGTGCAGCACCATGTCCACGCTGCCGCGGATGCAGCGGATCTGGCGCACCAGCGCGCTGCGCGGCCCGTCCGCCTTGGTGATCGGCATGTAGTCGGTCAGCTCGACGACGCTGCGCCCGTCCATGAAGCGGGTCACCAGCACGTTGGTGTCGGGAATGTAGATCTGCCGCGTCGTCCAACTCGCCCCCTCCGGCGCGACGGCGAAGGCGCCCCCTTTGTCCGCGTCGAGCAGGGCGCAGAACACGCTCGGTGAATCGAGGTAGGGGTGGCACAGGAAGTCGACCGTGCCCGCCGTGGACACCAGCGCGATCGTGCGCAGGTTGCCGATGGCACCATGCGCGGCGATGTCGGCAATCGGCTTCTTGGGTGCTGCGGCATCGACCTGGGCCGCGTCGAGCGGAGCGGTCGGCGAGGCGTGGGTCATGGCCTTCCCGTCGAGCATGAGGGTAACGCGCTGCAACGCCGCAAGGGACAGCCGCGTCAGCACGGTATCCTATGTTGAACAATTCATTCCGCGAATGGTTACGACGCGGGCCGTGGCGCCGTTACGGAACTGTCCGACCCCACCACCGTGTCGATGACGTCTTCGACCGTCGGGAACACCGGCGCTGCTCCCCGCGCGCGCAAGGCCGCGGCGCCGGCATAACCCCAGGCCACCGCTGCGAAGGCGATGCCGGCACGCTTGGCCGCCTCGAGATCGCGGAGCTCGTCGCCGATTGCGAGGGCGCGTTCCGCGCCGCAGCGCCGCACGAGCCGCTTCATCCGCGTCGCCTTACCGAACAGCGACGACCCGCAGGCGAAGCGGACGCGGGCGCTTAAAACGGGACCGAGCACGGCACGCACGTTGCGCTCGGCATTCGAGCTGACGATCGCGACCGCGATGCCGGCGCGGTCCAGCGCTTCCAGCATGGATGCGACGCCGGGGAACAGGTCGATCTCGGCGATGTCGCGGGCCATCAGCTGGCGCATGTGGCGGGCGATGAAGGGCAGCTTCCAGCGGGCGATGCCGAGGCGCGCCAGCATGGCGCGCGTGTCCTCGTCGCGCATCGCTTCCATCTCGGCCCGCGTCACCTCGCGGAAGCGGTAGCGCCGCGCCACGCCGTTCAGCGTGCGGGCGAACCAGCCGGCGCTGTCGGCCAGCGTGCCGTCGAAGTCGAAGATGACGAGCGACGGGCGCATCGCCGCCGCGTCGTTCGCCGTCGAACCCTAGCGCGCCGCGCGCGCGTTGCGCTTGGCGAGCGTGCGCAGGCGCAGCGCGTTGAGCTTGATGAAGCCGGCGGCGTCGCGGTGGTCGTAGGCGACCGCGCCCTCCTCGAAGGTCACCAGCTCCTGGTCGTAGAGCGAGTTCGGCGAGGAGCGGCCGACGAGGATGGTGTTGCCCTTGTAGAGCTTGAGGCGGACCTGGCCGCTGACCGGCTCCTGGCTTTTGTCGATCAGCACCTGCAGCATCTCGCGCTCGGGCGAGAACCAGAAGCCGTTGTAGATCAGCTCGGCGTAGCGCGGCATCAGCTCGTCCTTGAGGTGCGCCGCGCCGCGGTCGAGCGTGACCTGCTCGATGCCGCGATGGGCCACGGCGAGGATGGTGCCGCCGGGCGTCTCGTACATGCCGCGGCTCTTCATGCCGACAAAGCGGTTCTCCACGAGGTCGAGGCGGCCGATGCCGTTGGCCCGCGCCAGCTCGTTCAGCCGGGCGAGCAGCGTCGCCGGCGTCATCGCCTGCCCGTCGATCGCGATCGGGTCGCCGCGCTCGAAGTCGATCGTGATGTAGGTCGCCTGATCCGGCGCCTCCTCCGGCGAAATAGTGCGGGAGTACACGTAGTCCGGCACCTCGATCGCCGGATCCTCCAGCACCTTTCCCTCGGAGGAGGCGTGGAGCAGGGTGGCATCGACGGAGAAGGGCGACTCGCCGCGCTTGTCCTTGGCGATCGGGATCTGGTTCTTTTCGGCGAACTCGATGAGCGCGCTGCGCGAGGTGAGGTCCCACTCGCGCCACGGGGCGATGACCTTGATGTCCGGCTCCAGGGCGTAATAGGCCAGCTCGAAGCGCACCTGGTCGTTGCCCTTGCCGGTGGCACCGTGGCACACCGCGTCCGCGCCCACCCTGCGCGCGATCTCGATCTGCTTCTTGCCGATGAGCGGGCGGGCGATGGAGGTGCCGAGAAGGTAGCAGCCCTCGTATTGCGCGTTGGCCCGGAACATCGGGAACACGTAGTCGCGCACGAACTCCTCGCGCAGGTCCTCGATGAAGACGTTTTCCGGCTTGATGCCGAGCATGATCGCCTTGTCGCGCGCCGGCCCCAGCTCCTCGCCTTGGCCGAGATCGGCGGTGAAGGTCACAACCTCGCAGCCGTAGGTGGTTTGCAGCCATTTGAGGATGATCGACGTGTCGAGCCCCCCGGAGTAGGCGAGGACGACGCGCTTGATCATGTCGCTCATGCGGGGCTCACGCTTCTGGCTCGGTCGGGTCGTGCGGACGGTCTGCAAGTCCGATACCCGGCTCGCACGACCGATGGTCCGGTGCATACGGGGCGGGGTCCGGCGTGACAAGTTCGGGCGTGACGCGGCGGCGGGCCGGCGGGATGAGCCGACGGCAGGCCGGCATTACGAGGAGAGTGACGAGCATCGCCCCGCACACGTCCGAGGCGAAATGCGCACCGAACGCCATGCGCCAGGTGCCGGTGGCCAGGGCGAAGGCGAGGGCGCCCGCCACGGCCGCCACCCGCCAGGGCGGGGGCGCGAGGCTCGCCGGCGCCAAAGTCCATGTCGCCGCCGCGGTTTCGCCCGACGGAAACGAGCAATTGTGCCGGCACGCGCCGTCGAAGCGCCAGAACGGGCGGAACGGCGCCGTGCCGCCGAACGGCGCGACGGCGTAGGGACGCGGGCGGTGCGACGCCTCCTTCAGGGTCGCATGCACCAGCAGCCCCGGCCCCAGCGCGAGGCTGAGGGCGAGGACGGCGAGCGCGCGGGGCGACGGGGCGCGGCGCACCAGGCCGGCGCGGGCGAGGCCGGTCGCGGCAGCCAGTGCCGCGAGCAGCGCGAAGGGGAAGGCCCAGGCGGCGTAGCGGATGGCCGTGCCGGCCGGCGTCGCGCCGACGAAGCCGTTCGGCGGAACGAAGAAGGCGCGCGCGATGTCGAGATCGACGGCCGGACGCACGGCCAGCACGATCAGGGCAAGGCAAAGCAGCGCCGCGAGCACCAGATATGGACGTGTCATCCCGGTTCCATGCCGCAGCGCC
>CAXTFM010000212.1:0-4787 GCA_964243435.1 uncultured Beijerinckiaceae bacterium
CGGACTGCCGCATCGACACCTACCGCTCGTCGGGCGCCGGCGGCCAGCACGTCAACACCACCGACTCGGCGGTGCGCATCACGCACATCCCGTCCGGCATTGTGGTCGCTTGCCAGGGCGAGCGCTCGCAGCACAAGAACCGCGCCACCGCCTGGAACATGCTGCGCGCCCGCCTTTACGAGCAGGAGGTGATGCGCCGCGAGGCCGAGGCCAGCGCCACCGAGGCGGCGAAGACCGAGATCGGCTGGGGCCACCAGATCCGCTCCTACGTGCTGCAGCCCTACCAGTTGGTGAAGGACCTGCGCACCGGCCATACTTCCGGCACCCCCGACGAGGTGCTCGACGGCGAACTCGACAGTTTCATGGAGGCCGCACTGGCGCAGCGGGTCTACGGCGGCGCTTCCGGCGACGTGGCCGATGTCGACTAGCGACTAGGGGCGCGCGAAACGATGGCAGATGCGATGCCGCCGGCGAGGCGGCGCGAGCCGGCCTTCAACGTACCGGCCGTGATCGTCGCCTGGTGCGCACTGTTGCTCGGCATCCACGGCGCGCGCCTGCTGCTCAGCGCCGAAGCGGACAACGCGCTCGTCGCCGCGCTGGCCTTCGTCCCGGCGCGCATCACCCTGGCGCTTCACCTCGTGCCCAACCAACTCGCCCACGCCTACCAGGCGGTGGTCGGGCGCAACCCCATCGTCGCCGCGCAACTCGATTTCCTGATCGGCGACGGCGCGTTGCGTCCCTGGACCCTGCTCACCTACGCCCTGCTGCACGCGAGCTGGGCGCATGTCGGCTTCAACTGCGTCTGGCTCGTCGCCTTCGGCGCCGCCGTCGCCCGCCGCTTCAGCGCCCTGCGCTTCAGCGTGCTCCTGCTCGTCGCGGCGGTCGCGGGCGCGCTGGTGCAGTATGCGTCCGACGTCACCAGCTTCCAGCTCGTCATCGGCGCATCCGCCGCCGTTTCGGGAGTGATCGGTGCGGCGGCACGCTTCGTGTTCCGTCCCAGCGACGAACCGAGCCGCGTCTTCAAGCGCGACAGCGCCGACGAAGCGTTCCGCCAACCGGCGCTGACGCTGCGCCAAACGCTGACGACGCGCGCGGCCCTGTTGTTCGTCGTGTTCTGGTTCGGCAGCGACCTGCTCTTTGGCATCTTTCCCGGCCTGAGCGGCCTTGGCGGCGATGCGCCGGTGGCGTGGCAGGCCCATATCGGCGGGTTCCTCGCCGGCCTGCTGCTGTTCCCGCTGTTCGACATGGCGCGACCGCAGGCGACCACGTCGGCGGCCACGTCGCTGGAAAAGGAAGCCCCGCCGCCCGACCTCGTGCTCGGGCACGACGAGCCGCCCGCCGCCTGAGAACAACCGGTCACCCGGCGTCGAGCGTCGCCTTCAGCGTGTCGGCGAGGTCGTCCATGCGGAACGGCTTCTGCAACACCGGGCGGCCGGCATGGGCGTTGGGAATGCCGGAGCGTCCGTAGCCGGTGGTGAAGATGAAAGGGCAGGCCTTGGCCGCAAGGAGGTCGGCCACGGGGTCAATCTTTTCCGCACCGAGATTGACGTCGAGGAGCGCGCAATCGACCGGCTCACGACCGATCATCTCGAGCGCGTCCGATACCTGCGACACGGTGCCGGCCAATCCGAAGCCGAGTTCGTCAAGCATGTCTTCAAGCGTCAAGGCGATGAAAGGCTCGTCTTCGACGATCAGAATGCGATACTTCTTGCCGCTGCTTTCCCCAACCAAAGCGCAGAAACCTTTGCCCAACCGCCAAGGCTGCGACGTTGCGCCGAAGCCATCCTAAAGTCCAGCGCAGAACGCCCTGCGCCGGGACGGCAGTGCCGCACGGGATGTGTCTGTCGCCGCACATCCTCGCATCTTTTCAACGCTCTAGCGACGCATCGTCGCCCCAAGCGCGAGGGGGATGCCCGCCGCGCCGAGAAGCCAGCCGGCGATCAGGACGAGCCCCCCGGTCGGTGCCGCCAACGGCAACGGCGCGACGCCGGCGAGTCCGCGCAGCGCGAGGTCGCCCGAGAACAGGAGCGTTCCCGCCGCGATCAGCGACGCGGCGATGCACAACAGGTGCGCGCGCGCCGACACGGCCGCCGCGATGCCGAGCGCGACGAGGGCGCCGGCGTGGAACAGGAGGAACTGCGCCGCCGTGGTCACGGATCCGCCGCCGGTGAGGTGGGCGCCCACCGCGGCGAGGGCAACGCCAGCGGCGCCGAACAGACCGGCGAGACTGCCGAGGACGGCGATCCATGTGCGCATGTCGCGTCGTGTCTCAGGCCGCCGCCGCCGTCAAGGCGGGCACGGCCGCCGGCGGCGCGGCGCGCCGGCGCAGCCGCGCCGCTTCGAGGCCCCAGACCGCGCCGCAGCACAGGAACAGCTGGCGCCAATGGTCGACGTCGATCTGCAGGCCCTGCGCCATCAGCACGATCATCGACGGCGCGAAGACCTGGGCGAGCCGCCGGTAGGGCGAGGCAACGAACATCAGGCGGACTCCGACGGCGCAGGATGCGAGCACGATGAAGAGCCAGGCGAAGCCGCCGATCCAGCCGTCATTGGCGAAGCCGCCGATGAAGGAGTTGTGCGGCTCCAGCCCGAAGATGAGGCGAAAGCGCAGCGGCCCGAAGCCGGCGGGGCGCTCGATCAGCATCGGCAGCGAGCGGACCTGGTTGCCGAAGCGTCCGGTCACGCCCTCGTCGTAGTCCTGCGTCACCTCGGCTCGCTTGACGAAGAAGTCGCGTACGGCGGGCACCGACAGCATGCCGCCGAGCGCGACCAGTCCGGCGAGGCCGGCGGCGAACGTCATCGCGACGATGCGGCGGCGCAGCCGGCGCGTTTCCGCGGTGAGGTAGCCGGACGCCGCCACCAGCACGAGCGCACCCAGCGTCGCGCCCCACGAGCCGCGCGAAAAGGACACGAAGACGCCGAGCAGCACCACGAGCAGACCGAGGGCGCTGAGCAGGACGCGACGCGTGGTGCCGAGCAGCAGGAGTTGCAGGAGGTAGGCCGCCGACAGCACGAGGTAGGAGCCGAACACGTTCGGGTCCTTAAAGGTGCCGGACACGCGGCCCTCGTAGGTGGTCAAGGCCGGGCCGAGCCCGGCGATGTCGAGGTAGCCGACGAAGCCGACCAGCGCCGACACCACCGCACCGGCGGTGAAGGCGTCAAGGCACAGCGTCGCCCGCGCCTGCGTGCGCTCGCTGAAGAAGATCGTGAAGAACACGGTGGTGACGAACAGGTACAGCGACTGGAGCTGGTAGAGCTGGGCGTCGTGCTCCTCCCAGTACGGCATCAGCGCGAGGAAGCCGGCCGCCTCGAAGACGCACCACAGTGCGAGGATCGGCAGGAGCGCCCTGTGCAGGCGGAACCCGCCGAACAACCAGAGGGGGATCGCGACCAGCGCCAGGAAGTCGTAGGGCGAGGGTTCGATGAGCGACAGCATGCCGAAGAACACGAAGGCGGCGAAAACCACGTCGACGATGCGCTGGTAGTCGAACGTGAGCGCGAGACGGGGGGCGGGGGTCACGGCCGGGTCCCGGCAGTGATGGCGAGGCGTCGGCGCACCAGCAGGCGCTTCGCCGTGCGGCAGTCCGACAGCTCGATGATCGTGAACCACAGGTCGGGCGCGTCGCCGACCTCGTCGTAGTTGCGCGACGGCGAGGCGGCGTCGAGCAGGGCGGGGTAGTTCACGATGGTCGGACCGGCGCGGCACGGGTCGTCGTAAAGCGTCGGGCTCGCGAGCAGGATGCGCGGGGCGCCCCAGTGCACGAGGTCGCGGCTGAAGGCGTAGTACACGCCGCTGAGCGGCATCGCCGCCCCTGCCTTGGCCTGGAACACCGCGATCCACGTCCGGCTCGCGCGATGGAAAGTCAACGATCCCACGGGGCCGCTGAAGGGGGCGAGCGTGCGGCACGGGCGCGGGCGGGCCGTGGCGCCGGCATAGGGGTCGGCGTAGCGGATGGTGAACGCCGTCCCGTCATCGGCGCGCCAGGCGCCGATGTCGACGGGTGCGCGGAACAGGCACGCGCCGTCCGGCTGGCCGGCCCATCCGGTGGTCGAGATCATCGCGTAGCGGTAGCGACCGTCGCTCACGATGTTGGAAGGATTGAAGAAGCCGCGCTGGCGTCCCTGCCCGCTTTCCTGTTTGAACGGCGGCGCCGCGACGACGAGGGGCGTTTGCCTGGTGAAGTCGCCGCGGGCGCCATCGCCGCGGTAGGCCAGCACCGTGTTGTACCAGCAGGCGAGGTCGCCCGAGGCGGCGCAACGACCGTGGTGATCGGCGTGGTATTCGTGGTGGACGAGGGCGTCGACCGCGCGCCCGTCGCGCGTCCAGGTGGCGGCGATGAAGTTGCGGTCGGCATAGCGGGCGGGGTCGGCGTCCTCGGGCGAGGCGAGCGGCACGTGGCAGTCGAGCTTGAGGTGGGCGAGGTCGGGCCCGCGCAGCGGCCTGTTGCTGTCGTGGAGGGCGTACACCACGCTGTCGCCGGCGGCGTCGCGAAAGGCGCGCGGGTTCACGTCGGGCATGTCGTCGGGAGCGCAGCCGTCGCGCGCCTGGTCGAACACCACCACCGGCGGCCCGACGACCTCGAGCGTGGGCTCGCCTGCATGCGCCGGCATCACCGACGCGAACAGGGCTGCGGCGAGCACGGCGCGCAGGGTCGGGGCCGGCTGTGCCATCCTCAAGCGCGTCCCGTTCAGTAGGCGTTCTTGGTCTTGAGCAGGGCGAAGGGCGTCGCCACCAGGACGTAGAAATCGAGGAAGATGGACCAGTTCTCGATGTAGAACAGGTCGCA
>CAXTFM010000213.1:0-4739 GCA_964243435.1 uncultured Beijerinckiaceae bacterium
TCTGGCAGGTCGGCAACCTCGGCCCGATGGCCGGCCAGCTCAGCCATTTCGTGAACTACGCCCAGGGCGAGCACCCCTACGCCCGCGAGCGCTACGCCGGCGAGTACCGCCGCTGCCTGGGCGTGCTGGAACAGCGGCTCGACGGGCGCGACTACATCCTCGGCGCCTACTCCATCGCCGACATGGCGGCATGGCCGTGGGTGCTCATCGCCAAGCCGCTTGGTCAATCGCTGGATGCGTTCCCGCGCGTCGCGCGCTGGCGCAGGGCGATCAAGGAACGGCCAGCGGTGCAGCGCGGCGTCGATCTCGCCAAGGAGCTGCGCCGGTCTGCCCCGCCCACCGACGAGGAACGCCGCATCCTGTTCAACCAGACGCTCGCGCGACCGGATGCGGCGAGGTCTTCCCGCGACGGTTGACCGGGTTGCCGGGACCGCACGGGACGGACGGCGTCGATGTGCTAAGGCTGCGCCCCGTGCCACGGCGTCGGGCGAGACCCCAGCTTCCCGGAACGGCGCTCTGCCCAACGGAGGATGAATGAACGAGAACTTGCCGCTCGCGAAGGACCAGGTCCGCATCCTCCTGCTCGAAGGCATCAACGAGAGTGCCGCCACCTCGTTCAGGCAAGCGGGCTACACCAACGTCACGCAGTTGCCGAAAGCGCTCGACGGCGGCGCCTTGCGGGAGGCACTGCGCGGCGTGCATCTGCTCGGCATCCGCTCGCGCACCCATATGACGCGCGCCGTGTTCGAGGCGGCGGACAGCCTGATCGCGGTCGGTTGCTTCAGCGTCGGCACCAACCAAGTCGAACTCGATGGCGGGCGCGAACACGGCGTGCCGGTGTTCAACGCACCCTTCTCCAACACCCGCAGCGTGGCCGAACTCGTCATCGGCGAGATCGTGATGCTGCTCCGGCGCGTGTTCCCGCGCTCGGTCGCGGCTCACGAGGGCGGCTGGGACAAGTCGGCGACGAACAGCCACGAGGTCCGCGGCAAGCTGCTCGGCATCGTCGGCTACGGCAACATCGGCTCGCAGCTGTCGAACCTTGCCGAGGCGCTCGGCATGCGGGTCATCTATTTCGACACCGCCGACAAGCTCAGGCACGGCAACACCTACCCCGTCGACAGCCTCGGCGACCTGCTCGCGCAGAGCGACGTCGTCAGCCTGCACGTGCCGGAAACGCCGGAAACGGACGGCATGATCGGCGCGGCCGAACTTCGCGCGATGAAGCCCGGCTCCTACCTCATCAACAACAGCCGCGGCACCGTGCTCGACATCGAGGCGCTGGCGGCGGCGCTGCGCGAGGGGCACCTGCGCGGCGCGGCGGTCGACGTGTTCCCGCGGGAGCCTGGCTCCAACGTCGAGCGCTTCGCGTCGCCGCTGCAGGGCCTGCCCAACGTGATCCTGACCCCACACATCGGCGCCTCGACGGAAGAAGCGCAGGAGCGCATCGGCGAGGAGGTCGCGCGCAAGCTCGTGCAATACGCCGACAACGGCTCGACCACAGGTGCTGTGAACTTCCCTCAGGTGCAGATTTCGCCGCGCCACAGCGGGACGCGGTTCATCCACCTCCACCGCAACCTGCCCGGCATGCTGCGCTCCATCAACGAGGTGTTCTCCTCGCGCGGCATCAACATCGCGGCGCAGTACCTCGAAACGCAGGGCGACCTCGGCTACGTCGTGGTCGAAGCCGACGCCGGCGGCGCAAGCGCCGCCCTGCTGGAGCAGCTCAAGGCCATCGACGGCACGCTTCGGGCGCGTCTCCTGTCCTGAGGCGGCCGCATCCAGCGACCGGCGGGTCGGACGCGGCTCACTCCGCCGGCGCGGCGACGCCGGGCGCGGGAGCGTCGCGGCGTTCGCGGGACTGGAAGCCGAACCAGAACACCGTCACGATCGCGGCGAGGCCGCACAGGCCGGCGAAGCCTACCCACAGGCCCGGCGCCGCCCGGTCGCCCGTTCTCTCGATCAGCCAGGTCGAGACGAGTGGGGTGAAGCCGCCAAACAGCGCGGTCGCCAGCGAGTAGGCCAGCGAGAAACCGGCGGTGCGCACGCTTGCCGGCACGATCTCGGTGAGCGCGACGACCATGGCACCGTTGTAGCTGCCGTACAGGAAAGACAACCACAGCAGCGCGGCGAGCATCTTGCCGAAGGTGGCGCCGGTGACGAGCCAGCTCAGCACGGGATAGGGCGATACGAACATCAGGGCGGCAAAGATCACGAGCACGCCCCTGCGGCCGAAGCGGTCCGACACCGCACCCATCACCGGCAGCCAGAACAGGTTGGAGACGGCAACGCAGAAGGTGACGATCAGGCTGTCGGTTTCGGACAGGTGCAGCACCGATTTGCCGAAGGTCGGGGTGTAGACGGTGATGGCGTAGAACGACACGGTGGTGGTCACCACCATCATCATGCCGAGCAGCACGATGCCGAAGTTGCTGCCGAGCGTGCGGAAGATTTCCGACACCGTGGGCCGGTGCTGTCGCGCCAGGAACTCCTGCGTTTCCTCCAACGAACGGCGGATATAGAACAGGAAGGGGACGATGGCGCAGCCGATGAAGAAGGGGACACGCCAGCCCCAATCCAGCATCTGCGCGGGCGCCAGGGTCTTGTTGAGGGTGAAGCCGATCACGGCGGCGAGCATGATGGCGACCTGCTGGCTGCCGGACTGCCAGGCGACGTAGAAGCCCTTGTGGCCCGGCGTCGCCATTTCGGCGAGGTAGACCGACACGCCGCCGAGTTCGACACCGGCCGAGAAGCCCTGGAGCAGTCGACCGGTGAGCACGAGCGCCGGCGCCGCCAGCCCGATCGTCGCATAGGAAGGCACGAAGGCGATGAGGATGGTGCCCATCGCCATGATGCCGAGGGTCACGATCAGGCCAAGGCGCCGGCCGACGCGATCGACGTAAGCGCCGAGGAAGATGGCGCCGAGCGGGCGCATCAGGAAGCCGGCGCCGAAGGTCATGAAGGTGAAAAGCAGCGAGGCGACCTCGTTGCTGGACGGGAAGAACGCCTTGGCGATATAGCTGGCGTAGAAGCCGAACAGGAAGAAGTCGAACATTTCGAGGAAGTTGCCGCTCGTGACGCGGAAGACGGTCATGATCTTGGAACTTCCCGTCGATACGTACGCGCCTGCCATGACTCGCATCCCCCTTGATCGTCGCGGGTGAGCCCGCTTTTATGCCCCGCCAAGGGCGCGGCGGCCCCGATCAGGTGTTCTCATCCGGCTCTTTGCCACATCATAGCGCGATGGGCGAATTCTGCGAGCGGTTCGGCCGTTCGGGCGGGGGATGGGTTGCCGACGGTCGGGAACGTGTCGAGCGGTGGAGAGTAGGATCGATGCCTGACCCGGCGCCGGGATGCGGCAGGCACTTGCCGCAGCCCTTCCCGTCAGTCGAGCGTCTCGGAAACGATGGCGGGAGAACGATCGCACCAAGCTGATCAGGCGCATCATGGCAGCTGAGGCGCCGCTTCGTTGCGCTCGGTCAAGAGGCGTGCCGGTCCAGCTACAGCCTCGGTCGGCCACGTGGGACGTCGGGCAAGTGAGACTTGGGCGCCACGACGTCAGCGGTCGTATCTGCCCCGACTTCACTGGCATTGCACCCCACCGAGGTACGCCTTGTCCGCAGACAAGGCGTGTTCAGAAGACGAGGCGTTTTCAGTGGGCAGCACGAAGAACTGAACGCGGCGCCGCGCCGACAGCAGCTCGCGACATCACGATGCGGGCCGCCGCGATGAAAGGCTTAATCTGTCGTCCAGCGCCGAACCGTCAACCGAAGGCGTTCAGCCCTGAGAAGCGACTGCCGTCGGCGGGCGAACGGGCCGGGCCGCGTCGCGTGCGTTCGGGCGCGGCTTCGAGGGTGGCAACAGGCCTTCGCGCTGCGCCTTCTTGCGCGCGAGTTTGCGGGCACGGCTGATGGCCTCCGCCTTCCGCCGCGTCTTCGCTTCGGACGGCTTCTCATACGCCTTGCGGCGCTTCAACTCGCGAAAGACACCTTCGCGCTGCATCTTCTTCTTCAAAACCTTCAGCGCTTGATCGACATTGTTGTCGCGAACCAAAACCTGCAAAATGATCTCCCCTTCCACGCCTTCAAGAAAAGCAAAGGGCCAAGCTCGTCAAGCTTGGCCCAGGTCGTCTCACAATCCCAACGATGCCAAGTCCACCCCAGTACATCCGTGGTGGTGAACCATGATCAGCGGGGTTCAGGCAGCCTGAAGCTTGTCGGCCGACGACTTACCCGTGCGGCGGTCAGCGACGACCTCGTAGCTGATCTTCTGACCTTCCTGAAGGTCACGAAGGCCAGCACGCTCGACGGCGCTGATGTGAACGAAAACGTCCGATCCGCCGTCCTGCGGCTGGATGAAGCCGAAACCCTTGGTCGGGTTGAACCACTTAACGGTGCCCATGGCCATGATGACCTCCTTTGCATGCGTTCGGGCGCCTACCGCGGATGCAGCGGCGAACCGAACTTTCGAAACTTGGAGGAAACATCTTCAGCAGGCGTGGCGAACCACGCGTGGTCAAACTATCCGGCCTAGATCGATTCCGATGATATGGACCGAATGAGCCTCATTTGCAAGCTTCCCTCTGCCATCGTCGGGCGTCTCCGCACGCGTGCATCGTCGGGTGTACGCGTGCGCGATGCCGCGCCGGCGCGCGGCCTTCATCGTCTTGTCTGCGGTTCCGACCGCCGTGTTTCGGTGTGTGTGTTGTCAGATGAGGTCGACGAAGATGGCGCGGTATC
>CAXTFM010000214.1:0-4670 GCA_964243435.1 uncultured Beijerinckiaceae bacterium
GACCGCATCCGCATCGACTTGTCGGTGGTGCGCGGCCTCGAATACTACACCGGCCCCGTGTTCGAGGCCGAGCTGACCTTCGACGTCGCCGGCGACGACGGCCGCCCCGTGCGCTTCGGCTCGGTCGGCGGCGGCGGGCGCTACGACGGGCTCGTCGGGCGCTTCCGCGACGCGGACGTGCCGGCGACCGGCTTCTCCATCGGCGTGTCGCGCTTGCAGGCGGCGCTGGAGCTGATCGGCTCGCCGCTCGTCGCCGGGGTCAAGGCCAGGCCGCCGGTGGTGGTGCTGGTGCTCGACCGCGCCGAGATCGCCCGCACCCAGGCCCTCGTCACCCGGCTGCGCCAGGACGGCATCGCCGCCGAGCTTTACCTCGGCCAGTCCGGCATGAACGCCCAGCTGAAGTACGCCGACCGGCGCGGCGCGGTGTGCGCGGTGATCCAAGGCTCGAACGAGCGCGACCACCCCGACGGCCCGCAGGTGGTGGTGCGCGACCTCGTGCTCGGCGCCGAACTCGCCAAGGCGACCCGCGACCGCGCGGACTACGTGGAGCTGCGCGCCGGGGCGCAGGCCGCCTGCGCCGAGGGCGACCTCCTCGCCAAGGTCAGGGAAGTGCTCGCCCGGCACTGAGGCGCCGGGCAACCGTTTCAATCGTCCGGCAGGTCCTCGACCGGCTCGCCCGGCGTGCCGGTGGCAAGGGCGAGGGGGTCGACGCGCTCCCACAGGTTGGCGCCGGCGGCCGCGAGCAGGTCGTTGGGGCCGCTGAACTCGAAGCAGCGGCCGTAGGTGTCGCAGCTCGTCCGCGTCTTCGCGGCCGGCGTCTCGTCGGCGTGCGCCGGCGCCGCGGCGAGGAGGACGCCCGCGAGGAGCAGCGCCGCCTCGCGACGCATCAATAGCCGTAGGGACGCTCGAAGCGCGGCCCATCCGCGAAGCGCCGGAAGCGGTGCGGCCCGTCGAAGGGCGGATACCGGTGCGCGTAGGCACGCGGGTACGGACGATCGAAGGACCGACCGTACCGCCCGGGATAGAAGGGCGGCGGCACCAGCACCGGCCGCTCCACCAGCACCCGGCGCTCCAAAACCGGACGCTCCACGAACACGCGGCGCTCCACGATCACCGGCCGCTCCACCACCACGGGGCGCTCGTAGCGCACCGGCGGCGGCGGGAAATCGTCCAGGTCGGCCGCCCTCGCCCCGGGCGCGCCGGCGAGCGGCAGCAAGGAAGCGAGAAGCGTGGCGTACAAAAGACGTGTCATGGGAACCCTCCGCAACGGGAGGATCGATGGGCCCTGCGGCCTGAACGCTCGCTGAAATCAGCATACATCTTCCATTCAATAGCCGTAGCCGAAGGCGTACGGCAGCAAGGGGTAGGCGGCTGGTCCCGTCGGTCCGTTCAAGCCCGGCACGATCATGTAGGGGCCGCCGACCGACAGCGGCGAGGTCACGACGACCCGTGGCTCCACCGGGAGCGGCGGCGGCCGCAGGACGCGACGGCGCACCACGACGTCCTCGTCATAGGCCGGCGCGTCCAGGGTGCCTGGCGCGAAGGCGGCCGGCGCGAGATCGGCGGCGTCGAGCCGGGGCGGCAGCAGGTCGGCTGCCGCGGCGGCGGTGAACGACGCGCCGAGCGCGAGAAGGGCGGTCAAGGTCGGGCGAAGCACGCGCGCGGTCTCCGGCGGGGATTCGCATCGAGCGTGGCCGCGGTTGGTGAAGGAAGCGTTACCGCGCCCCGCCCCGCGCCGCCCCGCGACTGCGCGCATGGCGGGCCTGCCCGGGCGCCGACCTGCCGTTCGAGGATCCATCGCGCGGTTTCCGTCGACCGGATCGCCGGCCGTCCGCCTAGAAGTGATAGTTCAGCCCGGCGCGAATAAGGCTGATGTTTGCGCCCGACGAGATCGCGTCGCGCGTGTTGCCGAAATAGCCCTGCTGGCCGAAGCCGGTGAACAGGTACTCGCCCTTGACGGAGATCTTGGTTGTCAGCGCGTATTCCACGCCGAGGCCGACGGCGAAGCCGTTGAGGTAGTGCTGCTCGTTGAGCACCAGGTTGGGCGAGCCGGCGAAGTCGCTGATCTTGCCGTTGAGCTGCGTGCCGGCGTAGCCGGCGGTGACGAAGAACAGCGCGCGGTCGTAAACGTAGCCGACGCGCCCGCGAATGGTGCCGATGCCGTTGATCTCGCCCGACGAGGCGGTGCCGGTGCCGAAGTTGCCGCGTCCCGAGATGGAGCCGAAGCCGACATCCGCCTCCGCGCCGACGAGGAGCTGGCCGGACTGGTAGTTGTAGCCGAGCGTGGCGCCCCCCAGCCCGCCGAACGGGCTGCCGAAGAGCTGCGGGCCGCCGCCCGTCCAGCTGCCGACGCCGAGCTGCCCGTTGATGCCGGCGTAAAGCCCGGTCCAGGTGAAGATCGGCGTCGGTGCGTAGTATGGCGAGGGCGGCGCGTAGCGCGAAGGCAGGTCGGCGGCGCCGGCGGCGGTGGCGGCGAGGGCGAAGGCGGCCGCGACGGCCGGTGTTGAACGCGACATGGTAACTCTCCCGGCTGAAACACGCGCCGTGTTGCCTCCTGTCTACGGTGCCGTGCTTGCCAAAAGCTGAGTTTTCATGGTTTTCGCGAGTTAAGCTTCGTGTCGTCATTAGGGCTAACGGGATCGTGCGGAGAATTGGCGGCGCAGCCAAGCGCCGAACACTGTTGACGTGCTTGCGCCGGCGCTGTTTCTACATGCATCGACGATGTCGTATGGCTAACGTTCGGTTGCGCGCGACCGCCGCGCGGTGTTGACGGGGCCGGACGGAACGGCGATGGATCGCGGCCATGAGCGGAACGCGGGCTGCCCTGGTGACCGGCGCGTCGGCGCGCATCGGCCTCGCGGTCGCACGCCGCCTCGCCACGGCGGGCTACGCCCTCGCGCTGCACGCCAGCCCGCGCTCGCGCCCGCGCGCCGAGGCGGAAGCGCGCCGCCTCGCCGCCGACGGGGCGCGCTGCGCGGTGGTGGTCGCCGACCTTTCCGACGCCGGCGGCTGCGCCGCGCTCGTGCCCGACGCCGTCGCGGCGCTCGGGCCGCTCGACCTCCTCGTCAACAACGCCGCCGTGTTCGAGCCGGACGCCGCCGCCGACGCCCTCGCCTGGGACCGCCACTTCGCGGTGAACCTGCGGGCGCCGGTGATCCTCGCCCAGTGCTTCGCGCGCCAGGCGCGGGCGGGGAGCGGCATCGTCAACCTCGTCGACCAGCGCGTGCTGCGGCCGACCGCGCGCGAGTTCTCCTATTCCCTGTCGAAGTCCGCGCTGTGGGCGGCGACGCAGGCCATGGCGCAGGCCTTCGCGCGGCAGGGCATCCGCGTCAACGCGGTCGGCCCCGGCCCCGTGCTGCCCAACGCCCACGACGGCGACGCCGGCTTCGCGCGCGAGGTCGCCGTGCTGCCGCTGGCCCGCGCGGTGGACGCGGGTGACGTCGCCGACGCCGTGCTTTATCTGGCGCAGGCGTACGCCGTGACCGGCCAGCTCATCGCGGTCGATGCCGGGCAGCATCTCGGCCCGCGGGCGCCGGAGGGCGCGGCATAGCGCGCCGGGCATCAATGGGGCTGGGATCGATGGTTTGGCTTGTCCTGGTTCTCGCCGGGTTGTGCGAATGCGGCTGGGCGATCGGCCTGAAGTACGTCGACGGCCTGAGGCAGCCCTTGGCGCTGGTGCTGACGGTGCTCGGGCTGGGGTTGAGCTTCGCCGGCCTCACCTTCGCGCTGCGCTCGCTGCCGGTCGGCACGGCCTATGCGGTGTGGACAGGCATCGGGGCCGCCGGCACGGCGGCGCTCGGCATCTACCTGTTCGACGAGGCGGCGACGCCGTTGCGCCTCGCCAGCCTCGGCCTCGTGGTCGCCGGCATCGCCGGCCTCAAGCTCGCGGGCTAGAAGTAGCTTTCCAGCGTGCCGCGGCGGCGCACGTCGAGCGTCGCGCAGTGAAAGGCGCCGCCGAAGGCCGCGTAGTGCAGGAAGTCGCAGGGGATCGGCTCGAAGCCCCAGCGCTCCATCGCCCGCATCATGTTCTCGTGGTGCGGGTCGACGATGATGCGCTTCTCGTCGACGGCGAGGATGTTCATGCTCAGCCACTTGCCGCAGAGCGAGGTGAGCTTCAGCATGCGGTCGTTGATCGGCGTCGGCTCCGGCGCGACGAGGATGTCCCACTTCTTCAGGATGTCGGGCAGCTCGTCGGGGTTGATGTAGTCGGGGTTGATGAGCAGCCGGCCCGGGCCGAGCGGCAGGATCGTCGTGTCGATGTGCATCGGGTTGGTGCAGCGGCTCTTGATCTCGTGGACGCGGTAGTCCGGCCCGAGGTGCCGGCGCAGCCAGTCGATGCCCATCGCGTTGGTCACGTTGGAGCGGATGCAGAAGATGTCGCGCCCGCAGCGGAAGAAGTCGGCGGCGTCGAACACCGGCTCGAACTCGGTGAGGATGTACTTCATCGCCTCGCCGTGGCGGGGCAGCTCGAAGTCGGGGTCGAACAGCTCGTCGCGCAGCTCGGGCTTCGGCGCCGACGTCCAGCGCGCGCCGCGGCGGAAGTAGTCCTTGAGGATGGTGCGGTAGGAGAAGTTCTCGAAGTAGCGGCACGGCCACGCCATCGGCGTTTCGATGATCTCGTCGCCGATCACCAGCAGGTTGTCGCGCGGGCAGGTGTTGCAGAAGCCGCG
>CAXTFM010000215.1:0-4665 GCA_964243435.1 uncultured Beijerinckiaceae bacterium
TGGCGGCCAGGCGATGGCGCGAGGCGGCCGTCACGGTTTGGCGGGCTGGCCCGACGCCTGCTGCGGCGACGGGTCCGTCAGCTGCACGGTCCAGTTGCGCGCATCCTTGCCCGTGTCGATCTCGAAGAAGCCGGTGCGGTCGAAGCCGCGGGTGAAGCAGTCGCTGCGCCCGGAAATCTTGAACTCGCGGTCGCGGGTGCACATGAACGCCTTGCCCTTCCACTCGCCGCCGCGCTCGTCCATGGCGTAGGCGTAGTAGAACTGCGCGGCGAGGGCGCCGCGCACCAGGGTCTCGCAACCGCTCGGCTTGACGTTCCACCAGCCCTCGCTGACCCAGCCTTCGCCGTCCGTATAGGCCAGCGCGATCGACACCCGGCTGGCCGTATTGTTGCAGAGGCGGAAGTCAGCGCGTGCCTGCCCCGTTCCCGAGCCGATGGTGGCAAGGGCGAGGGCGACGAGTGCGACCGATTTTGCCACGGCTTCATCACTTTCGAGCGACAGGACGATGTCGCCGGACTAGATGCGAACGAATTGAGCCGGCAGCATGGCCGCGCGTCGGCGCCGGGGAATGGGGGAGGCGGGGCGTGGAACAGGTGGTGGCGGAGGGGGCGGTCGAGCACGTCGAGGGCTGCCACGACGGCCTGCTCCTGTTGTGCGACCACGCGTCGAACGCCTTGCCGGCTCGCTACGGCACGCTCGGCCTCGCGGCGCATCATTTCGAGCGCCACATCGGCTACGACATCGGCGCCGCCGCCGTGACCCGGCGCATCGCCGCGCGCTTCGCGGCGCCGGCGCTGCTGACCACCTTCTCGCGCCTGCTGATCGACCCCAACCGCGGCGCCGACGACCCCACGCTGGTGATGCGCCTTTCCGACGGCGCCATCGTGCCGGGCAACGCCGCCATCGACGAGGCGGAGATCGCCCGACGCCTCGACGGCTTCTGGCAACCCTACCGCCGCGCGGTCGGTGCCGCAATCGAGCGGATGAGCGCGGCGGGGCCGACCCCCGTGGTGATCTCGATCCATTCCTTCACCGAGGCCTGGAAGGGCGTGCCGCGCCCGTGGGAGATCGGCGTGCTGTGGGACTCCGACCCCCGTCTGGCGCTGCCCCTCATCGACGGGCTGCGCGACGCCGGGTTCGCGGTCGGCGACAACGAGCCCTATGACGGCGCGATGCCAGGCGACACGTTGGACGAGGAGGTGACGCGACGCGGCATCGCCGGGCTCCTCGTGGAGGTGCGCCAGGACCTCGTCGCCGACGCCGACGCCGCGCGCGCGATGGGTGACCGCCTCGCCGACGTGCTCGCGCCCGTGGTCGCGCAACCGGTGCTGCACCAGCCGGCCTACATCCGCTCGCGCACCGGACGCCACGGCCACACCGCCGGCTGATCCCGCCGCGGGAACGGCGCGGTGCTTGACGGCGGCGGCGCCCCACGTCATGCCCCGCCACCATCCCGGCCGTGCGGGCCGGACGCGCGGCGCGGGGGCGCGGCGAGGGAGTGCAGCGGGGGACGCATGACGAAGGACATCGCCGAAAGCGGCGTCGCCGCCGAGGAGCTCAAGCAGTTCATCGAGCGCATCGAACGGCTCGAGGAGGAGAAGAAGGCGATTTCCGACGACATCAAGGACGTCTTCGCCGAGCTGAAGGGCCGCGGCTTCGACGTCAAGGCGGTCCGCCAGATCCTCCGCATCCGCAAGCAGGACCATTCCGAGCGCCAGGAGATGGAGGCGATCCTCGAACTCTACATGAACGCGCTCGGCATGTCGTGACGGCGCGGTCCGCGCGCCGCTCTCCGTTCATCGGTGCGCGGAGCAAGCGGATGCCGTGTCCCGTTTCGGTACGCGGCGGAGCGCGGCATAACCCGCGGTTAACCCTGTCCGCCTAAACCTCGGCGACGCGCGATGACCGCGCTTCGCCGAGGATCGCTTGCGTTTCGTCCGTTACCCCGCCGTGACCGCCTCGCTCCTCGCCGGCCTTTCCGTCGGCAGCGCCTTCGCCCAGGCGGGGCTGCGCGGCAGCGACAACGCCGGCGACTTCCCCGGCTCGCCGACGGTGGCACCGCCGCTTTCCCCCGAAAGCAACGCGCCGCCGACGACGCAGTCCTCCTCCGCCGCGTCCGACGCGTCGAGCCCACGCGCGCCCTTCCCGGACGGCAGCGGGACGCCGAACTACGGCCGGCGCCGCCCGCCGCGCCCGAAGCTTTACGCTCCCAATCTTCGCAGCAATCCCCCGCTCTCGCCGCTCGTCCCCTATGTCGGGGCGCCGGGGACGCGGCAGCGCGCGCCGGTGCCGGTCGCGCTGCCCAACGGGCAGACCCGCGGCGCGACGACCAATGCCGTTCCCGCGCCCCCCGCGCAGGTGGACGTGCTGCCGCCGCCACCCAACGTGGCGGTGGTTCCGGTTCCCATCCGGCCGCGCCGCCCGCTGGTCGAACTCGACCCCTTTGCGCCGACGGGCGTGCGCGTTGGCGAGTTGCGTCTTCTGCCCTACGTCGAAACCAGCGCGGGCTACGAGACCAACCCGAACCAGGTGTCGCGCGGCATCAAGCCGTCGGCGGTTCTGCGCGCGTCCGGCGGCGTCGACGTCCAGTCCGACCTGCCCACCAACAGCCTGACCGCCTCGCTGCGCGGCGGCTATTCGGAGTTTCCCTCGAACTCGAACGCCAATCGTCCCGACGCCAGCGGCGTCGTCGACGGCAGGCTCGACGTCACCCGCAACGACATCGTCACCTTGGAAGGCCGCTTCGCGGTGGCCACGCAGACGCCGGGCTCGCCATTGCTCGCCGTGCCGAACAGCGCCTTCATCGTGACGCGGCCGTTGATCGTGTCGGAAGGGGCGACGCTCGGCGCGGCGCACCGCTTCAACCGCCTGGTGCTCGACCTTCGCAGTACGTTTGACCGCGTCCAGTACGGCGACGCGCTGCAATCCGACGGCAGCACCTTTCGCTATTCGCAGGACAACTACAACGACCTCGGCATCGTCGGCCGCGCATCCTACGAATTGACGCCGGAGATCGTGCCCTTCGCCGAGGCCGGGTTCGACGCCCGCGTGCGCGACGACGCCATCGACACCAGCGGCTTCCGGCGCGACTCCGACGGCGTGGTGGCGCGCGCGGGATCGAGCTTCCAGCTGTCGCGGATCATCACCGGCACGCTCAGCGCCGGCTACGGCGACCGGCGCTACGCCGATCCGCGCCTCGGCAACCTGCGCGCCCCAACGGTGGATGGCAGCATCGTCTACGCCGTGACGCCGCTGACCACGCTCACGCTGCGTGCCAACACGTCGTTCTCGGAAACCACGCTGGCCGGTGCGTCCGGGGCGATCTCCCGCCTCGTCAGCCTGGAGATCGCCCATGTGTTCTTCCGTAACTTCACCGTAAGCGGCATCGCCGCCTACCAGCCCAACCAGTACCAGGGGGTGTCGGTGCACGAAGCCTTCACCCAGTTCACGCTCAAGGCCGCCTACAACGTCGCCCGCGAGGTGCAGCTGGTGGCGTCCGCGTCGCGGCAGAACCTCAGCAGCACCCTCGTCGGCAACAGCTTCGAGGACGCGATTTTCCTCGTCGGCCTGCGGCTCCAGCGCTGAGCGGTGGCACGGCGCCGCCGACGCTAAAGGTCGAAGATGCGCTGCGGCGAGGAGCGACCGGTCAGCACGTCGGCGATGGCGTACAGGTTGCCGATGAGGCGACCGCGCCGGTCGATGAAGGCGTCGTTGCGCCAAGCGCCGGCAAGGTTCGCGGCGACGTTCTCGACGGCCTTGCGCAGGGCACCCGTGGCGGTCACCGTCCCCTTGCGCGCGAGGTACACCTGGTTGGCGATCTGCGAGTAGCCGAAGCGCACCCCCGAGGTGCGCCCGCCCTTCCAGGCGAGGTGGACGCCGACGAGCGCCTCGGCCTTGAGCACGCTGCCGAACCGGCTCGCCTGCCGCGAGAAGTCGACGTCTTCCGCCCAGGCGTAGAGCGGCAGCTGTTCGTCGAACCATACGCCGGTGTCGTGCAGGCGCGACCAGCGCACGGCCATGTTGCAGCCGTAGCCGTTGAAGACCGGGGCGACGAGGTGCGAGGGGTCATAGGCCTCGCGCAGGAGCGCGCGTCCTTCCTCGACGGTGTAGCCGCGGTTGGTGGCACCGTCGGCGAGGACGCGGCCGGTCGCGACGACGCAATCGGGGTAGTGCGTGAACAGTCGTTCGAGTTCGGCGAGGTAGTTCGGCGCGGGAAGGAAGTCGTCGTCAAGGAAGAGCACGACGTCGATGCCGGTTGCAGCGCGGAGCAGGGCGTTGCGCTGGTGCGACGATCCGGGTTCGCCGCGCACGACTTCGACCGGGACGCTGGGGCAGGCGAGATCGTCGTCGTGCGCCGGGCACACAAGGATGCGGTCTGGCCGACGGGTTTGCTGGGCGACTTCGCGCAACGTCTCGCTCAGCACGGAGGCGCGACCGGTCGTGGCGATGCAGACGGCGAGGGTGACGGTCATGCGCGGCTCGAGGCGACGAGTTGGGAGACTACCATCGTCCGTCGAAGCTGGCGGCGGCATTCCGTCTAGAGGCTTAATGCTGCCTTGCGGGATAGGCGTGGTCGGCCGGCATCGTGCGGTCGATGAATTCTCCCCCCTTCATTTATCATTGACATCATCTGGGGTGGTCTCCTATATGGTGTTCATCGACGGC
>CAXTFM010000216.1:0-4648 GCA_964243435.1 uncultured Beijerinckiaceae bacterium
TGACCGCCGAGGAGCCGCCGAGCACCTTGCCGCGGAAGGCGGCGATGGGACGGCCAATGTACCCCGGCTCGGTCATGTAGCCCCAATCGGCCCCGGTCATATCGCCGACGTTGTCGCTGTTGGCGACGCGGCGCGGGTAGTTCGAGGCGGCGTAGACCGGCCCCGACGATCAACGTGTCAACGACGGGGACGGCGTGCGCTGGCGCGGACGGTCCGGGCCTGTCGAGCATGGGGCATCGAACTCGCGGGAACAGGCGGAGGATCAGGCGGCGTCAACGACGTTGAAGCAGTATCGGGCAATCTTCCAGGCGCCCTCGGCCTTACGGAACACGAAGAGCTCTTGGTTGTGCTCGGGCGCCCGCTCGCCGTTGGCCCTGACGGTGATCGACCCTCTGGACGTGCTGCGCAAGAAGGCCCAGTCCGGCCCGGTCTGCACCACTTCCGCGACGTCGAAGCGGATGTCGAGCGCTACGGCGTCGAAAATCGCCCGGTAGGCTTGGCGCACGGCGACGGCGCCGACGGCTGGCGGCGTGCCCTGCCCCATGAGCACGCCGTCGGCCACGAAGAGCGCGGCCACGCCGTCGAGGTTTGCCGCGTTGACGGCCGCTTCGTAGGCCGCCAGCGCCGCCGCGATCGCCTGTTCCTCGCCGTTCATGCCGTCGCCCTCGCGTTCCGAGCTGCGCTTATTCTGCCCCTTCGCGCGTGGCGCGTTTAGCCGATGAAAGCGGGAAACACTTTTCCCCGAGTGGGAAGCCGGCCACCCGTCAGATCGACATGCCACCGTCGATGTCGATGTCGATAGCGGCGCCGGTGCCGTAAAAGGCCTCGTCGCTCGCCAGGGATGCGGCCGGCGCGGCGATCTCGTCGGGCCGGCCGTTACGCTTCAGGGCTGTCATCGCTGTCATGGCGGCCACCACCGGCCGGCCATCGACATGGTTTATGTCAGTCGCGATGGGCCCGGGCTGGATGGCGTCGACCAGAATGCCGCGCGGGCCGAGATCACGCGCGCAACCTCGCCCGAGCGCGGCGACGGCTGCCTTCGAACTGCCGTAGATGGCTAGGCCGGCGAAGGGCATCTGTGGTGCGCGTTGACGCTGCCGATTAGGATGATGTGGCCGCCACGCGCAGGTTCGGCAGGGCGTGCTTGACGGTCGCGACCACGGCTTCGACGTTGAGCGCGAGGTGGCGTCGCAACGTCGCCAGATACTCCTCGTCGCCCATGGGGGTGATGTCGACATAGTCGGCGAAGCCGGCGCTCTGGACGAGAATGTCGAGACCGCCCAGCGAACCGGAGGCTTAATCGACCGCCGCGTGCACGGCCGCCACGTCCGCGGCGTCGGCCTAACCCGTAAGACCCTACGCCGCGATCGCCGCGACGACTTCCTCGGCCGAAGCGTGGTTGCCGACGTAGGTGATGGCGACGTCTGCACCGGATGACGCCAACTTGATGGCGATCACGGCGCCGATGCCGCGCGACCCGCCCGACACGAGGGCCTTCTTGCCGACGCGGCTGCTGGTCAACGATTGTGCTCCGTGCCGCGCTGCCGGCCTGCCCTGACGCCAGCTCCAGGTAGATTACAGGATGGTGCGGCGTCCAACCACGCCCGTTCGCGGAGAACACATTCCCGTCGCCAAAATCAGCGCCAGCTCTCCGGTCGGCTCACATGTTGCGTTGGAACCCCGAGCGTGCCACCACGCCCGGCCTCAGCCGCTCGTCCGGCCCGTAATCTTCGGCCGGATGAAAGAACAGCCGCGGCGCCTGGTCGAGATCGCGGAGCCGCTTACGGTAGGCGGCGAGGTAGGCTTCTCGGCCCTCCTGGCCGACGCGCCCCGGCATAAAGGCGACGAATGGGTGCAGCACGTCGAAGCCGGTGTAGTGCAGCAGGCCGTTGTGGACCGGCCAGAGCACGCTGAGGATGTCGCCGTCGATCCCGTCCGGCGCGTAGGTGTCGGCCGAGGTGCCCGTGGTAGCGGACACCATGGCCAGTTTTCCGCGGAACAGCCCGGTGTCGTACTTGCGTCCGGCCGCGTAGGCGAAGCCGCGCGTGAACACGCGTTCGGCCCAGCCCTTAAGGATCGCCGGCATGCCGAACCACCAGACTGGAAACTGGAGGATGAGCAGGTCCGCTCGGCGGAGCTTCTCCTGCTCGGCGACGATAGCTGGAGCGAGCGTGCCCTTCTCGAAGGCGTGGGCCTGCTCCCGCGCGATGTCGAGGCGCTCCGGGTCGGCGCGTTCGCCGCGGAAATCGTCGGCCCCGACGATCGCCCCGAAGCGCATCGCGTAAAGGTCGCTGACTACGACGGCGTGACCGCCCTGCCGCAGCGTCGCCGCCGCGAGATCCTTCAGGGCGCCGTTAAAAGAGGCTGGTTCGGGATGGGCATGGACAATGAGCACGTTCACCGTTGCCTCCATAGCTTGGGCCGACCACTCAGTCCCTCAGAGATTGCTTTCCGCGATCATCTGCTGGAAGTCGAGTTCGTATTCCATCTTGCGCAGCACGCGGTCGTGGATCCCGCCAGCGCAGCGCCTCCGCCCGGCCGGCCTGGACGATGGCCACCACCGTCTCCAAGTGGGCGACCTTGTCCGGCTCAAAGATGGCGCGCTCGCCGCGGTAGGCGGCGACGATAGGGCGGCCACGGCCTCGTGCTGTGCGCGCGTCATGTTGCTTCAGGCAAGGTCCGCGCCGTCTCGCCTGTACTCCAGTTCGTCCGTGCCGGCACCCCGCAGCAGCCCGATCAGTGGGCCGACGTGGTGCTCTGGAAGCGGACATCGGGATGCGCGCGCTGAAAGGCGACGATGAGCGGCGCGACGAGCGCGTCGGCGATACATCGGATCGAGGAGAGACGCAGGAGGCCACCGATGGCGTCCCAGCGGCCTGCCACAGTGTCGGCCACGGCGCGACCGATGTTCCGTCCGCGCCGAGCTTGGTCCAGGATCTCGGTCCCGACGGTCGTCACGCCGACGATCCTGCTCGACCGCTCGAGGAGGCAGACACCGAGTTGGGCCTCGAGGTCCGCGACGCGTCGGCTGACGGTCGACAATGGCATCCCGAGGACCAGCGCGGCAGCGGAGAAACTTCCGCTCTCAGTGACCACGGCAAACACGCTCAGCGCGTTGAGTTCGGTCACGGCGCACCACCCGGGATCGGTACGACGCGGAGCGTAGAGGCGCGACGCCCAACTCTCCACTTTTAAGGTGCGGAGTAGGCGTACGACACAGGCGCTGGATCCGCGCCGTCGTGGGCCGAGGTCGAGTGTAGCTTGTATCGTCAGTTCCGTGGCGCTCCACACGACACGGGAGGCGCATAGGTGCCCCTCGTATTGTCGCGCAGGTCTTAGTGGCGCCGAACAGACAGGATTAGTCTGCTTTGACGGGAATAATCTTCCTGTATCCGGGACACTGCACGCCTACACCGCCCGGATGAATCCCACTCGACGTGTTAGGCCGGCAGGTCGGCGAACAGCCTCGGAGCCTCGACGACAGCGAAATCCTTGAAGGCGCGGATGGAGCGCGGGAGGTGGCGGTTGGCGACGTGCACCAGCGACAGGTCGATGGTTCTGAGCCGCCAGTCCGGCATGACCTCGACCAGGCGGCCATCGCGCAGGAGGTGCGGCTGCACGATGGGCGGCAGGATGCCGATGCCGACGCCCGCCTCCAGCGCCGGGGCGAGGCCGGCGAAGTCGTTCATCGCGATGTAGGGCGTGAAGGCCACCGTCTCCGTGCCCTCGCCGTCCGCGCGCCGGAAGGTCCAGCTGTTCACGGGCGCGCGGCGGGCGAAGGCGAGCAGGCGATGCTCCAGCAGGTCGGCCGGCACCGCGGGCGGGCGGCGCGCCGCGAGGTAGGCGGGGCTGGCGACGAGCTGGTGGCGGTAGCGCAGGATCTTGCGGGCGACCAGCGCCGAGTCCTCCAGCGCACCCACCCTGAACACGAGGTCGATGCCCTCGGCCACGTGGTCGACGATCCTGTTGGCGATGAACACGTCGAAGCGCACGTCGGGATGGAGCGCCTGGAAGGCGCCGATGAGGGGGGCAAGCACGGTGTCGGAGATGCTCGGCGGCGCCGACAACCGGATCACGCCGGTGACGCTGGTCGTTGTGCGGGACACGACGCTCTCGACCGCCTCGGCGACGTCGCCGACGCGTTGCGCATGCTCCAGCACCTCGAGGCCGATCTCCGTCATGCGCAGCACGCGGGTGGTGCGCTCGATGAGGCGAACGCCGAGCGCGTTCTCCAGCTCGGCGACGCGCCGGCTGACGGTCGAGATCGGCATCGCCAGCCGACGCGAAGCTTCGGAGAAGCTGCCGGCCTCGGCGACCTTGGCGAAGACGGCGAGGGAGTTCAGGTCCATCATGCGAAGCGTCCCGGGCGGCCCCGTGCCGTTCCAACCGGTCCCGCGCCGGCCGAAAACCGTTTATCTCACAACTGGGATGATGGACAACGACGGACGACGTGTCCGGCACCGCGCCCTCAGACGGGATGCTGGCGCGATGTATGCTCAGCGATCGTCGTCGTGCCTGGGCAATCCTGCAGCGGCGCTACGGGCGAGAAGCCCGGTGGTGCCGGAGGCAGGTAGGATCATCCCAGAAATGAAAAGGAGTTTTCCGAACCTGCGGACTAGCCGCGATGGCCGCTTCGTCGCAAACCCGA
>CAXTFM010000217.1:0-4563 GCA_964243435.1 uncultured Beijerinckiaceae bacterium
CAACTGGGGCTCGCTCGACCAGGAGCTGCTGACCCAGCTGATGGACGAGAACGCCGCGCTGGCCCGGCCGCGCGACACGGGCGCGGTGACGCGCGAGGCGATGCTGCAATCCGCCCTGCTCTCGGCGCAGCGCGCCGAGGAGATCGGCCTGCCGAAGAACCGCATCATCCTGTCGGCGAAGGTGTCGGCGGTGCAGCAGCTCATCGCCGTGTACCGCATGCTGGCGGCGCGCTCGGACTACGCGCTGCACCTCGGCCTCACCGAGGCCGGCATGGGCTCGAAGGGCATCGTGGCCTCGTCGGCCGCGCTCGGCATCCTCCTCCAGGGCGGCATCGGCGACACCATCCGCGTGTCCCTCACCCCCGAGCCCGGCGGCGACCGCACCACGGAGGTCAAGGTCGCGCAGGAAATCCTGCAGACCATGGGCTTCCGCACCTTCGTGCCGCTCGTCGCCGCCTGCCCCGGCTGCGGGCGCACGACTTCCACCGTGTTCCAGGAACTCGCCCGCGACATCCAGGACAACATCGTCAATTCCATGCCGGAATGGCGCACGCGCTATCCCGGCGTCGAACAGTTGAACGTCGCGGTGATGGGCTGCATCGTGAACGGCCCCGGCGAGTCGAAGCACGCCGACATCGGCATCTCGCTCCCCGGCACGGGCGAAACGCCGGCGGCCCCCGTGTTCATCGACGGGCGCAAGGCGGTGACGCTGCGCGGCGCCAACATCGCCGACGAGTTCAAGGTGCTGGTGGAGCAGTACATCGAGCGCCGTTTCGGCGCCGGCGCCACGGTGGTCGCAGCGGAATAGGCGATGGCCGGCGACGCGACCGACCCGGCGATCGGGTTCGACCAGTTCGCCGGCGTCGACATCCGCGTCGGCACCGTGGTCGCCGCCGATCCCTTCCCCGAGGCGCGGCGCCCGGCCTTCAAGCTCACGATCGACTTCGGCCCGGCGATCGGCACCAGGCGCTCCAGCGCGCAGATCACCCACCATTACGCCCCCGCCGACCTTCTCGGCCGCAAGGTGCTGGCCGTGGTCAACCTCGCGCCACGGCGGATCGGCCCCTTCCTGTCGGAAGTGCTGGTGCTCGGCGCCCCCGACGCCGATGGCCACGTGGTACTGGTCGTGCCCGAGCGCCACGCGCCGAACGGCGCGCGCCTTTATTGACCCTGCCGAACGGCGCGCGCCTTTACCGAGCCGAGCCTACCGATCCGCGGCGGACGGCGTACGGACGCGCCGCCACAGGGCGTCGATCTGCGCCACGGACGTCGACCACCAGCCCAGCACGAGCACGTCGACGCCGAGGTCGGCCGCGAGCGACAGGGTGGGGTCGACCGCACCCGGGTACATCGCGCGCAGCGTCGTGCCGGTGGCGAGATGCAGGCCGAGACAGGCGAGCGAGCCGAAGGCGGCGAGGGCGCCGGCCTTGTTGGACACGGCGACGCCGAGGTCCAGCAGCGCGGCGAGCCGCGCCACGACCGGCTTGATCCCGGCGAGTGCCGCCGAACGCTGCCGAAGCGCGAGGTTCCCCGCCCCGCGCGGCAGGTGGGCGCGCAACCGCGCCCAGTCCCGGGCGAGCTGTTGCCCCGGCACGTCCCACCCCTGCGCCAGCACCAGGAACAGCGCCGTCGACAGCGACAAGCGCAGCGCCGGGTCGGTTGTGCCGGGGAACAGCTGGCGCGGCGTTTCACCGAGAACCAGCAGCTGCACGAAAAGGACCGCGAGGGCGACGAGGGCGTAGGCGCCGCCGAGCTTGCGGCCGATCCCGATCGTGACGTCCAGCACGGCGAGGGTGACGGCGACGGCGCGCCCGAGCTCGTCCCGGCCGGCGACGCGCCGGATGGGCGAACACCGGCCGCGCGCCGGCGGCCGCGACGCCGAGCGCGGGGGGACGTCGTCGCCGAAGTGACTCCGGCTCGAAGGCAAGCCAGCCGTTTTCACGAAACGCCTCCATCCCGCGACGTTGCGGGTCCTTTCGCGGCGCCGGGGATACAGGCGTCCAGGTTTAGGCGTGGTCGGTTAAGGCCGCCCTAACATCGTCGCAGCGGGCGCGACCGCACGGACGCGCCATGCGCGGACCGGTGCGAAGACGCGGAAACGCCTCGGCGGGCATGATTGACCGCGGACTGTTTTCGACGCCCAATGCGCGCATGCCGAGCCCGAACTGCGTGTGCAGTCGACCGGGCGCCTCGCTCCCACAATCTGGAACTTCGAATGGTGTCCTTCAGCGCCGGGCAGGAGGCTGCGCGCCTGCTGCTCGACGGCCCGCAACGCTACACCTGCCTCACCGGCGGGACGCGCTCGGGAAAAACCTTCCTCATCATCCGCGCGCTCCTCGCGCGCGCCGCCAGCGCGCCGGAATCGACCCACGCCATCCTGCGCCACCACGGCAACGCCGCGCGCGCTTCCATCGCCCAGGAAACGCTGCCGCAGGTGCTGCGTCTCTGCTTTCCCGGCCTGCACCTGAAGGAGCACCGCACCGACGGCTTCTATGAATTGAAGAACGGCGCCCGCCTCACCGTCGGCGGCCTCGACGAGGCCGGCCGGGTCGAGAAGATCCTCGGCCTCGAATACGCCAGCGTCTTCCTCAACGAGGCCTCGCAGATTTCCTACGATTCCGCGCTCGTCGCCTTCACCCGCCTCGCGCAGGTGGTGCCGGCGCTGATGCAGCGCGCCTATGTCGACCTCAACCCGACGTCGAAGACGCACTGGACCAATGTGCTCTTCGGCGAGAAGCGCGACCCCGTCTCGCGCCGTCCGCTCGCCGCGCCCGCGATCTACGCCCGGGCCTTCCTCAACCCGACCGACAATGCCGCCAACCTGACGCCGGAGTTCCTGCAAAGCCTCGCCGCGCTCCCCGAGCGCAAGCGCAAGCGCTTCTACGAGGGCGTCTACGTCGAGGAGGTCGACGACGCGCTGTGGTCTTATGAAACCTTCGACCGCCACCGCTGCGAGGCGGCGGCGATCCCGCAGGCCGAGCGGCGCGCGGTGGTGGTCGCCGTCGACCCGTCGGGCGCGGGCGGGCGCGGCGACACCGGCTCGGACGAGATCGGCATCGTGGTTGCGGCGCTGGGCGCCGACGGCGACGCCTACATCCTCGCCGACCGCTCGTGCCGCGAGGCGCCGGCCGGCTGGAGCCGCCGCGTCGTCGCCGCCTACCACGAGTTCTTCGCCGACTGCGTGGTGGCGGAGGAGAACTTCGGCGGCGCCATGGTGGAGGCCGTCATCAAGGCGGCCGATGCGAACGTGCCCGTGCGCGCCGTCACCGCGAGCCGCGGCAAGGCGGTGCGCGCCGAGCCGATCTCGCTGCGCTACGCCGCCGGCCGGGTCCACCACGTCGGACGCTTCGACAGGCTGGAGGAGCAGCTCTGCGCCTTCACCGGCGGCGGTTACGCCGGCGCGAACAGCCCCGATCATGCCGACGCGGCGATCTGGGCGCTGACCCACCTGTTCAGCGGCGCGGAGGAGCCCGCCGCGCTCGGCTTCCTCCGGCGCCTCGCCGAAGGCTGAACCGCCCCCGCCACATCGCACGAGTTTGGAGCAGAACCGCATGGTCGATCGCGCGAGCGGCCGGGCGTCGTGGACGCTCGACCCCTACCGGGTCAGCATCTCCTACGCCGCCGCAACCCGGAGCAGGACGGGGAACACGCCGCCGCAAGCCGGTGCCGACTGGTTCGGCCCGCTGCAGCCGATGGCCCCGGCCGCCCCGGCCGACGTCGCCGGCAGGCAATGGGATTTCCCCCCGGGCTTCAACCTGGCGCTCGGGGTTCGGCAGCACGCATCCGTGTCCTTCGCCACGCTGCGGGAGATCGCCGACGGCTGGGACCTGCTGCGCCTGGTCATCGAGACGCGCAAGGACCAGGTATCGCGCATGGCGTGGGCGCTGAAGCCGCGCCACGGCGCGACGGCCGACCCGGCGAGGCTCGCCGCCGCCGCCCGCTTCTTCCAGCAGCCGGACGGCATCCACGGCTGGGCCGACTGGCTGCGCATGCTGCTCGAAGAACTGTTCGTCATCGACGCGCCGGCGCTGTACTGCCGCCGCGACCGCGCCGGGCGCCTCACCGCCCTGCTGCCGCTCGACGGCGCCACGGTGAAGCCCGTGATCGACGCGTGGGGACGCATGCCGCTTCCCTACGACGACGATGGCCGCACCGTGTGGCCCACCGCCTACCAGCAGGTGCTGCACGGCATGCCGGCGGTGGACTATTCCGCGCGCGACCTGCTGTACCGGCCGCGCAACGTCCGGGTCGACCGTGCCTACGGCTTCTCGCCGGTGGAGCAGGTGGTTACCACCGTCAACATCGCGCTGCGCCGCCAGTTGTTCCTGCTCGACTACTTCACGCAGGGCTCCGTGCCCGACAGCCTGATCGGCGTGCCGGACGGTTGGACGCCCGACCAGATCGCGTCCTACCAGAAGTACTGGGACGCGTACTTCACCGGCGACGCCGGGGCGCGGCGGCGAGCCAAGTTCGTGCCGGGCGCCGCGACGCGCTCCTTCGTGCAGACAAAGGAGCCGGAGCTCAAGAACGGTTTCGACGACTGGCTGGCGCGCCTCGTGTGCT
>CAXTFM010000218.1:0-4502 GCA_964243435.1 uncultured Beijerinckiaceae bacterium
CCGTCAGCCTCGCCGGCGCCAGCGCTCCCGCGCGCGCCGCGAAGGCGTCGGCGGCGCGCCCCGGCGCGAGCTGCCGCAGCAGCGCCGCCACACGGTCGAGGCGGGCGGCGTCGATCGTCGCGGCGAGCGTCGCCGCGTCGCGGGTGATCTCGCCCTTGGCGTCGAGGGTGGCGCCGCCGAGGTTTTCGGCACGGAACGCGTTCACCGTGAGGCGTGGTCCCTCCGCCGCCAGGTCGAGGTGCAGTCGCCCGGCTTCGACCGGTCCGCCACCGCCGCCAGCCCCGGCGACCCTGACCGTTCCCGCGTCGAGGCGCAGGGCGAGGTCGAAGGGCAGGGCGCCGGCCGTTTCCATGTCGGGCAGCGCGGACAGGTCGAGTGCGGCGGTGCGCAGATCGGCGGACAGCTTGGCCCGGGGCTGGGCCGACGCCGCCTCGGTCGGTGCGGCGAACGCCACCCGCGCCGTGCCGGCGAGCCGCGAGCGGTCGAAGCTGAGCGTCAGCTCGTCCAGCGCGACGCCATCGCCGGCGGTCCGCACGTGCGCCGCCGCATCCGCCGCACGGACCCCCGCGCCGGACGGAATGGTTGCCGCAGCGGGCGCGACCGCGCGCAACCAGCGCAGCGCCGTCGGCACGTCATCGGCGGCGAGGTGGCCGCGGCCGTCGAAGTCGCGCCCGTCGGTGCGGCCGTCGAAGGCGAGGACGAGGCCGCCCGGCCCCTCGCCGGCCAGCTTGATCGGCACTGACGTGGCCCCGCCGCCGAGCGTGCCCTCCGCGCGAAGCCCGCTCAGCGCTTCGCCGCCCCACACGGCGCTGTCCACCCTGACGGCGAACGAGGTGGTCGCCGCCGCCATGGGAAAGGACGACACGACCCGGCGCAGGGCGTCGAGCGACGGCAGGCGTGGGGGCGGCGGGCGGACGCCGTTGACCGGCGCCCCGGACAGGCGGTCGATGTCGAGGCGCTCGGCGCTCAACCTGACATGCAGCGCCTGGGCTTGCGGGTCAGCAGGCGCGGCGTAGTCCGCGGCGGCGGCGAAGGTGAGGCCGTCCTCGCCGCCGACCCGCACCTCGCCGCCCTCCAGCGCGGCCCGCGCGGGATCGGCGCTGAACGGCCCCGACACGCGCCACGCGACCGGGTCGCCCACCGGCGTGGCGAGGCCGGTGAAATGGCCCGTCGCGACCACCGTGCCGTCGAAGCTTTGTCGGACCTTGCCGCCATCGAGCGCGCGCAGCGCCAGCGTGCCGTCGAGGTCGAGGCCGGGATGAGCGGCGGTCTCGTCGAAGGCGAAACGCAGCCGCGTGCGGCCGCCTTTGGCTTCCGCCGTGGAGAAGCGGAAGCGCGTGCGCGCGGCGCCGGTCGTGCCGCTGCCCTTGAAGGGACCGGCAAGCGCGGGCGCATCGGTCACGAAGTCGAGGTGGTCGAACACCAGCGTGCGCCCGCTGCGCGGGTCGGCGACGGCGAGGGTGCCGTCCACGACCCGCACCCGTTCGAGGCGGATGGCGGCGCGCAGCGCCGGCGTGTCGGGCAGGGCCGGCAGGGTGCGGTCGGCGCCCAGCGTCACCCGCATGGTCGGCTCGTCGAGGCGGCCCTCCACCACGTCGAACTCGCCATGGAGGAGGGGCGCCACCGCGAGTTCGAGGTCGAGCGCGCGGATGCCGAGCGTGACCGCGCCGTCGTCGTCGCCGATCACCGTCTGGTTCAGCCGGAGGTAGGGAGTGGGCAGCAGCTTGAGGTCGATGTTGCCGCCGATCGTCACCTTCTGCCCGAGCGCGCGCGAGATTTGCGCTTCGAGGAAGCTACGCTGCCCGTTCCAGTCGACGAAATAGGGAGCCACCAGCAGCGTGGTCAGCGCGACCACGAGGATGATGGCGAGGCCGGTCAGGAGGTCGCGCACGCATTCGCCAGCGAGGTGGAAGGGATCGGGCTTTACCGCACGCTTTCCTTGCACCGCCGGGGCGTGAGCGCAAATGGCGGCACCGACCGCTGCCGACCGGCGATGCCCTATGGCGCAGGCGTGGCGCGGAACATGCGCGCCGCTCGCCCATTACGACCGCTCGCAGCAGGAGACGCACCATGAGCAGCAAGCAACCGAAGACGACGGTGCCGACCGACGCCGACCTCAAGGGCAATCCCGGCATCGGCCAGTCCGTGGGCACGACGGCGGCCGGCGTGACGGCCGACGACATGGAGGACCTTCAGGGCGAAACGACGTTCGAGGGCGACACCGCCAACGACACCAACACCTATGGCGGCATCAACCGGACGCCCAAGCCCGGTACCCGCAAGCCGGAACGCGAGTAGCGGCTGCGTCGGCGGGGCGGTGCGTGGACAATGCCCGCGCGACGTCCCACATTGTCGGTCCATGCTTCCGGCAAGATGAGTCGCGTTTTGTTCCCTTTCCCGCTCCGCTTGACGGTGGACCGCCATGGCCGGGCCTAGCGCGATCGAGCCGATCGATGCGCTTGCCCCACGTCCCGGCGGCATCGCCGACCGGGCGCGGGCGCGCCACGGCGCCGTCGCCTACCTCGACGGGCTGAACCCCGAGCAGCGGCAGGCGGTCGAGGCGCTGGACGGGCCGGTGCTGGTTCTGGCCGGTGCCGGAACCGGCAAGACCCGGGTGCTCACCACCCGCATCGCCCACATCATCGCCACTGGCCGCGCCAAGGCGTGGCAGATCCTCGCCGTGACCTTCACCAACAAGGCGGCGCGCGAGATGAAGGAGCGCGTGATCGCGCTCGCCGGCCCGGTCGCCGAGGGCATGCCCTGGCTTGGCACCTTCCACGCCATCTCGACCAAGATCCTGCGCCGGCATGCGGAGCTCGTCGGGCTGAAGTCCGGCTTCACCATCCTCGACACGGACGACCAGATCCGCCTGCTGAAGCAGGTGATCCAGGCCGAGAACATCGACGACAAGCGCTGGCCGGCGCGCATGCTGCTGAACCAGATCGACGGCTGGAAGAACCGCGGCCTCGACCCGAAGAACGTGCCGCCCGGCGAGGCGGTGGCCTTTGCCAACGGCCGCGGCCGCGATTGCTACGAGCGCTACCAGGAACGCTTGAAGATCCTCAACGCGACGGACTTCGGCGACCTGCTCCTCGAATGCGTGCGGCTGTTCCGCGAGAACCCGGACGTGCTGGAACAGTACCAGGCGCGCTTTCGCTTCATGCTGGTCGACGAATACCAGGACACCAACACGGTGCAGTACCTGTGGCTGCGCCTCCTCGCCGGCTCGACCGACCGGGACCGGCGTCACAACCTGTGCTGCGTGGGGGACGACGACCAGTCGATCTACGGCTGGCGCGGCGCCGAGGTCGACAACATCCTGCGCTTCGACAAGGACTTTCCCGGCGCCACCGTGATCCGCCTCGAGCGCAACTACCGCTCGACCGGGCACATCCTCGCCACCGCCGCCCATCTCATCGCGAAGAACCAGGGGCGCCTCGGCAAGACGCTGTTCACCGATGGCGTGGACGGCGACAAGCCGACGGTCACGGGCATTTGGGACTCGGAGGAGGAGGCCCGCTCCATCGGCGAGGAGATCGAGCAGCTCCAGCACGGGGGGCACACGCTCGACGAGATCGCCATCCTGGTGCGCGCCTCGTTCCAGATGCGCGAGTTCGAGGAGCGCTTCATCACGCTGGGGCTGCCCTATCGGGTGATCGGCGGTCCGCGCTTCTACGAGCGGCTCGAGATCCGCGACGCCCTCGCCTACTTTCGCTGCGTGGCGCAGCCGGCGGACGGCCTCGCCTTCGAGCGCATCTTCAACACGCCGAAGCGGGGCCTTGGCGAGGCGACGCTGCAGATCTGCCACGACCACGCGCGGCGCGAGCGCCTGCCGCTGATGGCGTCGGCGCGCATCCTCAGCGAAACGGAGGAGCTGAAGCCCAAGCAGCGGCAAACGTTGCGCGCGTTGCTCGACGACATCGCGCGCTGGTCGTCGCTGATCGACGTCAAGCCGCAGGGCGAACTGGCCGAACTGATCCTCGAAGAGTCCGGCTACACCGCCATGTGGCAGAAGGACCGCACGGCGGAGGCGGCCGGGCGGCTTGAAAACCTCAAGGAGCTGGTGCGCTCCATGGAGGAGTTCCCCGACCTCGCCGCGTTTCTCGAGCACATCTCGCTCGTCATGGATGCGGCCGACGCCGGTGGCGGCGCCAAGGTCAGCGTGATGACGCTGCACGCCGCCAAGGGGCTGGAGTTCGAGACGGTGTTCCTGCCAGGGTGGGAGGAGGGGCTGTTCCCCCACCAGCGCTCGCTCGACGAGTCCGGCCGCGCCGGGCTGGAGGAGGAGCGCCGCCTCGCTTACGTCGGCGTCACCCGTGCCAAGCGCCGGGCGCGCATCTATTTCGCCACCAACCGCCGCGTCCATGGGCTGTGGCAGACCACCATCCCGTCGCGCTTCCTCGACGAGTTGCCCGACGCCCATGTCGAGGTGGTGGAGCGGGCGAACGGCAACGCCTATGGTGGCTACGCCCAATCGCGCTTCGCCAACATGGACCAGTTCG
>CAXTFM010000219.1:0-4207 GCA_964243435.1 uncultured Beijerinckiaceae bacterium
CTTGACGATGCCGTAGCCCGGCAGCGACTGCGACTCCACGTGCTCGATGTCGTTGACGGTGGTCGACAGCACGCGCTCGTAGACCGACACGACGCGCCCCGACATGTCCTCGGGCGGCAGGCCGGTGTACTGCCACACCACGCTGATGACGGGGATGCCGATGTTGGGGAAGATGTCCGTCGGCGTCCTCAGGATGGACATGACGCCGAAGATCATGATGAGGATCGCCATCACCACGAAGGTGTAGGGACGCGAAAGCGCCAGTCGGACGATGGCTGTCATGGCTTCCGAACCCGTCTGCGGTGTCGCACCCGCCGCGTCGGGCGCCGGCCGCGCCGCCGCCGATGCCGCTTATCAACCGACTTGCGACCATTTCATGACCGGGGACGGCCACGCCGCCCGCTTTCCCCACCGTTAGCGCAGGCCCGTGACCACCGCGTCACGGCCGCGCCGGTTTCGCGTTCACGTTCGCTTGAGCGCGCCGGCCGGCGCGGGCGTGGGGAATTTTAACGCGTCGCCGCGATCCTCCCGGCATCGCAGCGTTTCCGGGATTCGTTCGTGGCCCTCGACCGCCTTCGCCTGACAAAGGAGGTGCGCTCCGTTTTCGCCGCGTCGTGGCCCGGCCTCCTGCTCGGGGCGACGCTGGCGCTGATCTGCACGATGGTCGGCGTGCTGCTGCACGACAGCCGCGAGTCCGCGCTGCGCAACGCCTCGGCGGAGGCGGCCAACCTCGCCGCCGTCATCACCCAGGACATCGCCCGCAACATCGAGTTCATCGACCTTTCGGTCCAGGGCGTCCTCGACGACCTCAAGATGCCGGCGGTGATGGCGACCCCGCTCGACCTGCGCCGCCTCATCCTGTTCGACCGCGCGGCGACCGCGCCCTTCCTCGGGGCGATCCACGTCCTCGACGCGCGGGGCGACCTCGTCATCGACTCGCGGGTCGTCGACCCGCAGGGCCACAACGGCGCCGACCGCGACTACTTCCAGGCCCATGCCGGGCGCGACGACCTCGGCCTTTACGTCGGCGGTCCCGTCAGGTCCCGCGGCGACGGCGAGCCGGTCATCGGCCTGAGCCGGCGCGTCAACCGCGCCGACGGCAGCTTCGGCGGCGTGGTCGTGGGGACGCTCCACCTCGCCTACTTCAAGCACCTGTTCTCGACCGCCAAGCTCGACCGCGGCGGCGCCATCGCCCTGTTCCGCGAGGACGGCACGGTGCTGATGCGCGAGCCCTTCGACGCGGCGACGTTCGGCCGGAAGGTCAACCTCCCCTGGATGTCGGGCCGCCTCGCCGGCGCGCCGGAAGGCGAATACCAGGCATCCTCCGTCATCGACGGCAGCGCGCGCCTCATCCGCTTCCGCAGGATCGGCACCCTGCCGCTCGTCCTCAGCGTGGCGCTGCGGCTCGACGACGTTTACGCGGACTGGTGGCGCAAGGCGGTCGGGATCATCGCCGTCCTCGTGCTGTGCTGCGCCATCATCATCACCCTCGCCACCTGGCTGCGCAAGGAGCTGCGCCGCCGCATCGAGGCGGAGGCGACCCTGGTCCTGCTCGCCGACGAGGACGGGCTGACGGGCCTGCCCAACCGCCGCCGCTTCGACGAAACGCTCACGCGGGAATGGGCCGCCGCCGTCCGCCACGGGACGCCGCTGTCGCTGCTGATGATCGACGCCGACCAGTTCAAGGCCTACAACGACACCTTCGGCCACCTCGCCGGCGACGACGCGCTGCGGGCGCTGGCGCGGCGCCTCAAGCTCGCCCTGCGCCGCACCGGCGACCTCGCCGCGCGCTACGGCGGCGAGGAGTTCGCCGTGGTGCTGCCGGCCACGGCGGCCGCCGGCGCGATGGCCGTCGCCGAGGCGATCAGGACCGACGTGGCCGCGCTCGGCCTGTCGCATCCGCGCACCCGGCTGGGGTCGTTCAGCGTCAGCATCGGGGTGGCCACCCGCCTGCCCCGCGCCGGCGACCGCCTCACCGACCTCGTCGCCCAGGCCGACGCCGCGCTTTACGCGTCCAAGGAGGGCGGCCGCAACAGGTCGGTGCTCCACGGCGAGGTGCTGGAACAGGCCGCCTGACGGCCCGCCGCCGCCCCCGTCCCGCTGCTCAGGCGAACATGCCGGCGAACACGGCGCGCATGTCGGCGACCCGCTCCAGCCCGCGCACGGCGTCGACGACCTGCGCGGCCTTGTCCCGGGGCAGCCCGCCGAACTCGGCGCAGCCCCGGAACTTCGCCACCGCGTCGTCGAAGCTCATCGGCGTCTGCGGGCTGCCCTTGGCGAAGTCGATCTGCCCGGACACCCGGCGCCCGTCCGTCAGGGCGACCTCGACGTAGCTGCGCATCTTGTCGGCGCCGGCCGCGTCCGCCTGCGGGTTGTTGTAGAAGTCCACCCGGCGCAGCATGGCCTGGAGGTCGGGACGGTTGACCACCGCGTCCTGGAACTCGCCGAGCCCGGCCCGGCCCAGCACCAGCAGCACCGCCATGCAGTATTCCATGCTGAACTTGGCCTGGAGGCCGGTGGTCGGGCGGTGGTGGATCAGCGTGTTCAGCATCTGCCGGTTGGTGCCGACGCGCACGCCGGCGACGGCGTCGGGCTTGATGGCGTTCTCCGCGACGAGGCGCGCCATCTCGTCCATCGCGGGATGGGTGAGCGAGCCGGACGGGTAGGGCTTGATGGACACGCCCGGCGACAGCAGCGACCAGGGATGGCCGAGGCGGCCCTCGATCGCGGCCGGGTCGTAGCCGCCGCCGAAGGCGGCGAAGAAGCCGCGCTTGGCTTCGAGGATGTCGTCGGCCGCCGTCCAGCCGAGGCTCGCGAGGTCCACCGCCTCGATGCCGGCGCCGGCGGCGTGGCCGGCCTGGAACGGCTTGGTCATGCTGCCGAAGTTCTCGCGCAGGCCCGAGGCTTCCGCCCCGGCGACGCCGAAGGCCATGCGCAGGCGCTGGGCGTCGAGGCCGCGCAGCTTGCCGGCGCTGGCGGCGGAGCCGAAGCCCCCGCACATGCTGGTGGAATGGAAGCCGCCCTCGTAGGAGCGCGGCGCGATCGCCTCGGCGAGCTTGGTCGAGACTTCCAGCCCGAGGTGGTAGGCCAGCATGAAGTCTTGGCCCGAGGCGCCGGTGGCCTCGGCGACCGCCAGGGCGGAGGTCATCGTGTCGACCGTCGGGTGGGTGAGCAGGCCGTACACCCGGTCCTTCGCGACCGCGAGCTGGGTGTCGTCGAAGTCGTCGGCGTGGATGGCGACGCCGTTGGCGAAGGCGGCGAAGCGCGGCGACGCCCGCAGGGTGGTGCCGAGGATGGTGGCCGGCCCGTTCAGCACCCCGAGGTCGGCGAGGTAGCGCCGCACGATCGGCCCGGAGTCCGCCCGCTCGCCGGCGATGGCGAGCCCGACGGCGTCGAGGATGTGCTTCTTGCCGAGCTCGACCAGCTCCGGCGGCAGGTCGGCGTAGCGCGTCGCGACGACGAAGCGCGCGACGGCGGCCGTCAGGCCTTCGCCCCCCGCCGCGGCGCCCGCCGTCGCCGGGCCGGCCAGCGCTGCGGCGGCGAGGGTGGACAGGCCGGCGACGGCGTGCCGGCGGTTGAGCGTTGGCGTCATCGTCGTTCCCTTCAGTTCAGCGCCTGCGGCGCTTGTTCCTCCAGGAAGGCCGCGACCTCGTGGATGAACTGCATGCGGTTCTTTTCCAGCATCACCGTGTGCGTGCCCTCGCCGATCTGCACGAAGCGCTTGTAGGGCGCGCCCGTGAGCTGCTCGTAATAGGCCGTGGTCTGGTAGGTCGGCAGGTCGGCGTCCCATTCCGCGTGGATCAGCAGCGTCGGCACGGTGATGCGGGATGGCTGGTACAGCGCCTTGCCGGCCCACCAATAGTCGCGGCTGTCCTGGCTCACCCCGTTCGGCGCGCGCAGCACCGGCGGCGACTGCGCCGCGCCCTTCGCGTCGGTGGCGAAGGTGGCGTCGGCCCATTGGTCGAACCAGCCCTGCGGGATCAGCGCCGCGCGCTTGTCGGCGGGCACGTCCTTCAGCCAGCGCTCCAGCGCCGCCTGCCGCGTCACCGTGCGGTAGGCGCCGAGCGGGGGCGCCCCGGCCGGGGTGCGCTGCGTGCTCAGCCATTGCGGGGCGTAGAGCACGAGCCGGGCGACGCGGTCGTTGTGGGTGCTGGTGTAGAGCCCCATGATCGAGGTGCCCCACGACCAGCCCATCAGGTTGATCTTC
>CAXTFM010000220.1:0-4136 GCA_964243435.1 uncultured Beijerinckiaceae bacterium
CCGCCGGTGCCGTTGAACTGGAACAGCCAGCCGCCGCGGTAGCGCCCGGCCTGTTCCACCATGAAATGCGCGTCGAGCATCATGCCCTGCACTCGCGTCAGCAGGTTGGTGCGGTAGTTCGAGAACTCGCAGCGCGACTGGAGGAAGCCGGCCTGCGGATCGGCGAGGATCGCCGGCACCACGTCGCGCAGCCAATGCGACGGCGGGCGGAAGTCGACGTCGAGCATGGCGATGAACGGCTCGGTCGTCGCCGCCAGCCCCTCGGCCAGGGCACCCGCCTTGAAGCCGGCGCGCCGGGTGCGGTGGCGGTGGTCAACGATGTGCCCTTCCGCCTGAAGCTCGGCGGCGACGCGCGCCACCATGTCGTAGGACTCGTCCGTGGAGTCGTCCAGGATCTGGATGCGGAGGCGGTCGCGCGGCCAGTCGAGGGCCGCCGCGGCCCGCAGCGCGCCGATCGCGATCTCGTGCTCGTTGAAGACGGGGATTTGCAGCAGCACGGACGGCAGCTGCGTCCTCGGCAGGAAGGCGCGCGGCAGGTTGTTGCGCCAGTGCGGGGGGCCAAGCAGGTCGTAGAGCTTGATCGCGATCAGGGTCAGGAAGCCCGCAGCCACCACGACCAGGCCGAGGACCGCCAGGTACATGGTGGTCTCGAAAATCCCGAGAAACGTCTGGTGAAGCAGTCTGTAATGAAGAAACACTATGTTTTCCGTGCAGGTGCCACGCGGGGCGGACCACCTGCGGCCAGGCTCCCGCGAGGGCGTGAGCCCAACCTGTGGCCCTAGAAGGGCAGAAGCGCCGGCGGGCTCGAAAAAGGTCCCGGCGTACCCCGCTCGGGGGACCCGTCCGGACCCTTCGTTCACGCACCCTTGGTCCTGGCCCGCTCCATCGCCTCCACGATGATGGCCTTCGCCTTCTGCGCGTCGCCCCAGCCCGTGATCTTCACCCACTTGGTCTTTTCGAGGTCCTTGTAGTGCTCGAAGAAGTGCTCGACCTGCTGGAGCGTGATCTCGGGAAGGTCGGTGTAGTTCGCCACGCGCTCGTAGCGCCGGGTCAGCTTGGGCACCGGCACGGCGACGATCTTCTCGTCGGTGCCGGCCTCGTCCCGCATCAGCAGCACCCCGACCGGGCGGCAGTTGATGACGGCGCCCGGCACGATCGCGCGCGTGTTGCACACGATGACGTCGCAGGGGTCGCCGTCCTCCGACAGGGTGTGGGGGATGAAGCCGTAGTTCCCGGGGTAGCGCATGGAGGTGTAAAGGAAGCGGTCGACGACGAGGGCGCCGGAGGCCTTGTCCATTTCGTACTTGATCGGCTCGCCGCCGATCGGCACCTCGATGATGACGTTGACGTCGTCGGGCGGATTGATGCCGGTGGCCAGCTTGTCGATGTTCATCGTCCGCCTCCGCGATGCGCTGTTGTTGTCCGCCTGCGCGGTGCCGGCCCGCCGCTCCGGGGCGCTCGGGGCATGCGAACAACGCCATCGCTGCCTAGCAGAGCCGCCCGGACGGGAAAAGCCGCGGTTCGGCGGAACCGGCTGCGCCGGACCGGCGCCCTAATCGAACGCGAAGGCGATGCGCGCGCGCATCTCGGACCCGAACCGTTCCTGCGCTTCGCGCACGAACTTGCCGCCGAGCCGCTTGTAGAAGGCCAGCGCCCGTTCGTTGTCGGCCAGCGCCCAGACGATCACCGACTTGTAGCCGTGGTCGAGCAGGTCGTTGCGGGCGACCTCGAACAGCCGCCGTCCGAAGCCGAGCCCCTGGAACTCGGGCGCGATGTAAAGCTCGAACACTTCGGCGCCGTAGGGCATGGAGGGCACGCGGTTGCGCCCGTAGCTGGCGTAGCCGCCGATCGTCTCGTCAAAGTCGAGCACCACGAGGCGCGACTTGCGCACGATGGCGGAATGCCACCATGCCGGGCCGCGCCGGGCGATCATCTTTTCAAGCTCGCGGCCGGGAATGATGCCGCGGTACGCGTCGCGCCACGCCGCGTCATGCACTTCCGCAATGCCCTGCGCATCGTCCAGCCGTGCATTGCGGATCGTGATGAGCGTCTCGACCATGGCGCGATGTTAGGCTCGCTTCCGGCCGGCGGGCAAGGGTTTTCACGACGGAGGACGACGCGCCCGGCGCCAAGGTGTCGCATCCTTCACGCCGCCTCCCGGCCGTCCCCTGTCCGGCGCAAAACCGGGCGCGTGCCGCGGCTGGTGCGCGCCAGCAGGCCGAGCGCGACGGCCTGCACGCTGACCAGCGTGACGTACCAGAGTTCCGCCGTGGCGACGCCGGACACCGCGACGGCCAGCGTGGCGGTGAGGCCGCCGATCAGCGCCGGGGCCACCGTGCCGGCCGCCCCAGCGGCGGCGAGAAGGCCACAGGCGAAGACGGCGGCGAAGCCCAGGGCGCCGAGCGCGCCCAGGTCGTACCAGATTTCGAACAGGATGGAGCGCGGCGTGTGCGGCGGCAGGTAGCCGAAGACGACGCCGTGCCGGGCGCTGTCCAGGCCGTGGCCGGTGATGAGGCGCGCCGCGTCGCCCGCGACGAGCGTGCGCCAATCGGTCATCGCGGCGACCGTGCTGCGCCCCACCGCCGGGATCGCCTGCGCCAGCGGCGCCAGCGCGAAGGGGAGCAGCGGCGCCAGCAGCACCAGGACCGCGAGAACCGCGGCGACGACGCGGGCGACCTTGCCGGGCGTGTCGCCGGCGATGGCGAAGGCGGTGGCGGCAAGCGCGAACGCGGCGAGCGCGATGGGCGCCGCGGCGCACAGCAGGGCGAGCGCGACGGCGGCGGCGAGGCCGATCGCCCAGCGCCATCGCGCCAGCGCGCCCAGCGCGCCCAGCGCGGGCCAGACCAGCACGGTGAGGGTGAGGGCGGAGCGCTCGATCAGCGACGGGTCGAACTCCGTGCCGCCGCGAAACGACGCCGGGCCGACGAGCGCCAGGGCCGCCGTCGCCGCCGCCGTGGCGGCGAGTCCGCCCGGCAGCAGGTAATAGGACGAGGACGGCCGCCGCTCCGGCAGGTGGGCGATGACGAGCGCGGCGATCAGCGCCGTCGCCACCGTCGCGAGGTAGCGCGGCAGCGCGATCTCGGGAAACGGCGTCCACACCAATGCCAGCGCGGCCCAGCCGACGAGGAACAGGCCGGCGAGGCCGATCGGCGTCGCGAAGGCGGTGCGCAGCGCGCGCAGGCCGACGCTCGACACCGAAAGAAGGAAGGCCGCGCCGAGGATGGCGGCCCCGACGGGCAGGGCCACGAACAGCGCGCGCCGCGACAGCACCCCGACGAGGGGCGCCCCGACCATCATCACGGCGAGGCCGAACCAGCCGAGCAGCCGCGCGGCGTCCTTCGCGGGATCGTAAAGGCGGGAAGCGTTCGGCGGCACGGGCACCCTTGGCTGAAGCATCGGCTTGGTTCTTGACGCGGGGGTTCGAGCGCGGTGGGTCGGGTCCGGACGGCATGCAAGAGTACAGCATCGAACGCGCCGCGAAACGGCGACCATTACGGCGTACACGCCTTGACATCACCGGCCCTCACCGCCTCCTGCCGCCGCCGGGGCGACGCCGCAAGCCGGGGACGGCGATCCCGCTGCGGGCCGGTTTCGCGCGTCAACCAACTTCCGTGCTTGCACTTGACGGCGGCATCGCAACAATCGCCGGCTTGACCGACGCGGCGCGCGCCGCGTCGGTCAAGCCGGTCGCGCGACCGAGCCCGTTCCCGGGCGGTCGAGCGTGGACGCGCGGGAGGGATCACACGTGGACTGGGACAAGCTGCGCATTTTCCACGCGGCGGCCGAGGCCGGCTCGTTCACGCATGCGGGCGACGCGCTCAACCTCAGCCAATCGGCGGTGAGCCGCCAGGTCAGCGCGCTGGAGCGCGACCTGCAAACGCCGCTGTTCCACCGTCACGCCCGCGGCCTGATGCTGACCGAGCAGGGCGAGGACCTGTTCCGCACGGTGCAGGACGTCATTTCCAAGCTCGACGCCACCCGCTCGCGCCTCACCGACAGCCGCGAGCGTCCGACGGGCGAGCTGCGCATCACCACCAATCTCGGCTTCGGTTCCGGCTGGCTGACGCCCCGCCTCAAGGGCTTTCTCGACACCTACCCCGACGTCAAGATCAAGCTGATGCTGACCGACGACGACC
>CAXTFM010000221.1:0-4110 GCA_964243435.1 uncultured Beijerinckiaceae bacterium
CTGCTGCGCACGCTGTTCGGCGCCCCCGCGCCGCGCGCGGGCACCCTGCTCTACGCCGGGCCCCCGCTCAACGGACTGCCGGCCCACGACGTCGCCCGCCTCGGCATCGCCCACGTCCCGGAAGGGCGGCGCATCATGCCCAAGATGACGGTGCGCGAGAACCTGCAGGTCGGCGCCGGCCGCGTCGACGCCGCCACCGTGGCGGAGGGGCTGGAACGGGTCACCGCGCTGTTCCCCCGCCTCGCCGAGCGCATGGGGCAGCGCGCCGGCACCATGTCGGGCGGCGAGCAGCAGATGCTGGCGATCGGGCGCGCCATGATGCAGCGCCCGCGCCTGCTGCTGCTCGACGAACCCTCGCTCGGCCTGGCGCCCCTGGTGATCCACCAGATCTTCGATGCCATCCGCACGCTCAACGAACGCGACGGGGTCAGCGTCCTCGTCGTCGAGCAGAACGTCCCCCAGGCCCTCGCCATCGCCGATCGCGGCTACGTGCTGCAAACCGGCCGCGTGGTGCACGCCGCCGCGGCCGACGTGCTGCGCGACATGCCCGAGGTTCGCGCCGCCTACCTTTAGCATCGACGCCGCCGGTCCGCGCCCGCAGCGCCGTGAATGCGTCATTCGACACTCGGACCTCTTCGCCGGCCCTAGTTTTGCTTTAATGCATGACGGCAGGGTGCGCGGTGGAACCAGGTTCCGGACGCGGCACGGGAGTGGGAGATGCCGGCGTGAAGAACAGAATGACCACCTACATCGGCATCGCGATGATCCTCGGGATCATCGTCGGCGGCCTGCTCCACAGCTCGATCGCCGATGCGGCGACGCAGAAGTCCATCGCCGGCTACGTGTCGATCGGCAGCACCATCTTCCTGCGCCTCATCAAGATGATCATCGCGCCGCTCGTGTTCTCCACCCTGGTGGTCGGCATCGGGCACATGTCGGACGCGGGCGCGGTCGGCCGCGTCGGCGGCAAGGCGATGCTGTACTTCGTCAGCGCCTCGCTGGTCTCGCTCACCCTCGGCCTGATCCTGGTCAACCTGTTCGAGCCGGGCGCCGGCGTCCACAAGGTCGCGACCGGCCTCAAGACCGGCATCGACGCGCACGCGCTCAACGTCGACGGCTTCGTCAAGCACGTGTTCCCCGACTCGGCGCTGAAGCCGATGGTGGACAACGAAATCCTGCAGATCGTCGTGTTCTCCATGTTCTTCGGCATCGCCTGCGCGGCGCTGGGCAAGGCGTCGCACGCCGTGCTCGTCGGCGTCGAGGGCCTGTCCCACATCATCCTGCGGGTCACCGGCTACGTGATGATGCTGGCGCCGCTCGCCGTGTTCTGCGCGCTGACGGCGACCATCACCACCAACGGCCTCGGCATCCTCATCAGCTACGCCAAGTTCATGGGCGAGTTCTACTTCGGCCTCGTGTGCCTGTGGGGCCTCCTCGTCCTCGCCGGCTTCGCCATCCTCGGGCCGTCGATCATGCGGCTCGTCAAGCTGGTGCAGGAGCCGTTCCTGCTCGCCTTCTCCACGGCGTCGTCCGAGGCGGCCTACCCCAAGATGCTGGAGCAGCTCGCGAAATTCCCGATCGCGACGAAGATCTCCTCCTTCGTCCTGCCGCTCGGCTATTCGTTCAACCTCGACGGCACGATGATGTACTGCACCTTCGCGTCGATCTTCATCGCGCAGGCCTACGACATCCCGCTCAGCTTCGGCACCCAGGTCGCGATGCTGCTGACCCTGATGCTGACCAGCAAGGGCGTCGCCGGCGTGCCGCGTGCCTCGCTGGTGGTGATCGCGGCGACGCTGAGCCAGTTCAACCTGCCGGAGGAAGGGCTGCTGCTGATCCTCGGCATCGACACCTTCCTCGACATGGGCCGCTCCGCCACCAACGTGATCGGCAACTCGCTGGCCACCGCCATCGTCGCCAAGTGGGAGGGCCAGCTCGTCGCCGACGCGGAAACGGCCGACACCATCACCGGCGTGGAAGCGCAGCCGGCCTAAACCGCACCACGACGGGAGCGTTCCCGCGCGCCCCGGCGAACGCGGGAACGCTCCGGTGCCCGCCGTGCTAGGCCGTGGCGAGGATCGCGGCGTACATCTCCGGCGCGACGTTGGCGCCCGAGATCACCACGGCGACGTCGCCCTCACCCGGCGGCAGCCGCTCCAGCGCGGCGGCGAGCGCCACGGCGCCGCCGGGCTCCACCACCAGCTTCATGACGGCGAAGGCGACGCGCATCGCCGCCCTCACCTCGTCGTCGCTGACGACAAGCACCCCGGCGAGCAGCGCCTGGTTGATCGGGAAGGTCAGCGCGCCGGGCTGGAACGAAAGCAGGGCGTCGCAGATCGACGTGACGCCGGCGGCGACGCGTTCGCGCCGTCCGCTCTCGAAGGAGCGTGCCGTGTCGTCGAAGCCGGCCGGCTCGACGGCGTAGACCGCGGCGTCGGGCACGCCGTCGCGAACCGCCGTCGCGGTGCCGGCCACGAGGCCGCCGCCGCCGCAGCACACCAGCACGCGGCCGAGTCGCGCCCCGGCGGCACGGGCCTGGTCCACGAGTTCGAGGCCGATCGTGCCCTGTCCGGCGATCACGAGGGGATCGTCGAAGGAGGGCACGAGGGTCGCGCCGCGACGCTCGGCCAGCGCCGCCGCGATGTCCTCGCGCGACTCGCGGAAGCGGTCGTAGAACACGACCTCCGCCCCGAGGCCGCGCGTGTTGTCGACCTTGATCGCCGGCGCGTCCGACGGCATCACGATCGTCGCCGGCATGCCGAGGAGCTTCGCCGCCGCCGCGACGCCCTGCGCGTGGTTGCCCGAGGAGAAGGCGACCACGCCGGCTGCCCTGTCGGCGGGGGCGAGACGGGCGAGGCGGTTGTAGGCGCCGCGGAACTTGAACGAGCCGGTACGCTGCGCTCCCTCGAACTTGACCAGCACGCGCGCCCCGACGCGGGCGTTCAGCGCCTCGTATTCGAGTAAGGGCGTGCGTACCGCGACCGGGGCGAGCAGGGCGGCGGCGTCGCGGACGTCGGCGGCGGAAATCGCGAGCTGTGTGGCCAAGGTGTCGACGTCCGGTTGACGCCGCTCCGGCGAGCTACCGGTGCGGCCGGCCCTCCTCCTAGGGTGCGGAAGCGTGCCGGGCAAGGTGATGCGCGCCGGGCACGATGGGCGTGCGCAGGTGCGCGATGATGCGCTCCGTTTCCGCCGGGCCGGGACGCGGGGCGGTCAGCACCGGCACCGGCGCGCCGGGCGCGTCGACGAGGCGGACCACCGTGTAGCCCTGCCGCCTCAGGTCGCGCAGCAGGTCGGGCAGCATGGCCGCGGTCGCGCGCTTGGTGTCGTGAAACAGGATGATGCCGTTGTGGTGCGGGCGCCGGGCCAGTCCGTCGAGCACGCGCCGGCGCTCGGCATCAGGCGTCATCGCCAGCCAGTCCGCCGCCCAAAGGTCCGCGCCGAACACGGCGATGCCGCGCGCGTCGAGCGCGTCGAGCAGCGCCGGCGCGTCGGCGAAACCGGGGAAGCGGAAGAACGGCACGTGCGGATGGTCGGGCGTCGCCGCCTCGCCGTACACCGCGCGCTCGTCGGCTGCGATGCCGGCCTCGATGTCCGCAAGGGCGGAGCGCGTGTCGAAGCCGCGCAGCGTGAACGAGGGGTGGGTGTTGGAATGGTGGCCGACGACGTGGCCCTCTTCCGACTCCTGCCGTGCCAGGGCGGGATGGGCGGCGGCATTGCGGCCGATCAGGAAGAAGGTCGCGTGGACGCAGGCCTCGCGCAGCGCGCGCAGCACCTGCGGCGTGGTGCCGGGCGCCGGCCCGTCGTCGAAGGTCAGCACCACCTCGCGGTCGGCGAGCTGCAGGGTGCGCGGGTAGGTTTCGGTGCCAAGGTGGAGCGGTGCGGCGGCGGGGTCGAGGCGCAGCTCGCGCTCCCACCCGCAGGCGGCGCGACCCTCCGCTCGCGCGCCGCCGATGGCGGCGGCGAGGGCGAGCAGGCCTGCCGCGAAGCGCAACGGCTTCACGCGCCTCGTCGATCGGTGGTGTCCGCGGGGCCGCGGCGGCGCCGCGCCGCAACGCGCATGCGATCCAAGGTCACCGGCGCCGCCGCCGCGCCGCGGGGCGCGCGTTGACG
>CAXTFM010000222.1:0-4002 GCA_964243435.1 uncultured Beijerinckiaceae bacterium
CAACCCCGGCGGCGGCGGCGCCGCCGCGCGCACGGGCCGTATCCGCCCCTCGACGGAGGCGCAGGACGCGGCGAAGACGCGAAACGCGGCGGCGAGGTCGTCGTCGGCGACGCCGGGCAGTTCGGCGAAGCGCGCCGGCGCGAACTCCGCTGCGGCAGCGGCGGCACCTCCCCAGGAAGCCGCGGGGAGCGCGGCCGCCAGGGCCGTTGCCGCCAGGGCCGTTGCCGCCGAGACCTTGGCGGCCGGCGCCGTCCCGCCGCGGCGGAGCGGGATGCGGATCAATGGCCGGATTCGGTGGCGACGAGCTTCCAGTTCGGGTCGCGCGCGGACACGTCCCGCGTGAAGGTCCAGATGTCGTCGACGTCGAGCACGCTGTCGGGGCTGCCGTCGCGCAGCGCGCCGTCCGGCCCGTGCGTCGCCGAAATCTGCTTCGACAGGAAGCGCACGGCGACGCGCGCCGTGCGGCCGTCGAGCGTCGCGGACCGGAACTTCGGCTCGGGCTCCGAGACGAGGGTGGTGGACAGGGTTTCGCGGCGCTTCTCGCGGTCGAGGATCGCCGCGTTGAAGCCGTCGTACACGTCGGGCGCCAGCAGGTTCTGCAAGGTGCGGCGCTCGCCCGCGGCGAAGGCGGTGATGATGGCCTCGTAGGCGGTGCGGGCGCCATCGAGGAAGGGCGCGGCGGCGAAGGCCGGGTCGGCGCCCGCGACGGCGTCGAGGCCGGGCACGGCGGCGTTGCCGCCGGCGCCGTCGAGGAAGGGGGTCCAGCGCGCCGGGTCGGGTGCCGCCGCGGTGCCGGGCAGGCGCACCACGTTGGACGGCTCGGCGTCGCGTCCGCCGTCGCGGTTGGCGAAGCGGCCACCGGGGCGCGCATCGGGGCGAACCGGCGGCTGCTGGCGCTGGAAGCCGCCGCTCTGCCCGAGCACGTTGTTCAGCTTCCAAACCACGAGGATCGCCACCACCGCGAAGATGATCGTGAGCGGGTCGAATGGCATGGACGGACCACCGGGATCGAGGAAACGAGCAGGCGACGGGCAGGGCGGCGCGTTGCGAAAACCCGCCCGCGCGATCATCTATTCATGTGGTGACGCCGCGCCGGACGTCCAGCGTACCGCCCGCAGGGGCGGCGCCCGGCTTCCCGGCCCCTGTCGCCCGAGGTGAGCGAAGCCATGCCGTCGCGTTCCATCAAGACCGTCCTCGTGCTGTGGTGCCTGGCGGAAATCCTCGTGTTCGCGCTGTTCGTCCACCTGTTCGGCCTGGGCTGGACGCTGCTCGCCGAGGTCGTGATCGGCGGCGGCGGCCTCGTGCTGCTGAAGCGGCGGGGTTCCGCCGCGCTGGTCCGGCTGCGCGCCACGTTCCGCGGGCGCACGGCGGGAACCGGCCCGGCCGGCCCGGGCTCGATGGACGAGGGTCTGGTGGGCGAGGGTTTGGCCGTGCTCGGCGCCCTGGCGCTGCTGCTGCCCGGCTTCCTGTCGGACGTGCTCGGGCTGGTGCTGATCGTGCGCCCGCTGCGCGCGCGCGTCGCCGCCTGGATCGGGGCCGGCGGGATCCGCATCCTGCGCGGCGGGCGCGGCGCGGGCGGCCCGGCGGTCGTCGACCTCCAGCCCGGCGAATGGCGCAGCGGCGGCGACGCTCCGGGCACGCCCAGGCTGCGCCGGTGACGACGGGCCTTCGCCTTGTCGCTGCCGACGCACCATGCTAGCCGGACGCACGGCACCCGGCAGCGTGGAATCGACCGGGCTGCGCGCGCCCCAAGGAGCGATGATGGCTGAGGCGAACGGCAACGGCATCCAGGGCGGAGCGCAGGGCAGCCAGCCCTCGCTCAACGCCCTCGTGCAGTTCACCAAGGACCTGTCCTTCGAGAACCCCAACGCGCCCCGCTCGCTCGGGCCGCAGGACAAGGCGCCCAACATTTCCATCAACGTCAACGTCAACGCCAAGCAGCTCGCCGAGTCGGAATACGAGGTGAACATCATGCTGGAGGGCTCGGCCGGCGAGGGGCCGGGCACGCTGTTCAAGTTCGAGCTGGACTATGCCGGCATCTTCCGCCTGCAGAACATCCCGGAGGAGCAGAAGCATCCGGTGGTGATGATCGAGTGCCCGCGCCTGCTGTTCCCCTTTGCCCGGCAGATCATCGCCGAGGCGGTGCGCGGCGGCGGCTTCCCGCCGCTCTACATCGACCCCATCGACTTCGCCGCGCTGTACCAGTCGCGCATGGCGGAAATGGCCAAGCAGGGCGGCGCGACAAGCTTCCCGGCCTAGCCGGCGCGTCCTCGGCCGCCCCGTTCCTGGCCGCACACCCCGGCACGGCGCCTCACTCGGCGGCGGCGCCCGGCGCCGGCCGGTACTTCAACCAGATCGCGCCGTCGCCGAGTTCGGCGATGAAGGCGGCGTGGGCCGCGACCTCCGCCGCCGTGAGCGCCGGCGCGAGCGGCGCCGGCCGCGGCCGGCGCTTGGCGGCGGCGGTGCCGTTCCACCCGCCCGTCGCCGGGCCGCCGAACACCAGGGTGGTCTGCCGCCCGCCCGTCAGCTCGGCATAAACTTCCGCGAGGATCTCCGAGTCGAGCAGGGCGCCGTGCTTGGTGCGGCGCGAGTTGTCGATGCCGTAGCGGACGCACAGCGCGTCGAGGCTGACCGGCGAGCCGGGGTAACGGCGCCGGGCCAGCGCCACCGTGTCCACCATGCGCTCGAGGTCGAGCGCCGGCCGCTCCAGCGCGGCGAGTTCCGCGTTGAGGAAGCGGAAGTCGAACTCCGCATTGTGGGCGACGAGCTTGGCACCCTCGATGAAGGCGGTGAAGCCGTCGACGACGTCGGCGAACACCGGCTTGTCCGCCAGGAACTCCGACGACAGGCCGTGGACCTTGAAGGCCTCCTCCGGCATGTCGCGCTGGGGGTTGATGTACCGATGGAAGGTTTTGCCCGTCGGGATGCCGTTCAGCAGCTCGACGCCGCCGATCTCGATGACGCGGTGGCCCTTGGCCGGGTCGAGGCCGGTGGTTTCCGTGTCGAACACGATCTCGCGCATGGGTGGCCCCCTAGAAGCGTGCGGTGAGCGCAGCGAGCACGGCGCGGACCTCGGCCGCCGCCGCGTCGAGCCCGTCGCCGGTTTCGATCACGAAGCGCGCCCGTCGCCGCTTCTCCGCGTCCGGCATCTGCCGCGCCATGATAGCGGCGAAGCGCGCCGCGGTCATGCCCGGGCGCGCCATGACGCGGGCCTTCTGCACAGCCGCCGGCGCCGAGGCGAGCACCACGGCGTCGACCTCGGCCTCGCCGCCGGTCTCGTAAAGGAGCGGGATGTCGAGCACGGCGACGGGGGCGCCGGCCGCGCGGGCGCGGGCGAGGAAGGCGGCGCGCTCCGCCCGCACGAGGGGGTGGACGACGGCCTCCAGGCGCGCCAGCGCCTCGGGGTCGTCCATCACCTGCCGCCCCAGCGCGACGCGGTCGACCGCGCCGTCGACCACCGTGCCGGGGAAGGCGGCCGCGACCGGCGCCGTCGCCGCGCCGCGGTAAAGGGCGTGGACGGCGGCGTCGGCGTCGAACACCGGCGCGCCCTCGCGGGCGAACATGGCCGCCGTGGTCGACTTGCCCATGCCGACGGAGCCGGTGAGGCCGACCACGATCAAGGACGGGCGCCCATGGAATCGGCGATGGAAGCGGCGGTGGAGGCGGCGACGGGCGCGGCGATCGGAGCCGCGGTGGGGGCGGCGACGTCGGCCTCGACGAGGGCGCGCAGCGCCGCCGTCACAACGGGCACGCGGCCGAACCAGCGGGCGAAGCCCGGCGCCGCCTGGTGCAGCAGCATGCCGAGGCCGCCGACCGTGCGCAGGCCGCGGGCGCGCGCTTGCGCGAGCAGCGGCGTTTCCGCCGGCACGTAGACGATGTCGTCGACCACGGCGTGCGCCGGCAGCGCGGCGAGGTCGAGGTCGAGCGGCGGGTGGCCGGCCATGCCGGCGGACGTCGTGTTGACGAGGAGGTCGGTGCCGGCGAGCAGCGCCGGCACCGCGT
>CAXTFM010000223.1:0-3974 GCA_964243435.1 uncultured Beijerinckiaceae bacterium
GCCGAGCACCACGGCGCGGGCGCAGCCGGCGTCCCAGCCCGGCGCCTCCGCGTCGAGGGCGGCGAGGAAGCCGGCGCCGTCCGTGGTGTCGCCGTGGAGCGCGCCCCCCGCCCACCACAGGGTGTTGACCGCGCCGAGGCGCCCGGCCGCAGGCGACAGCCGGACGCACAGCGCCGCCGCCGCCTCCTTGTGCGGGATGGTGACGTTGCCGCCGACGAGGCCCGCCGCCGGCATGGCGGCGACGAAGGCGGCGAGGTCGCCGGGCGCCACCGCCGCGCGGTCGTAGCCGCCCGGCAGTTCCATCGCGTCGAGCCAGTGTCGGTGGATGAGGGGCGAGCGCGAATGCGCCACCGGCCAGCCGATGACGCAGGCGCGGGGCGGGGCGCTCACCGTTCCACCGCGCCGTGGTCGCGCAGCAGGGCGAGGAGCGGCAGCATGGGCAGGCCGAGGACGGTCGAGTGCTCGCCCTCGATGCGCTCGAAGAGGTGGATGCCGAGCCCTTCCACCGCGTAGCCGCCGACGCTTTGCAGCACGCCCTCGCCGGCGAGGTCGAGGTAGCAGTCCACGAAATCGGCGGTGAACTCGCGGCAGGTGACGTAGGCGTGGGCGCTGGCGTCGGCCACCACGTCGCCGTCGCGGGCGAGGCAGAGTGCGGCGTGCAGCGTGTGGGTGCGGCCGGCGAGCGACAGGAGCTGGCGCTTGGCGCTGGCGAGGTCGGCCGGCTTGGTGAGCTGGCGATCCTCGATGCTCAAGGTCTGGTCGGCGCCGAGCACCAGGCGGCCGCCCTGCGCGGCGCTCACCGCCAGCGCCTTGGCGCGCGCCAGCGCCGCCGCCACCACCGCGCCGTTGGCCCCGGCGCGGCGCAGCGGCTGCTCCACGACGCGCTCGTCGACCCCGGCGTCGATCGCCTCGAAGGGGATGCCGGCGGCGGCGAGCAGGGCGCGGCGCGCCTGACTCTTGGAAGCGAGGACGAGGGGGCGCGGCAGGTGCCAAAGGGGCGGCATGGTGCGGGTTCGGGTGAGGGGTGGGGTTCAGTCGAGGGCGAAGGACTTGTGGCGGTGGACGCGCAGCAGGTCCGTGATGGTGGCGGCGGTTTCCTCGATGGAGCGGCGCGACACGTCGATCATCGGCCAGCCCTGGCGCTCGAAGAAGCGGCGCGAGGTGTTGATCTCTTCGGTGATCAGCTTCTTGTCGACGTAGCTCGGCAGCTCCTCGCCGAGCGCCTGGATGCGCGAACGGCGCACCTGGACGATGCGGTCGGGCGTGGCGATCAGGCCGACCACGAGCGGGTGGATCAGCGTGCGGATGTAGCCCGGCGCCTCGACCCCCGGCACGAGGGGCAGGTTGGCCGTCTTGAAGCCGCGGTTGGCGAGGTAGATGCTCGTCGGCGTCTTGGAGGTGCGGCTGATGCCGAGGAGGACGATGTCGGCCTCCTCGTAGTTGTCGACGTTCTGCCCGTCGTCGTGGGCCATGGTGAAGTTCAAGGCGTCGATGCGGCGGAAGTAGTCGGAGTTGAGGATGTACTGCGCCCCAGGGCGCGGGGTGACGTCCATGCCGATGTAGCTGTGGAAGAAGTCGAGCACCGGCCCGAGCACGGACAGCGTCGGCGCGCCGACGTCGCGGCACGCCGCTTCCAGCACCAGGCTCAGCTCGCGGTCGACCAGCGTGTAGAGCACGATGCCCGGCACCGTCTCGATCTCGCTGATGACGCGGTCGAGCTGCTCGCGCGTGCGCACCAGGGGGTAGATGTGCTCCATCGCCGACACGCCGGCATATTGCGCGATCACGGCGCGGTTGACCGCCATCAGCGTTTCGCCGGTGGCGTCCGACACGAGGTGGAGGTGGAACCGGGTCCGCGTCGTCGCCTCCGTGCGCTCGGACCCCGCCGGGAAAGGCCGGGGCCGGGGAAAGCTGGGGACGGCGGTGCACAAGCCGTCGCCGGACGAAGGCCGGCGCCCCCGCGTTAGCCCGAACGCGGCGCGGCTTCAACAGGTTCGCGCCCGGGACGCCCCGCCCGCGACGCCTGAGGAAACTGTTAACAAAACGTTAACCTTGCGCAAACGTTGCCGGCCTCGGCCGAACGCCTTGAACGTCTTAACGAATCGTTAAACCCCGCCGCGCCGTCCCGCCCTGTGGGTAAGACTCGCAACCGGCAAAGGATGGGGGAGATTGTGCGCGGCGCGGCGCGACGCTAATCCAGGGGTCAATAAGATGAAACAAGAAGATCTTTTCTAAAGGTTTTGTTTTGGCCGATGCCATGCCTGCGGGCTCGTCACGCTTCTTGAAGGCGCTCGCCGGCGAGGCGGTGTGGCCGCCACCCCTTTGGCTGATGCGCCAGGCCGGGCGCTACCTGCCGGAATACCGCGCCATCCGCGCCGAGGCCGGCTCGTTCCTCGGCTTCTGCTACGATCCCCGCTCGACGGTGGAGGCCACCCTCCAGCCGATCCGCCGCTTCGGCTTCGACGCGGCCATCATGTTCTCCGACATCCTGGTGGTGCCGGACGCGCTGGGACAGCGCGTCACCTTCGAGAGCGGCGAGGGGCCGCGCCTCCAGCCGATCACCGACGGGCACGGCCTCGCCAGGCTGCGCGAGGCGATCGACCTCGAACACCTCGCGCCGGTGTTTGAAACGATCCGCCGCCTCAAGGGCGCGCTGCCGGCAGGCACGCCGCTGATCGGCTTCTGCGGGGCGCCGTGGACGGTGGCGAGCTACATGGTGGCCGGCCGCGGCACGCCCGACCAGGCGCCGGCGCGCACGCTCGCCTACCGCGACCCCGCGCTGTTCCAGGCCCTCGTCGACAGGCTGGTCGCCGCCTCCATCGCCTACCTCCGCCGGCAGGTGGAGGCCGGCGCCGACGCCATCCAGATCTTCGACACCTGGGCCGGCGTGCTGCCGGCGGGGGAGTTCGAGCGCTGGTGCCTGGCGCCGATCGCGGCGATCGTCGCGGCGCTGCGCGAAACCCACCCCCGCACGCCGGTGATCGTGTTCGCCCGCGGGGCGGGGCCGCGCCTCGCCGACCTCAAGGACGCCACCGGCGCCGACGCCCTCGGCCTCGACACGGCCACCGACCCGCACTGGGCGGCGCGCAGCATCCCCGTGTCCACCGTGCTGCAGGGCAACCTCGACCCCCTCGCGCTCCTCGCCGGCGGGCGCGCGCTCGACGCCGCGGTGGGGCGCATCCTCGCCGCCTTTCGCCACAGGCCGCACATCTTCAACCTCGGCCATGGCATTCTGCCGGAAACCCCGGTAGCCAACGTGGAACGGCTGGTGGAGCTCGTCCGCCAGCACGCGGGCTGAGTGGACCGAGCGAGGGGTCGCGGGTGACAGGGTATCTTTGGCTGAAGGCGGTCCACGTGCTCGCCATCATCTCCTGGATGGTCGGCATGCTCTACCTGCCCCGGCTGTTCGTGTACCACGCGGAGGCGGGCACCGGGTCGGCGCAGGCGCTCACCTTCGAGACGATGGAACGTCGCCTGATGCGCGGCATCATGCTGCCGGCGATGATCGTGGTGTGGATCACCGGGCCGTGGCTCGCCATCGAGGGCGAATGGCTTCGTTCCGGCTGGCTGCACGGCAAGCTGGTGCTCGTCGTGCTGCTCACCGGCCTGCACGGCTACCTGTCGGCGGAGCGCAAGCGGCTGGCCGCCGGGCGCAGCCGCCGCTCGGCGCGCGACTTCCGCATCCTCAACGAGGTGCCGACGGTGCTGCTCGTCGGCATCGTGCTCCTGGTGATCGTCAAGCCGTTCTGACCGCCGCGCCCGCGGCGGGGTAGCGGTGAGGCCGGCCTTCAGCGCGGGGCCAGCACCATCACCATCTGGCGCCCTTCGAGGGCCGGCTCGGCCTCGACCTTGGCCAGCGTGCCCGTTTCCGCCTTGACGCGCTCGAGCAGGCGGTAGCCGATGTCCTGGTGCGCCATCTCGCGGCCGCGGAAGCGCAACGTCACCTTGACCTTGTCGCCCTCCTCGAAGAAGCG
>CAXTFM010000224.1:0-3970 GCA_964243435.1 uncultured Beijerinckiaceae bacterium
TGACGCGCCAGAACGCGGTGTGGCGCTGCCCCATCATGTCCGACAACACGATGTCCAAGGTCGGCACATACATCCAGCTCTCCGGGGGCCATGGCGGCCCGGACGGCATGGCGATCGACGAGGACGATGCCATCATCGTGTGCCAGCTCGGCGTCGGCGTGTGGCGCTTCGACTCCCACGGCATGGCCACGCACCTGATCACCGGTCGCGTCGGCCACCACCTAACCAACGTCGCCTACGGTGGTCCGGGCAACAAGACGCTGTTCATCACGGAAGCGGACACCGGTTCGATCCTTAGCGTCGAGATGCCGGTGGCGGGCAAGCGGATGTACTCCCACCATGGCTTTGGTTAGAGCTCCAGTGAGGTCGACAGCGCTGAATGTGAGGTGACCCGCATGGCAACCTTATAAGATTCAGTAGGTCTTTCGAGCAGTTGCGTTATCTATTTCCACCCTGACGTGCAGCTCAGAACATCTCCTGTACTCCATGCGGCCAGTGCTGGGGTTTGCTTCGATGCAGCACGGGATGCGCCGTTAGCTGCATAGCTTCCTAAGATCGACGTTGAACCATGACGTCATGGGCTTGGCGTCGATCTTGCTGCCGCGATGGAGCGTCAACCATCGTGAGGGAGAACGGATATCTCGGGTTTCACGCGCCGTTCTGTGACCACCGGCTTAAGTCTTTTCGCTGCCATTCCAGTAGCGGTGCCGTGTGCGCTGGCGCAGGGCCGCACCTTCGTGGAGATCAGCCAAGCGTTGCTGATCGCGAACTACACGCCGGTGTATCTTGCGCAACAACGCGGCCTATTCGCCAAGCAAGGTCTCGATGTGTCGGTCTCGACGGCCGGCGGCATCGCGACCGTGGTGCCCATCATTCTGTCGCGGCGCGCCCAGTTCGCCCTGTCCGGGTCGGCCCCTTCCGTCAACGCCACCTTGAGCGGCGCGGCGGTCAAATGCATCGCCTGCATCGCTGGGGGCACCTCGCTGCTGGTGCTCGCACGGCCCGGCACGAAGGTCAGGTCGCCTGCCGACTTCAAGGGCAAGACGGTCGCGACGCTGCGCTTCCCGTCCAACACCAACACCACGCCGAAATACGTCCTCGGCAAGCTTGCCGGTCTCGATCCCGCGGCGAACAACATCACCTTCCTCGAACTGCCGCCGGGCGCGCAAACCATCGCCGTCAAGGACGGGCGCGCCGACTTCGCCGTGGTATTCGAATGGGACGCCAGCATCGGCGTCACCCAGTTCGGGCTGGAGGTCGTCTACGGTTTCGCCGACGCGGTCGGCCCGAACTGCTCCTCGGCAATCTTCGCGACGCAGGCCTACCTGGACGGCAACGGCGATACGGCGCAGCGCCTCCTCAACGCGATCGCCGAGGCCATGAAGATCATCCACACGGAGCCTGGCGCCTATCAGGCAGCGAGCGCCAAGGCGTTCCCCAGCGTGTCCGCAGCGGCGATCCACCTCGGGTCCGAGCGCCTGCTCGCCATGAAGGACGTGGTGCCGCGCAACCCCGTAATCACCCGCGCCGCCTGGGATAAGGTGATGGCGCTGGAACTCGGCACGACGCTCAAGGAAACGCTGCCCTTTGAGCGCATGGTGGACAACAGCTTCGCCGAGAAGGCTACGGCCACCTTCGGCCTCAAGGCATGAGCGCCGAGGGGCGCAGCGCGGCGGCGCAGCCGGCGATCACCGCGCGGGCGGCTTGGCCGCGCTGGGACCGCGGTAGGCTCCGCGTGCTCCTGCTCCAGGCCGGCCTCGTCGCGGCGATCCTCCTCCTTTGGGAAGGCGCGGTGCGCGCGGGGTTGCTGCAGGCCTACCTTTACGGTCAGCCGAGCGGCATCTGGGGCAAGTTCATCCAAAGCGCCGCCGACGGCACTCTGCTGCGCAACTGCTGGGTCACCTTTGCCGAAGCCGCGCTCGGCTTCGTCGTCGGCAGCCTGCTCGGCACGGGCCTCGGCCTTCTGCTCTGGCTGTCGCCGCTCGCCGGCGACGCCCTGCGGCCAATCATCGTGGCGCTCAACGGCGTGCCCAAGATCGCCCTCGCGCCCCTCATCATCGTGTGGTTCGGCATCGACATCGGTTCCAAGGTCGCGAGCGCCGCGATCCTGGTCGCCATCGTGGCGCTGATCACGGCGCAAAGCGGCACGAAGCGCGTCGATCCCGACCTCCTCGTACTGATGCGCTCGCTTGGCGCCAGCCGTTGGCAGCAGTTCCGCACCATCGTGGTGCCGGCCAGCATGCCCTGGGTGGTCGCCGGCCTGCGCCTCAACGTCGGCTTCGCGCTGATCGGCGCGGTTGTCGGCGAGTACATCGCCGCCAAAGAGGGGCTCGGCTATCTCGTGTACTACGCCGGCACCATGTACGACCTGAACAGCGTTTGGCTCGGCGTGTTCGCGCTCATGGCGATGGCGCTCGTCCTCGACGGCGTGGTGACGCTGGTCGGACGGCGAATGCGATGGGAATGAGCGACGTCCCCGTTCTCGAGGCGCGCGGTGCCGGCATGGTGTTCGGCGCCGGCCAGCCGGGCGCCGTCGAAGCGTTCCGCGGCATCAGCTTCGCGCTCCGGCGGCGGGAAACGCTGGCCATCGTCGGACCGTCGGGCTGCGGCAAGTCCACCCTGTTCAACTGCATCGCCGGGCTGCTCAAGCCGACAAGCGGCGCGATCTTCTTCAACGGCGCGGAGGTGTCCAAGGCTGCTGGCCACGTCGGCTACATGCTGCAAAAAGACTTGCTGTTGCCCTGGCGCAGTGTGCTCGACAACGTGGTGCTGGGCCTGGAGGTGCGCGGCAGCCCCCGTGGCAAGGCGGAGGCGAAGGCGCGCGACCTCATCCGTGCCTACGGCCTCGGCGGCTTCGAGCAAGCGCGGCCGGCGCAGCTGTCGGGCGGCATGCGCCAACGCGTCGCCTTTATGCGCACGTTGGCGCTCGACCCGGAGGTAATCCTGCTCGACGAGCCGTTCAGCGCGCTCGACTTCCAGACCCGGCTCCTGTTGCAAACGGAAACCATGACGATCATCCGCGAGCGGGCGAAGAGCGCCATCCTGGTCACCCACGACATCGGCGAGGCGATCACCATGGCCGACCGGGTGATCGTGATGACGCACCGCCCCGCACGCATCCTCGCCGTCCATGCGGTCGACCTCGGCACCACCGACCGCGACCCCGTGGCGCTGCGCGAGAACCCGGCCTTCAACGCCGTCTTCCGCACGATCTGGGGCCAGCTCGGCGCCAAGGTGGCCGCCTGATGCCCGTGCTCGCGCTGCCCGACGGCGAGATCTGGTGGGAAGAGCACGGCGAGGGGCCGCCGCTGATGATGGTGGCGGGCCTCGGCGGCGTCGGCACCTATTGGACGCCCAACCTCCCGGCCTTCGCCGCCCGGCACCGCGTCATCCTCCATGACCAGCGCGGCACCGGGCGCAGCACGCGCACGGCCGTGTCCTCCATCGCGCAGATGGCAGGCGACGCGGTGGCGCTGATGGATCACCTCGGGATCGAGCGGGCGGACTGGCTCGGCCACTCCACCGGCGGCGCGATCGGCACCTGCGTGGCCCTCGACCACCCCGGTCGCATCGGCCGCTTGGTCATCAACAGCAGCACGACCTGCGGCGACCCGTACCGCCGCAAGCTCTTCGCCATCCGCCGCCTCTTGCGCACACATGTCGGGGCGGAGGCCTACGCCAGCTTCACCTCCCTCCTGCTCTACCCACCATGGTGGATCAACGCGCACGCCGACGAGCTTGCCGCCGAGGAGGCGCGCACGGCGGCAAGCCTCGGCGCCCCCGCCGTCCAGGAAAGCCGCCTCGACGCCATCCTCGCCTACGACCGTCGCGACGCGTTGCCGGGGCTCGATGTGCCGACCCTGGTGCTCGTCGCCCGCGACGACATCCTGACCCCGCCCTATTTCAGCGAGGAACTCGCCCGGCTCATCCCTGGCGCGCAGCTCAGCGTGCTCGATACCGGCGGCCACGC
>CAXTFM010000225.1:0-3913 GCA_964243435.1 uncultured Beijerinckiaceae bacterium
GGTTCTTGACCCCGCCGGCGACGCCCATCTCGTCGCGGATCGGCCGCATGATGTAGTACGACATCAGCACCGCGACGATGTAGAGCCAGGCGTAGGCCAGCGCCGCGACCTCGCTGCCGCGCACGGCGACGAGGCCGCCGAGGTAGCGGCGCGGTTCCTCCGCCGCCGCCGGACCCGACGCTGCCGAGCCCGATGCCGCCGGACCTGATGCTGCCGAGCCCGATGCTGCCGGACTTGGCACCCCCGTACCCGACGTCGCCTGGTCGGCCCGGCCGGTCAGCGGCTCATTCACCGGGCCGCCCCGTCATCCCGCGTGCCCGCGCCGGCACCCGCCGTCACTTGGGCAGGCCGAGCTTCTGCTTCCATTCCGCCACCGTGAACACGCCGGTGCCGAGCGGGCGCTGCGGGCCGATCTCGTCGGCGCGGGCGAGCGGCACCACCACGGGCACGAAGCCGGCCTGCTTGACCAGCTCGGCGCCGACCGCCAGCGCCTTGGGATCGTCGCCGGCGAGCGGGATGCCGACGGGGTTGTCCTTGCGGAAGCTGTCGCCTTCCATGTTCTTGTAGTTGATCGCGTTGAAGCCGCGCACGAGGTGCGCGTCCGGCATCAGCTTGGTGGAATAGGCGCCGATGCCGATCTTGCGGACCTCGTCGACGAGGGCGCCGTCGCGCGGGGGAACGGCGTTCGACGCGTCGAACACCACCTTGCCCTTGAGGGCGGCGGCGTTGGCGGCGGCGACGTCGGGCAGCACCTTGTAGGGCACGGCGATGACGACGACGTCGCCGAAGGCGGCGGCCTCGGCGGGGGTGCCGACGCTGGCGTGCGGGCCGGCCTTGGCGGCGACCTCCTTGAGGTCGTCGGGGTGGCGCGAAGCGAACATCACGTCGTCGCCGGCCTTGGCCCAAAGGACGCCGAGGGTGCTGCCGACATGGCCGGACCCGATGATGCCGATCTTGTGGTGCGTCCCCACCTCCTGCGCCAGGGCGGGGTCGGCCAGGGCAGGGCTGACAAGGGCGGGGCCGACAAGGGCGGGGCCGGCGACGGCGCCGAGCGCCAGCGACGCGGCCGCGAGAAGCTTGGGCAAGGCCTGCATGCACGTTCTCCTGTTCGAGCCAACGCAGTAGCGGCATGGCGCGCCGACTTTAAGCGGAATCGTTCCGATCACCGATGTTTGAGCCGAGGGCCGGGTGCCGCGCCACCGCGTCCGGCCGCGATCGGGACGCCGTGCCGCCGCCGGGCCTAGACGTTCATCTCGATCGGCGGCTGATCGGGGAAGGTCGGGTAGATGCCCTTGACGCGCCCCATCTGCTGGGCGAGCGCGAGCACGGTGTCGATGTGCGGCGTGTCCACCTCCGTCATGCGGCCGAGTTCCTGCACGGCGGTGAGCAGCGCGTCGAGCTCGATCGGACGCCCCTTGTCGACGTCCTGCAGCATGGAGGTGCGGTGCGGGCCGACGCGGCTGGCGCCGACGATGCGCTTCTCGATGTCGACGCGGAAATGCACGCCGATGCGCCGCGCGATGCGCTCGGCCTCCTCCATCATGCTGCGCGCCAGGGCGCGCGTGCCGGGGTCGGTGGCGACCACGTCCAGCGTCGCGTGGGTAAGGGCGGAGATCGGGTTGAAGCACAGGTTGCCCCACAGCTTCAGCCAGATGTCGTTGCGGATCTCCGGCAGGATCGGGGCCTTGAGGCCGGCGCGCTCGAACAGGGCGGACAGCGCCTGCACGCGCTCGGTGACTTGGCGCGACGGCTCGCCGAGGCCGAACTTGTTGCCGGACACGTGGCGGATGACGCCGGGCTCGTCGATCTCGGCGGCGGGGTACACGGTGCAGCCGATCACGCGCTGCGGGCCGATGGCGTTCCATTGCCGCCCGCCGGGGTCGACGCTTTCGATCTGCTGGTCGGCGTACTGGCCTTCGAAGCCGTGGAAGTACCACCACGGCAACCCGTTCTGCGCGGTGACCACGGCGGTGTGCGGCCCGAGCAGCGGGCGCATCTGTTCCGCCGCCTCCCAGGCCTGGTGCGCCTTGAGGCCGATGATGACGTAGTCCTGCGGGCCGAGTTCCGCCGGGTCGGAGGTCGCGTCCATGGAGGCGACCTTCTCCTCGCCGTCGATGCGCAGCCGCAGGCCGTTCCTGCGGATGGCGGCGAGGTGCGCGCCGCGCGCGACGAGCGACACGTCGGCGCCGGCAAGCTTCGTCAGGACGCCGACATAGCCGCCGATCGCCCCTGCCCCGTAGATGCAAACCTTCATGACGAACCTTCGCGACGTCGCCCGAAGCGCGGGCGTGCCCAGTCAAGCACGCGCACCCGCGCGGGTCACGCCACCAATGACGGGAAATCGCATGTTCCGCCATCGGCCAATCGAGCGGCGCGGCCAGATTCGGCGAAGGACGCGCGCCCGCGCTGGTCAAGCGCCGGCCGCCGGGCGGCCGAACACGCTGCCGGGCGGGCCCGACTACCCCACCACATACGCCCACACGCGGAACGCCCGCAGCCAGTGCGGGCCGAACGAGTTGATCAGCGGCACGTCCGCGGCGTCGCGCCCCTGGGCGACGACGATGCGGCCGATGCGCGGGATGTTGTTGCGCGGGTCGAAGGTGCGCCAGCGCCCGTCGAGGAAGACCTCGATCCAGGCGGAATAGTCCATCGGGTCGACGATCGGGACGCCGATGTCGCCGAGGTAGCCGTTGATGTAGCGCGCCGGCATGTTCATGCAGCGGCACAGCGCGATGGCGAGGTGCGCGAAGTCGCGGCACACGCCGGTCCGCCCTTCGTACACGTCCATCGCCGAGCGGCTCGAACTGGCGTTCTGGTAGTTGAAGGCGATGTGCTGGTGGACGAAGTCGCAGATCGCCTGCGCACGCCGCCAGCCCGGGGGCACGAGGCCGAACAGGTCCCATGCGATCTGGCTGAGCTTGTCGGTTTCGCAGTAGCGGCTGGCGAGCAGGTAGACCAGGCACGCGTCCGGGAGGTCGGCCACGGGCGTTTCCGCCGCGGCGGCGTCGACGGCGTCGTGGGCGCCGCTGTCGGCGACGGTGCCGTCGCCCCACAGCTGCAGGTCGCCGGTCGGGGCGACGAAGCGCCGGCAGGTGTTGCCGAAAAGGTCGGTGTAGGTCGTTGACGGCACCGCCGGCACCGTGTGGTAGCTGTCGGGGGCTTGGGCGTCGGCGGCGAGGCGCTCGTCGCGCACGCTCAGCAGGGTGACCATCGGCGTCGGCTGCGCGCAGTTGACCGTGATGTCGAAGCCGTACCTGATCAGCATGGGGCTCGCCGTCGATGGCGAAGGCATGAGTGCCGCAGCCGCATCCTGAGTAGCAGAACCGCGTCGTTCGTCCTAGGGATGCCGCTTCGGCCGATGCCGCTGGACGAGCGCAACGGGCCGACACGTCGGCCGGGCGACGTGTTCGGCGGTCGCGCAAAGCCAGGCGCCACGTTCCCGATGCGATGTCAGCGGCGCGATCCTGCGGATGCGCTGCCGTCAACGATTGCGGCACGTCCGCTCTATACGAGCAAGACCAACGGCCTGAAAGTAACGTTACGTCACCTCAAATGTAACGCAACGTCATCATCCATGTAACGCAACGTAATCGTACAGAAATGCAGAGGAGTTTGCCATTCATTAGGCTTGATGCGCGATTGTTTTCACATCGGACGATCTTGAATGGGCAAGTGCCATGACCGCCATCGTGCTATCACGTCTGTCGACGGGGCGATCCCGCATGCATGCGCCGCAGTCGTCGCTGCGCCAATACTTGAAAAGCACGGCGGCGGCGATCGTGCTGTGCGCCGGCGCGGCCGGCCCGATGTCGGGTGCCGTTCACGCGCAGATCGTGCCGGGGCTCGACGTGTCCCTGCTCGGCGGCGCCCCGGCCTCGGCCGCCGGGGCGGGGGCCACGGCCCTCGGCAGCGC
>CAXTFM010000226.1:0-3908 GCA_964243435.1 uncultured Beijerinckiaceae bacterium
CAAGGGAAACGGCATCGGGGACCAGCATGCGCGTTCACCGCGTCGCCGCCCTGCTTCTGGCCGCCGCGGCCGCGTCGCCCGGCGGCTCGTCGCCGGCTGGCGCCACGGGGAAGTGAGCGCGGGCGGCGGTCAGGATCGCGAACGGGCCGTCACACGGCCTCGCCGACCTTGAACTCCTCGTGCCTGTCCTTGATGGCGCCGAGCACCATTTCGGGGTCGGCGGCGGCCGACATGGCGGCGGCTTCGGCATCGGCGCGGTCGCGCACCACGGGCATGTCGCGGCGCAGCTCCTCCAAGAGCGCGATGATCTTGGCCGCCTTCTGCTCGCTGAGGATGCCGAGTTCCAGCGTCAGCTGTTCGCGATGCGTCGCGATCCGGTCGTCGTTGCGTTCCGTGGTCAGGATGATGATCGTCATGTACAAGGCCCCGAGCGAGACGGCGCCCTGCATCCAGGGGAACGGCGGCGCGTCGAGCGGCTGGACGCCGCCCGCGATCAGGGCGCAGTTCAGCGCGACCCAGGCGGCGAGCAGCGCCGTGACCCCGACCATGAACGAGGGGCGCCCGGCATGGGCCGTGAGGATCTCGGACAGCCTTTGCAGGCCGCTCGCCTGCGCGTGGTGCTCGGCGTGGAGCCGGGCGATGGCCTCGATCGTCGACTCGATGTGCGCCGGCAGGATCGGGGTCGCGTCATCCATGAAGAATCCTCGGTGTGGCGGGCGGTGGCGCGAGGCGCGGTGACGGCGATCCCGCCGCCGCGCTGGCGAAAAAGTGTTTTCCGTCGCGGCCGCCACCTTGTCATAAGCGATAAGGAGCGGAGACGATCCGAATGCCATGCCCGATCCCGTGGACAAGACGCCGCGCGCGCAGAGCCCCTCGCCTCGCGCGATCGTGATCGGCATCCTGTTCGCGGTCGTGCTCGCCGTGGCCGGCATCGTGCTGCTCAAGGCGCTCGTCGACATGGTCAGCCTGCAGAACTGCGCGCTCACCGGCCGGACCGGCTGCTGACACCCCCGCTTCCCCAACGACCAGGACCGACATGCGCTTCCTCCTCGCCGTCCTCGCACCGCTCCTCGTCGCGAGCGCGACGCCCTCGCCCGTCGGCGAATGGACGGTGAAGGACCAGTCCGCCCGGGTCGCGATCCGACCCTGCGGCCCCAACCTGTGCGGGGCGTTGAGCTGGACAACGGACGGCCAGGGCATCGGCGAGGCGATCCTCCTCGACATGCACCCCGACGGGGCGCGCTGGACCGGCACGGTGGTCGACGTCCGCAACGGCACGCACTACCTCGCCCACATCGCGCTGCAATCGCCGCAGGCGCTCAAGCTCGACGGCTGCGTGATGGGCGGGCTGATCTGTTCCGGCGAGGTGTGGACGCGGTACAGGTAGGGCCGGCCAGCTCGGGGTTGGGCCGCCGCGCTCAGAAGTGCAGCTTGAGGCCGACGGCGCCGCCCGTGCCGGCCGCGTCGCCGTTGTAGTTCTCCGCCCGCGTTTGGGCGCTGGACGCGTTGGAGCCGTTCCATTTGCCGCCGATCTCGACGGGGTCGTTCGGCCTGGCGTGCGACACGACGGCCTTGTGCGGCGGCGGGGCGCCGTCCGGCCGGGCCGCGCGGTCGGGATCGACGCTCATCCACGGGGCGGGCGGCGCACCCGCCGTGTCCGCGGCCTTCGCCGCGCCCTCATGCTTGACGGCCTGGTGCTTGACGCCCTCGTGTTTGGCGGCCTGGTGCTTGAGGGCTTGGTGCTTGGCGCCTTCGTGCTTGGGCGCGACGGGCGCAACGGCGGATGGCGGGTCCGGCGCCGCCGCCAGCGCCGCCGGGACGAGCTGCGCGAGGATCAGGGCGCCGGCCGCCGCCGTCATCGTTCGACCCATTCGCGTCCTCTCCCCTGCGGCTGCCCGCCTCCGATGAGGGCCGCCTTTGCGGCGAAAGCGCGGCGGAGCGCGGCGCAACCCGCCCGCCCGCGCGTCGTTTGCGTTGTCGGCGACGCGGGAACCGCGGCGACGGAGGATGCCACGATGGGATGGGCGGAGGTTCTGTTACGGCTCGTCGTCGCGGCGCTCGCCGGCAGCGTCATCGGCTTCGAGCGCGAGCGGCTGCAATGGGCGGCGGGCCTGCGCACCCACATGCTGGTCTGCGTCGGCTCCTGCCTGCTCATCATCGTGTCCGCCCACGGCTTCAACGACGTGCTCGGCCCCCGCGTGGTGCTGGACCCCTCGCGCATCGCCGCGCAGGTCGTGTCCGGCATCGGCTTCCTCGGCGCCGGCACCATCCTGCTCCGCGGCGAGGTGGTGAAGGGGCTCACCACCGCCGCCAGCCTGTGGGGCGTCGCCGCCATCGGCCTCGCGGTGGGCAGCGGGCTGTTCTTCGCCGGGCTGGCGACGACGGCGATCGTGCTGCTCATCCTCGCCGGCATCAAGCCGGTCGAGGAGCGCCTGCGCGAGCGCTCGACCATGCGGCGCATGCTCATCGCCGCCAAGCGCGACAGCCTGTCGCTCGCGAGCTTCCACGACCTCATCGGCGCGCGGGCGACGCGGGTGAAGCAGTTCGTCCTGGTGCAGGGCGGCGAGAACGAGACCGACTCGATCCAGGTCACCTTTTCCCGCCTGACGCGGGACGCCACGGAGGACATCGCCGCCACGCTGCGCGCCCTGCCCCACGTCGTCAGCGTGGAACTGACCTGAGCGCCGTGCGGATGCCGGTCCGGCCTGGGCGGACCGCAGTAGTTTCGTGCTAAAAACGTGTCCTTTGCTATAGCGTTCTTTTCAGCGGCCGAGGCTCGGCAAAGGAACTGCGCGGCTCATCTTTCGGCTGCCGGCGCACGTCTTGTGATCGACGTGCCCATACTTTTGCCAGATGTTCCAAAGTACGATGCCCCCTCAAGGGGTGGGCTTGCCGCGGCGATGATCGAACGGGTATACGGGCCGCGACGACGACGGTGCCGGCGGTCGCGGGCGCCCGCGCGCCGAACCGGCCGGCGCCGTCCGCCGGCGGACTCGAGATCACGGTGAGGACCATGCAGATCGCCCACGGCGGTCCTCGTCTGCTGCTCCGCCGGCTCCGCGAAGTGATGGCGGAGCCGGTCAGCGCGCAAACGCGCCTCGACCGCATCGTCGTCCACATCGCCGCCAACATGGTCGCCGAGGTGTGCTCGGTTTACGTGCTGCGCGCCGACTCCCGGCTCGAACTCTACGCCACGGAGGGCCTGAACCGCGAAGCGGTCCACCTCACCACCATGCAGGCCGACGAGGGCCTGGTGGGCCTCATCGCGCAGACCGCGGAAAGCCTGGCGCTCGCCGACGCGCAGCAGCACCCGGCCTTCTCCTACCGCCCGGAAACGGGCGAGGAGGCCTACACCTCCTTCCTCGGGGTGCCGATCCTGCGCGGCGGCAACACGCTGGGCGTGCTGGTGGTGCAGAACAAGGCGCGCCGCTTGTACAACGACGAGGAGGTCGAGGTCCTCCAAACCACGGCGATGCTGCTCGCCGAGATGATCGCGTCCGGCGAGCTGCAATCGCTCGCCCGCTCGGCCGACGACCTCGCGACGCGCCGCCCGCTGTCGCTCGCCGGCGTGCCCATCACCGACGGCATCGGGCTCGGCCACGCCGTGCTCCACGAGCCGCGCATCATCGTCCACCAGATCGTGGCGGAGAACACCGCGCACGAGATGCAGCGGCTCGACGCGGCGGTGGCCGGCATGCGCGCCTCCATCGACCGGCTCATCAGCCACGACGAGGACGCCGGCACCGAAACCCGCGACATCCTGGAAACCTTCCGCGCCATCGCCAACGACCGCGGCTGGCTGCGCCGGCTGCGCGAGGCGATCACCGGCGGCCTCACCGCGGAAGCCGCGGTGGAGCGGGTGCAGAACGACGCCCGCGCCAAGATGCAGCGGCAGACCGACCCCTACC
>CAXTFM010000227.1:0-3868 GCA_964243435.1 uncultured Beijerinckiaceae bacterium
CGTCGAGCGGGTTGCGGCGCAGCCGGTGGCGCAGGGCGAGTGGCGCCGTCGCGCGCAGCTCGTCGAGCCCCGCCCGCGGGCGGCCGGCCAGCGCGGCGGCGGCGCGAGCGGCGCGCATCAGGGTGAGCTCGCCGCGCAGTCCGTCCGTTCCGAGCGCCATGCACAGCCGCGCCGCCGCCTCCAGCACGGCGTCGGGCACCTCCGTCGCCGCCGCGACCTCGCGCGCGGCAAGGATGCGCCGGCGCGTTTCGGCCTCCTGCTCCGCCCAGCTGGCGGCAAAACCGGCGGGGTCGCGCTCGTAGCCGTCGCGGCGGCGTACCACCTCCATCCGCTCGGCGAGGTCGCCCGGGGTGCGCACCTCGACGGCGAGGCCGAAGCGGTCAAGGAGCTGCGGGCGCAGCTCGCCTTCCTCCGGATTGCCTGTGCCGACCAGCACGAAGCGGGCGGGATGGCGCAGCGACAGCCCTTCGCGCTCCACCACGTTCTCGCCGGACTGCGCCACGTCGAGCAGCAGGTCGACGAGGTGGTCCTCCAGCAGGTTCACCTCGTCGATGTAAAGGAAGCCGCGGTTGGCACGGGCGAGCAGCCCCGGCTCGAAGCGCTTGACGCCCCGCGCGAGCGCCATTTCGAGGTCGAGGGCGCCGACCACGCGGTCTTCCGTCGCGCCGAGCGGCATGTCGACCACCGGCACCGGCATCGTGGTCGCGCGCAGCAGACCCGCGTCGCGGCGGGCGCGGCACTCGTCGCAGAAGCCCTCGGGGCTGCCGGGGTCGCAATTGTAGCGGCAGTCCGCGTTGACCGGCATGGGTGGCAGCAGGGCGCCAAGCGCGCGCACCGCCGTCGACTTGCCGCTGCCCCTGTCGCCGAGGATGAGCACGCCGCCGATCGCCGGATCCACCGCGGCGATCAGGATGGCGAGCTTCATCTCGGCCTGTCCGGTGATGGCGGAAAAGGGAAAGGCGGGCATGAGGTCCTTGCGTCGCTGCCGTGGGATGTTGCGTCATCCCGCGTGGCGCGACAAGCGCGCCGCGCGGGGGAACCCGACAGCCGAGCGCCGGCTTGCCTGCATCGGGCGGGAGCGGACCATGAGCGGCATCAAAGGCGGACGCTTCGACATACGCACGCTGGCATCCGAACTGCCCGACCATGCCGACACCATGCTGGCCGACATCTACCTGCGCGATTGCGAGAGTTCGAGCGCCCGCGTCTTCCGCGTTTACCGGTCGGTGCCGGCCCACTACCACCGCACCTGCGACGAGTACCTTTACGTGGTGACCGGGCGCGGCACCTTCTGGATGGCGGACCCTTCCACCATCGCCGAATGCGCGCCCGGGCAGTTGATCTGCTTCGCGCGCGGCACGGTGCACGCCATCCCCGACATCCTCGATGCACCGCTCGTCTTCATGTCCATCGATGCGCCACGTCGCGCGCCGACCGACATCGTCTTCGTCGATCCAGCCGACGGCTCACCGGAAACCTTCATGGCGCGCAACGCCGGGGAACGATCGGGCGAATAGCCCGCCCATCGCTCCATCATGTCCGGTGCGCGGTCGACGCGCCGGTCCGCCTAGGCTAAGCGGGTGACCCCTCCAACGCGCCATGCGGAGCAAGGTCGCGACGCCGCGACCGCACCGTATGCGCCACCGGACCCTTCACGCGTGAGAGCCTCCCCACCAGCGGCGAACGGACGCTTTGAGGCGTTGCTGGGTCAAACGGCGCCCGCGATCTTCGTGGTGCTGTGGGCGTCGGGCTTCATCGTGGCGCGGTTGGTGCGCCCCTTCGTCGAGCCGGAAGGCTTCATCAGCATCCGTTTCGCCCTCAGCGCGGCGGTGCTCGCCCTCATCGCCTTGGCGGCTCGGGCGCCCTGGCCGCGCACGCCCGTCGACTGGCTGAACAGCCTCATCGCGGGGGCGCTGATGCAGGGCGTGTACATCGGCGGCACGTTCTGGGCCATCAAGCACGGCGTCCCGGCGGCGGTCGCCGCACTGATCTCGGGCTTGCAGCCGCTTTTGACGGGCGCGCTGGCCGGGCCGCTGCTGCGCGAGCGGGTCGGCGCCGCGCGCTGGTGCGGCATCGCCGTCGGCTTCGTCGGCGCGCTGCTCGTGCTGGCGCCGACGCTCCGCGGCACCGCCGCGATCCCGGCTCCGGCCATGGCGGTTGCCTTCGTCGCCATGTGCGGCATCACCTTCGGCACGATCTGGCAGAAGCGCATCGGCGCCGTCACCGACCTGCGCAGCGGGGCGGCGATCCAGTTCCTCGGCGGCGCCGCGGTCACCCTGCCGTTCGCCGCCACGGTCCGCGGCCCCGCGCTCGTCAACGTCGCCGACGTATGGATCGGCCTCGCCTGGGCCGTCATCGTGCTCTCGGTCGTGGCGACGCTGCTGCTGCTCCACCTCATCCGCGGCGGCGCCGTCGCGCGGGTGACATCGTTGTTCTATCTCGTGCCGCCGTTCACGGCCCTGATGGCGCTGGCGCTGTTCGGCGAGGCCCTCGTGCCTTTGCAGATCGCGGGAATGATGGTTGCGGCGGCGGGCGTCGTCATCGCCAACCGCCGCCAAACGCCCGCGCCGCGCCCCGGTTAGCGGGGCAGCACCGTTTGCCCCATCAGCGCCTTGTCAACGGCGTGGGCGGCTTGGCGGCCCTCGCGGATCGCCCAAACCACGAGGCTCTGCCCGCGCCGCATGTCGCCGCACGCCCACACCTTGCTGACCGACGACGAATAGCTCTTTTGGTCGGCGACGACGTTGCCGCGGCGGTCGAGCTCGACGCCGAGCGTCGCCAGCAGGCCCTCCGGCACCGGCGACACGAAGCCCATGGCGAGCAGCACGAGATCGGCGCGCAGCGCGAAGGCGCTGCCGTCCACCTCCTGCATCCTGTTGTCGACGCGCACGCACGTCATCGACTTGACGTTGCCGTCCTTGTCGCCCTCGAAAACCTTGGACAGCACGGAAAAATCGCGCGTGGCGCCCTCCTCGTGCGAGGAAGAGGTACGTAGCTTCAACGGCCAGTCCGGCCAGGTCAGCTGCTTGTTCTCCTTGACCGGCGGCTCCGGCATGATCTCGAGCTGCGTCACCGAAAGCGCGCCCTGGCGGATGGACGTGCCGATGCAGTCCGAGCCTGTATCGCCGCCACCGATCACGATGACGTGCTTGCCGGTGGCGAGGACGGGATCGTTGGTGGTCACCACCTCGTGCCCGACCCTGCGGTTCTGCTGGGGCAGGAAGTCCATCGCGAAATGCACACCGTGCAGTTCCCGGCCCGGGATCGGCAGATCGCGCGGCTTCTCCGCCCCACCTGACAGCACCACCGCGTCATATTCGGCGACGAGATCCTCGCCTTTGACATCGACGCCGACGTTGGTGCCGCAACGGAAGGTGACACCTTCGCCTTCCATCTGCGCGATGCGGCGGTCGATGAGGTGCTTCTCCATCTTGAAGTCGGGGATGCCGTAGCGCAGCAGCCCGCCGGGCTTGCCGTTCTTCTCGTACACGTGGACGTCGTGCCCGGCGCGGGCGAGCTGCTGGGCGCAGGCGAGACCGGCCGGCCCCGAGCCGATCACCGCAACGCGCTTGCCCGTGGCCTTGCCGTAGCGCTCCGGCTTGACCCAGCCGTTGGCGAAGGCGCGGTCGACGATGGAGCACTCGATCGTCTTGATCGCGACGGGGGCGTCGTTGATGTTCAGCGTGCAGGCGGCCTCGCACGGAGCCGGGCAGATGCGCCCGGTGAACTCGGGGAAATTGTTGGTGGAATGGAGGTTGCGGGACGCTTCCTCCCAATTGCCGCGATAAACGAGGTCGTTCCAGTCAGGGATCTGGTTGTTGACGGGGCAACCGTTGTGACAGAAGGGAATGCCGCAATCCATGCAGCG
>CAXTFM010000228.1:0-3785 GCA_964243435.1 uncultured Beijerinckiaceae bacterium
ACCTCGTGGCGCCGGCCGAAGCGCCGCGCCGCAGCGGCGGTGACGAGCGGCGTGAGGATGGCGGTGACCACCACGGTGGCGGCGACCAGCACCGTCGCCGGCGCGGCGGCGGGGGCGTAGGCCGGGTTGGCGGCGGCGACGATCGCCGGCACGGCGGCGGCGTTGCCCGCCGTCGAGCACGCCGCCACCCCGGCGACGCCGGTGCCCCCCGTGAGCCGGTCGGCGAGGAACAGCGGGACGCCGGTGACCACCACCACGGCGACGCCGAGCCCGAGGCCGAGCACCCCCGCCTGCCAGATCTTGGCGAGGTCGAGCCCGGTGCCGAGCGCGAAGGCGAAGAACGGGATCAGCACCGGCACCGCGCGCCCGAAGAAGGCGCGCAGCTCGCGGTCGAGGTTGCCGAGCACCATGCCGACCAGCAGCGGCAGGATGCTGCCGACCAGCGTTTGCCAGGGAAAGGCCGCGAGCCCGGCGACGCCCAGCGTCACCATGGTGAGGAAGGGGCCGGACTCCAGCGACATGACCGTGTAGGCGCCGACGTCGCGCGGCTCGCCGTACTGCCCCATCAGGGCCATGTAGAGCCCGCCATTGGTGTCGTTCATCGCGGCGACCACGGCCAGCGTCGAAAGCCCGGCAAAGGCGCCGGCGGTGACCGGGGCCTCGCCGAGCAGGCGGCCGAACACCACGCCGAACAGCACCGCCACCGCGATCTTCACGGCGAAAAGGGTGCCGCCCTTCTTCAGGATGTAGGGCGTCGCCTTGAAGTCGATGCCGGCGCCCATGCACACGTAGAACACGGCGAGGATCGTCAGCGCGCCGCTGAACAGCGCCCCGGTGAAGGAGCCGAAGAACTTCGGCGTGCCGGGGGCGAAGGTGGCGACGAGCGCGCCGAGCAGCAGCGGCACCACCATCATCCCGCCCGGCACGCGCTCCACCGCGCGCATGATCCGCAACTCCCCCATCCGTCCCTCCGTGCCGATCCAGACCCGTCTGCTCCCTCGAACAACGCCCATCGCCGGCAATCGACGCATGCGGTCCGCGCCGAATGCGGGATGCCGCCGCGCCGCGGCCGCGACCGCGTGGCACGCCGCTTGTTTGTCGGGAGGGCATGAAGCTCATCAGCGCCACGCCGTCGCCCTACGCCCGCAAGGTGCGCATCGCGCTCGCCGAGAAGGGCATCCCCTTCGAGCTGGTGACGGAAGTGCCGTGGAACGACGACACCACCCTGCCGCGCCACAACCCGCTGGAAAAGCTGCCGGTGCTGCTGCCCGATGGCGGCGAGCCGCTGTTCCAGTCGTCCTACATCCTGGAATGGCTGGAACGGCGCCACCCCGCGCCGCCGCTGCTCCCGGCGGACGACGACGGCATCCTCGCACACAAGCGGCTGGAGGTGATCGCCGACGGGGTGTGCGACGCGGTGATCCTGATCCTGTTCGAGCGGATGCGCCCGCAGGGCCACGTCAGCGAGGCCTGGATCATGCGCCAGGAGCGCAAGATCCGCGGCGGCGTCGCCGCGCTGGCGGCGGCGGTCGGCACGCGCCGCTTCGCGGTCGGCGACCGCTTCGGCCTCGCCGACATCGCGATCGGCAGCGTGCTCGGCTACCTCGGGGTGCGCTACGCCGCGATGAACTGGCGCGACGCCCATCCCGACCTCGCCGGCTACTTCGACATCCTCGACGCCCGCCCGTCCTTCGCGACCACGGTGCCGGCGGCCCAGTTCATCCGCGACAAGGTGGTGTGAGCGTGACCCAACCCTTCGAGCGCGGGGCGGCGGAGCGTCCCGTCGGCAACCTCGGCGTGCGCTTCGGCTTCGCCGCCATCCTTTTCCTCGCCTTCGCCGGTTTCCTCGCCTTCCTCGCCGCCGACCCGCGCGCGATGGAGGCGCCGGCGCTGGGGCCGGTGCCGCTCAGCCTGGTGCTCGCCGCCGCGATGATCGTGTTCGCCGTCGCCCTCACCGGCATTTACGTCCTTCTCGCCAACAGGAGCGCGCGCTGATGCCGGGCTTGACCGCAGGCCACCTGCACCTCCTGCCGGCGGTGGCGCTCGCCGCCGGCAGCGACAAGCAGCAGCTCGACCCGCTGGCGATCGGGCTGTTCCTGTTGTTCGTGGCGACCACGCTGTTCATCACCTGGCGGGTCGCCCGCCGCACCCGCACCCGCGCCGCCTTCTACACGGCGGGCGGCGAGATCACCGCCGTCCAGAACGGCCTCGCCATGGCCGGCGACTACCTCAGCGCCGCCGCCTTCCTCGGCCTCACCGCCATCATCACCACCAGCGGCTTCGACGGCATGCTCTACGCCCTCGGCTTCCTGTTCGGCTGGCCGATGCTGCTGTTCCTGGTGGCGGAGCCGCTGCGCGCGCAGGGCTCCTTCACCTTCGCCGACGTGCTGTCCCGCCGCCTCAGCGAAACGCCGATGCGGATCATGGCGGCGGTGAACTCGCTCGTCGTCATCACCCTCTACCTCATCGGGCAGATGGTCGGCGCCGGGCAGCTCATCGAGCTGCTGTTCGGGCTCGACTACCCCGTGGCCGTGTTCATCGTCGGCGCCCTGATGATCACCTACGTCACCTTCGGCGGCATGGCGGCGACGACCTGGGTGCAGATCATCAAGGCCGGCATGTTCCTCGTCGGCGCCACCCTGCTCGCCGTGCTGCTGCTGGTGCGTTTCGACTTCGACCTCGGCGCGCTGATCGCCAAGGCCGGCGCCGTCCACCCGCGCCACCAGGCGGTGTTCTCCTCGGCCGGGATGAGCCGCGACCCGGTGTCGTGGTTCTCGCTGGAGGTGGGGCTGATCTTCGGCGTCGCCGGGCTGCCGCACATCCTCATGCGCTTCTTCACCGTCAAGGACACGCGCACCGCGCGCACCTCCGCCTTCTACACCACGGCGTTCTGCGGCTTCTTCTTCCTGCTGGTGATGCTGATCGGCTACGGCACGGTGGCGCTGGTGCTGCCCGACCCCGCCTACAAGACGGCGGCCGGCGCGCTGCGCGGGGGCGCCAACATGGCGGCGATCCACCTGTCGCACGCGCTCGGCGGCGGCCCGATGCTGGGCTTCATCTCGGCGGTGGGCTTCGCCACCATCCTCGCGGTGGTGTCGGGCCTCGGCCTCGCCGGCGCCTCGGCGATCTCCCACGACCTTTACGGCCGCGTGTTCAAGAACGTCGACGAGCGCCGCGAGGTGCTGGTGTCGCGCATCGCCACGGTGGCGATCGGCTGCCTCGCGGTGGCGCTGGGGCTGATCTTCCGCACGCAGAACGTCGCCTACACCGTGGGCCTCGCCTTCGCGGTGGCCGCCTCGGCGAACTTCCCCGTGCTGGTGCTGTGCATCTACTGGCGCGGGCTGACCACGGCGGGTGCGCTCGCGGGCGGGCTCACCGGGCTCGTCGCGGCGACCACGCTGACGGTGATCGGCCCGGCGATCTGGGTCAAGGTGCTGGGCTACGCCGCGCCAATCTTCCCCTACGACCCGCCGGCCATCGTCACCGTGCCGCTGGCCTTCGCGGTGGCGGTCGGGGTGTCGCTCGCCACCCGCGCGCGCACCGCCGGCGTCGCGCTCGGGGCGCGGGCCTGAGGCCGGCGGTCACGGCGCCGGGCGCTTCCAGCCCTGCGCCGCCCCGCGGCTGCGCGCGACGCGGCGCAGCATCTGCCGCGTGGTGAGGCGGTGGTAGCGCCCGCCGCGCCGCCCGATGCGGATGCCGTTGCGCGCGCGGTGGGCGGACACCGCCGCGGCCCCCATGAGGCCGAGCAGCAGGGCGAGGTGGGCGAGGGCTAGGGTTTGTCCTGC
>CAXTFM010000229.1:0-3779 GCA_964243435.1 uncultured Beijerinckiaceae bacterium
CACGTCGGCGCCTCGCTGGAGGTGATGGAGCGCGACGCCCGGCGCATGCGCGGCGACAAGCCCTTCGTGTTCACCAACATGCGGGCCGGCGCGGGCGTGGACACGGTGCTGCGCTTCATCGAGGCGGCCGGCGGCCTCGTCCCCGCCGCCTAGGAGCGGAACAGGCGGGAATACTGCGTTTCGTGGCGCATGGCGGCGATGTCGGAACGCCACGCGCAGGTGCCAAGGTCGGCGGGCGTCGCCGTCTGCGCCCAGGCGGCGAGGTCTGCGATGGCCGGTATCAGCGCGGCAATGGTGGCTTGCGCGTCGGTTTGACCGATCGGCCCCAGCCGTACGGCGGCGGAAACGAGGTTGCTCACGGCGGCAAGCGCGAACAGCTCCAGCGTCGCCCGCAGGGGAAGGGCGTGCGCCGCCGCCGCGACGCCGACCGCGACGGGGTAGGCGGCCTCGTCCAGTTGCGCCAGCCACGCGAGGGCCGGGTGCGGTGCCGGCCACGCGGCCGTCACCGCGGCGAGAAAGGCCGTGCCCTGCGCCGCCGTCTCCAGCCGGCGCTCGGCGGAGGGGGCCAGCGCCAGCGCCAGCTCGTTCATCGCCCCGACGCCGTCCGGGTCGCGGTGGCCGGCGGCGAGCAGCACGGCATCGGCGCGGAGCGATCCGAAGCGGAGCAGCCCGTCGAGCCAGCCCCGCAGCTCGGCGGCGTCGCGGATGTCGCCGGCCTCGACCGCCCATTCCAGCCCATGCGAGAAAGCGAAACCGCCGACGGGGAAGGACGGCGATAGCCACGCGAACAGCGCGAGGGGAAGGGCCTCAGCCGTGGCCGTCGTGCCCATGCCCATGTCCAAGCTCACGTCCGTGCGCATGACCGCCGTGGCCGGCATAGGCGCCGCCCTCGGGATCGAAGGCGGCCTCGATCGGGCGCAGGCGGCCTCCCAGCCCTTCCACCATCGCCTCGATGACGTGGTCGCGGCGGATGCGCAGGCGCCGGCCTGCAAGCTGCACGGGCAGGTGGCGGTTGCCGAGGTGCCAGGCGATGCGCACGAGGTTTTCGCCGGCGATCTCCACCAGCGGCTCGGGGGCGGCCACGACCTCGATCAGCGCGCCATCATCGAGGCGCAGCGCGTCGCCGCCGCGCAGCGCCACCGCAACCGCGAGGTCGAGGAGGAAGGCGGTGCCGCGCACGCCGCGCATGGCGAGGCGGCGGCGATGTCGGTCGTCGAAGCCGAGCACCACGCTGTCGAGGGTCGTGCCCGACCAGGTGCCGCCGGCCGCCACTCCCGTCGCTCGCCGCCGCACCGCATCCATACGCGTTTGTCTCCTTGCACAGGCCCAAGCTAGCCGGGTGCGGGAGTGGCGGCAACGCGCCGCCATCGTTCGGCCAACCGGACAACCCGTGCGGCGTCCGCCGGCTTATCGCGCCGGGCCTCGGGGGGTACACGGGACGCCGAACGAAAGGACCGACCATGCAACCCACACCCGGCACCTTCCCCCTCGGCACGCGCACCGTGACGCGCCTCGGCTACGGCGCCATGCGCCTCGCCGGGCCCGGCGTGTTCGGGCCGCCGCGCGACCGCGACGCCGCGCTCGCCGTGTTGCGCGAGGCCGTCGCGAACGGCGTCGACCACATCGACACCAGCGACTTCTACGGGCCGCACGTCACCAACGAGCTGATCCGCGAGGCGCTGTCGCCCTACCCGGACGACCTCGTCATCGTCACCAAGATCGGCGCGCGCAGGGGAACCGACGCGTCGTGGAACCCGGCCTTTTCGCCCGAGGAGCTGACGCAGGCCGTCCACGACAACCTCCGCCGTCTCGGGCTCGACGCGCTCGACGTGGTCAACCTCCGCCTGATGTTCGACCGGCACGGTCCCGCCGAGGGTCCGATCGAGGCGCCGCTCACCGTGCTGGCCGAGCTGCAGCGCCGAGGGCTGGTGCGCCACATCGGGCTGAGCAACGCCACCGCGACGCAGGTCGCAAGCGCCCGCCGCATCTGTCCCATCGTCTGCGTGCAGAACCAGTACAACGTGGCGCAGCGCGACGATGACGCGCTGATCGACGCCCTTGCCGCCGACGGCATCGCCTACGTGCCGTTTTTCCCGCTCGGCGGCTTCAGCCCGCTCCAGTCGGACACGCTGTCCGCCGTCGCCGGGCGCCTCGAAGCCACCCCCATGCAGGTCGCGCTCGCTTGGCTGCTGCGCCGCGCGCCCAACATCCTGCTAATACCCGGCACCTCGACGGTGGCGCACCTGCGGGAAAACCTCGCCGCCGGCAGCCTCGACCTACCGGCGGAGGCGGTGGCGGCGCTCGACGGCATCGCGGCGAAAGCGGCCTGACCCGACGGGTCGAATGTGGGAAGCAGGGATGGCGCGACCGGCTACCAGCCGCGCGGCAGGGCGGGGCGCGCCGCGGCGAGCAGGGCCGCGAGGCAGCTGCGCAGCCGCTCGGGGGCGCGGGCGAGGAGGCGCGCTACCACGAGGTCCTCGCCGATGAGGCTGGCGCCGCCTTCCACCGCCGGCTCAGCCGCGATTGCTGCGCGCAGCCGATCGAGCAGGTCCGCCGCGCCCGGCCCCGCCGCGACGAGCAGTGCCGCCGCGCGCGCGCCTGCGCCGACCGCAGGGAGGTCCAGCGTCGCCGCCACCTCGCCGGCGATCCGCGTGCGGTCGGCGAAGAGCAACCGGCCGCCGCGCCGGATCGTCCAAGCGTCGTCGAGGCTGCCGCTCGCCATCGCCTCACCGTGGGCAATGCGGCCGAACACCAACGTTTCGGCCGCAAGCAGGGTGGCGCCGTGCGCCAGCTCGACGTCGAGGGAGCGGTCGAGCCGCGCGCCCTCGAACAGGATCGTCTCCTGCGGCAGCCAATGCAGCGACGCGCCCGCCCCGATGCGCAACGCGGTGGACACGGTGACGCCGGTGCGGCCGACCCGGTAGCACTTCTCCGCCGCCACCGTGCCGAGCGTCACGGCCGCGCCCCGCCCCTCCACGGCGAAGGTGGAGCGCAGGCTGTCGCCGCCGACGAGGCCGCCGCCGGTGTTGACCACCAGCGCCTCGCACGCCTGCCCGCGCAGGCGGCGCAGGCGCAGCGCGCCGGTCTCCGCGAGGCGCACGAGGTGGGTGCCGGCGGCATCCCCGGCGAACGCGGCCTCGACCCGGCTGGTCCAAGTCGGAGGCGACGCGTCAGAACAGGAAATAGCGCTGCGCCATGGGCAGCGACGCCGCCGGCTCGCAGGTGAGGTGCTGCCCGTCCGCCTCGACGCGGTAGAGTTCGGGATCGACGGTCAGCGTCGGCGTAGCGTCGTTGTGGATCATCGAGCGCTTGCCGATGCCGCCGCGCGTGTTGTGCACCGCCACCAGCCGGCGCCGGGTGGCGAGGCGCGAGGCCAGCCCCTTGTCGAGCGACGCGGCGGACACGAAGGTCAGCGAGGCACCGGCGGGGGCGCCGCCGTAGCTGCCGAACATCGCGCGGGTATGCACCGGCTGCGGCGTCGGGATGGAGGCGTTGGGGTCGCCCATCATCGCCGCCGCGATCACGCCGCCCTTGAGCACGAGGTCCGGCTTCACGCCGAAGAAGGCCGGGGTCCACAGCACGAGGTCAGCAAGCTTGCCGACCTCCACCGAGCCGACATGGTCGGCGACGCCGTGGGCGATGGCCGGGTTGATGGTGTACTTCGCGACGTAGCGCTTGGCGCGGGCGTTGTCGGCCGCGCCGTCGCCGGGCAGCGCCCCGCGCTGGCGCTTCATCTTGTCGGCGGTCTGCCAGGTGCGGATGATGACCTCGCCGACGCG
>CAXTFM010000230.1:0-3680 GCA_964243435.1 uncultured Beijerinckiaceae bacterium
CCTTCCACGACGCCAAGGACGTGAAGGGCCCCATCGACGCGATCGCGAACTACATCATCAAAGAAAAGCAGCAGGCCTGATGGCCGGCGACGGGGGAGTCGTCGTCACCGGGGTCGGCGCCGTGTCCGCCGCCGGGATCGGCGCCGAACGGCTGTGGCAGGCGGCCCGCCACGGGCGCCCCTGCATCAACCCGCCACGCTTCCCGCACCCTTACCGCGGCCGCATCAAGATCGCCGCGCAGGTCCAGGGCTTCGAACCGGAAGCGCATCTCGAACGCGCCGTGCTGCCTTTCTGCGATCCCACCAGCCAATACCTGCTGGTCGCCGCGGACGAGGCGATGGCGCAGGCCGGCTTCGAGCGCGCGACGCGGCTCGGTCCCCGCGCGGCGACGATCGTCGGTACCGGCATCGGCGGCATGACCACCATCGAGGACGGCATCTACCTGTCCCTGATGAGCAACGGGCGCCCGAACCCGCTTACGGTGCCGAAGCTCATCCCCAGCGCCTGCCCGGCGAACCTGTCGATGCGCTACGGGGCGCAGGGTCCGAGTTTCGCCGTGGCCTCCGCCTGCTCCTCCTCGACCCAGGCCATCGGCATCGGCCTGCAGCTGATCCGCTCCGGTGCGGTCGACGTCGCCCTTGTCGGAGGGACGGAGGACTGCATCACCAACAACTCCATGTTCGCCTGGGAAGCCCTGCGCGTGATGACGCCGGACTTTTGCCGGCCCTTTTCCAAGGGGCGCAACGGCATGATCCTGGGCGCCGGTGCCGCCGTGCTGGTGCTGGAATCGGCCGAGCACGCCCGCGCCCGGGGGGCGACGCCACTGGCGACGCTCGCCGGTTACGGCACCACAACGGACGCCAAGGACCCGGTGGCGCCCGATGTCGAGGGCGCGGCGCGGGCGATGAGGATGGCGCTCGACGATGCCGGCGTCGCCGCCGACGACATCGATTACGTCAATGCCCACGGTACCGCGACCATCGTCAACGACGCGACCGAGTCCGCGGCCCTGCGCCTCGTCTTCGGCGAGCGCACCGAGGTGCTGCCTATGTCGTCCACCAAGCCGGTCCACGGCCACGGCCTCGGTGCCGCCGGCGGCCTCGAACTGGTGGTCAGCATCGGTGCGCTGCGCGATCAGGTGGCGCCGCCGACGATCAACTTCGTCGAGCCGGACGCGAAATGCCGCGTCGATCCCATTCCCAACGAGGCGCGCCCGCTGCGCATGCGCACGGTGATGTCGAATAGCTTCGCTTTCGGCGGGATCAATGCGGTGCTGGTGGTGCAGGGGGCCGAGGCGGCGTGACCACGCCCGAGGCGCTCGGGACCTTCGCCGTCGTCGCGGAGGCGGCGGCCGTCGCCGCGTTCCGTCGAGCCACGGGGTGTGGCGGCGACGATCGCACGGTGCCGGCGACGTTCCCGATGCGGTGGCTGGCCCGGCCCGACGTGCGCTGCGCGATCATGGCGCTGCTTCCCGAGCCCGACCTTGTTCCCGTGCACGAATCACAAAGCTTCGACTACGCCGGCCCGCTGGAGCCGCAGGTGGCGTACCACCTTGCCCTTTCGGCGGCGCGCTCGTGCGAGCCGGAACGCTTGAGCGTGCACGGCCTCCTCCTCGACGATATGCAGCGCGAGCTGCTGCGGTTGGAAACCGTGCTGCGGCTCGTCGCGGTCCCGGCGGCGGCGTGAACGCGGCCGTCCGGCAGGGCGACAGCCTCGCGGAGCGCACCTTCGGGCCGTTCGCGCCCGCCGACGTCGAGGCCTATGCCGCCGCCTCCGGCGACGACAACCCGCTCCATGCCGATCCCGCGCTGGCCGCACGGGTGGGGCTGGAGCGCCCGCCGATCCACGGCATGCTCCTCGTCGGCTGCCTCGAGCCGTTCCTCGCCGCGTGGCGGCCGGGAACGACGCTCGCCCGGCTGTCGGCCAAGTTCATCCGTCCCGTGCTTGTCGGCGAGGCCGTCGCCGTTTCGGGCAAGGTCGTCCAGCTGCGGGGCGACGCGCAGGCGGTGCTGCGCCTCACGGTCAAGCGTGGCGCCGACCTGGTGTGCCTCGCCGAGGCGACCGTGCGATTGTGAACGCGCGGACCGTGCCAGCGCGGCGGGCGCCGTCACCGTGACTCGCATCCACCGGTCGGTGCTGATCACCGGTGCCTCGAGCGGCATCGGCCGCGGGCTCGCCCTGGCCTATGCTGCGCCGGGGATCCGCCTCGCGCTGACCGGCCGCGACCGCGATCGGCTCGACGCCGTCGCGCGCGACGCACGGGCCAGGGGCGCCGAGGTCGAGACGGGCGTGCTCGACGTGCGCGACCGGGCCGCGATGGCGGGATGGATCGCCCGCGTCGACGCGGCGACCCCGTTCGACCTCGCCATCGCCAACGCCGGCATCACCACCGGCCTCGCCCCCGACGAGGTCATGGAGGAACCCGAGGCGGTGCGCGCCATCATCGCCACCAACCTCGTCGGCGTGCTCAACACGGTCGAGCCGGCGGCAGAGCGCATGGTCGCCCGCGGGCACGGGCAGGTCGCCGTCATCGGCTCCATCGCCGGTCTGCACGGGCTGCCGTATTCGCCGGCCTATTGCATCACCAAGGCGGGGGTGCACGCCTATGCCGAGTCGATCCGCGCGCGTCTCGAACAACGAGGTGTGCTGGTCAGTCTGGTCGTCGCCGGTTTCGTCAAGACACCGCTGAACGACTCGATCGCGGCGGTGAAGCCCGGCGAGCTGTCGGAACGGCAGGCGGGGCTGCTCATCAAGCGCCGCCTCGCCGCGGGGCACGCCACCATCGCCTTCCCCTGGTTCCTTTACCTTGCCGCCCTGCTTGGCCGTCTGCTGCCGGCGCGCGGCTACGACCGTATCATGCTGGCCATCGCCGCAACCGTGCCGCGCACGCGCGAGCGGGTGTGAGGCGTCGGCAAAAATCCGCCCGGTTTCGCGTGCTTGCTCACAGCACCTCGTGTCGTCGACAGCCGGACCCAGACGGATGACGTTTCGCCGCCCCCTGCTTTTTCTCGTCCTCGCGGCGGTGCTCGGCGCGGCGCCGGCGCGCGCGCAGGACTTCGATCGGCCGCCGCCGGGCTATGGCGACGACGGCGACTACGGACGCGACTCCGGTTATCGCCGCGGTGGCGGGGTGGACGCGCCCGATCCCGGCGCCCTCGCCGTCCGCGTGAGCAAGCTCGAAGGCCGCATCCGCGACATGACCGGCCAGATCGAGGAACTGCAGAACGCCAACCGCAAGCTCGTGGACCAACTCCAGCGCTTCCAGGCCGATGTCGATGGGCGCTTCGCCGCCGCCCCGGCACGACAGAAGCGATCGGAGGCCGAGCGACCGGCGGGCGCCGGACAAACGGCCGTCGTGCCGGACGGCCCGGCGGTGGTGGCGGAGGCCGAGGCGGCCCGGTTGCGCAAGCGGCGCGACGACAGCTTCGACCCTGACACCGCGACGCCCACCGCGCCCGGCCGGCCCAAGACGCTCGGCGCGCCGGCGTCGGGCCAGGCGGACGACGTCGCCGGCGCACCCATGGACCTCAGCGGCGGCCGGCTCGGGCGCAGCGGAGACGCCGACACCCTGGCTCCGACGTTGCGGCTGCCCTCGTCGACGCCGCGCCAGGGAGGCGGTACCCCGCCGGCCGCCGGCACCGCCGTCGCGAGCACGGGGCCGGCGGCCACCTCGTCGGGCG
>CAXTFM010000231.1:0-3622 GCA_964243435.1 uncultured Beijerinckiaceae bacterium
TCGGCAGCTCGATGCCGATGGCGTTGCGCCCCGGCACCACGGCGACGCGCGCCGATACCGCCGACATCGAGCGGGCGATGTCGTCGGCGAGGCCGATGACGCGCGAGGACTTGATGCCCGGCGCGGGCTCCAACTCGTACAACGTCACCACCGGGCCGGGCCGGACGTTGATGATGTCGCCTTTGACGCCGAAATCGTCGAGCACGCCCTCGAGCAGCCGTGCGTTGTGCTGCAAGGTGTCCTCGGGCAGTTGCGCGGCCGGCTGACGTCGCGCTTCAGCGAGGATGGCCAGCGGCGGAAGCTGGTAGGCGCCCCGTTCCAACCGTGGCGTGGTTTCCCGAACGGCGCGCTGACTCGGCTTTGCCGCCGCGGCGGCGGGGATGATGCGCGCCGCGGGCGCCAGCGCCGCGCGCACGGCCGGCGGCGCGTAGGCCGTCGCGTCGAAACGCGGCTCCGCGAACGTCGGCTCCTGCGGCACGGCGAGGGTTGTCAGATCGAACGGCACATCGAAGTGGCCGGCGCCGGCAGGGTGCGGCACCCGCCCTTCGGGCTGCCAGCGGCGCAGCCGGCGTACGAGGAGCGCCTTGACGCTGAGTCCGGCATGGATGAGCGCCCCGAGCGACAGCAGGGCGAGGCCGGGCTCTGCCTCATCGTCGTCGTCACCGCGGACTGCGGCGCGCGGCGCCGGTGCGTCGTCGTCCTCATCGAAGCGCTGCCGGTCCCGGAGGCCGATGGAGGCGCTCAGCAGGAGGACGGCGGCGACGGCGAGGAGCAGCGCGCAGGCAAGCACGGCGGGGCGCAGGCCGGCGAAGACGCGGCGCGGCAGGGCCAGGACGATGTCGCCGACCACGCCCCCAAGCCCGGTCGGCAGCGGCCAATGCGCCGTCACCGGCAGCAGCGCGGCGACCCCGGCGGCGCACAGCGCGCCGGACAGGAGGAGGGCGACGCGCATGACGACGCGCGGCAACCGCCGCTGCGTCAGCAGGCGCCAGCCCCAGAAGCCCACGGGGAGCAGCACGGCGAGCGACGCCAGGCCGAACATCTGCATCACGAGGTCGGCGGCGGCGGCGCCGGGCGCGCCGAGCCAGTTCTGGACGCGGGACGAGGTTGCGTGGTTGAAGCTCGGGTCGCCGATCGACCAGGTCATCAGGGCGACGCCGAGCGCGGCGAGGCCGGCGAGGATCGCAAGGCCGCAGGCTTCGGCGAAGCGGCGGCCGACGAAGACGCGCAGCGGCTCCGGTATGTGATCGAGCGGCGTGTAGCTGGTCGTCGTACGCATCCGTACCTGCCGGGCAGCGGGGGCCGAACAGGCCATCCAGCGCAGGCTAGGGATCGGCGGTTAAGGACGGCTTAACCCTGTCGTCGGACGCATCGCGGCCGCGTCGCTGCGGGACCGAACACGGCGGCATCTGGCACGCGAAACCCCGCCGCGATTGCGGCGGGGCTTTGGCACGTCACCTTCGCGAGCGCGGCACCACCGCGCGCCGCGCTCCTACGTGTTGTAGGCGCGCTCGCCGTGCTCGGCGATGTCGAGGCCCTCGCGCTCGGCATCGACCGAGACGCGCAGGCCGATGGTGAGGTCGACGAGCTTGTAAAGGATCGCCGAGCCGATACCCGACCAGAGCAGCGTGAACGCCACCGTCTTGCACTGGATCAGCACCTGGGTGAGCATGTCGTAGGTGCCGGGGGCGGCCGAGCCGGGCTTGACGGTGTAGTCGGTCAGGCCGACGCCGTTAAGGACCGGCGCAACGAGGATGCCGGTGCCGATGGCGCCGATGATGCCGCCGATGCAGTGCACGCCGAAGACGTCGAGCGAGTCGTCGTAGCCGACCTTGTTCTTCACCACGGACACGAAGAAGAAGCACACCACGCCGACGACGAGGCCGAGGACGATCGCACCCATCGGGCCGCAGTAACCCGACGCCGGGGTGATGGCGACGAGGCCGGCGATGGCACCCGAGCACATGCCGAGCAGCGACGGCTCGCCCTTGATCATCCATTCCGCGAAAAGCCAGGCCAGGGTAGCGGCCGAGGTGGCGATGAAGGTATTGACGAAGGTCAACGCCGTGACGCCGTTCGATTCGAGGTTGGAGCCGGCGTTGAAGCCGAACCAGCCGACCCAGAGCAGCGACGCTCCGATCATCGTCATCACCAGCGAGTGCGGCGGCATCGGCTCGCGGGGGTAGCCGACGCGCTTGCCGAGGATCAAGGCGCCGACGAAGCCGGCGATGCCGGCATTGATGTGCACCACCGTGCCGCCGGCGAAGTCGAGTGCGCCAAGCTGGTTGAAGTAGCCGGCGCTGCCGGTGACCTTGTCGAGCGCCGCCTGGGCGGCGGCCTTCGCGGCCGGGTCGGTCGCGGCGGCGAGCGTCTTGGCGGCGTCGCCGATTGCGTCGGGACCCTGCCAGAACCACACCGCGTGGGCGATGGGGAAGTAGATGAACGTCACCCACAGGATGATGAACATCACCAGGGCGGAGAACTTCATGCGCTCGGCGAAGGCACCGACGATCAGCGCCGGCGTGATGCAGGCAAAGGTCATCTGGAACGCCATGTAGACGTATTCGGGGATGACCACACCGTTGGAAAAGGTCGCCGCCGTCGAGTCGGGCGTCATGCCCTTCAGGAACAGACGATCACCGCCGCCGATGAAGCCGCCGAGGAAGCCGTCCGGCCCGCCCGTGAAGGCGAGCGAATAGCCGTAAACGACCCAGATCAGCGACACCAACGCCACGATCATGAAAACTTGGCTGAGCACGGACAGCATGTTCTTCGACCGCACCAAGCCGCCGTAGAACAGCGCGAGCCCCGGAACCGACATCAACAGGACCAGCGCGGTGGACACCAGCATCCAGGCGGTGTCGCCCTTGTTCGGCACGGGCGCCGCTGGCGGGCTCGCCGCAACCTCGGGATGCGCGGTTTGCGCCCACGACCATCCCGCCGTCGCAACCACGGCAAGCAAACCGAGCCCCAGCGCCGCGACGCCCTTCGGCAGTTTCACTGTCATTCCTTGTCCCCCGGACGAAAGCCGCGTTGGATGCGAGACCGCGAATGCGTCGCATCGTTATCCAACCGCACCACCTCTCCCCGAGGCGATGCGGGTACCTGATCCCGTGTTTCGAGCCCTTGTCCCGCCGTGGTCGGGGCGGAAGCACGATCCGCGCTTCCCGACCCCTACGCTAGAGCGCGTCGAGGTCGCGTTCCCCGGTGCGGATGCGCACCGCCTGCTCGACGTTGGTCACGAAAATCTTGCCGTCGCCGATCTGCCCCGTGCGGGCAGCGTTGGTGATGGCGTCGACCACGGGGCCGAGCAGGTCCGGCGGCACGCCGATCTCCAGCTTGATCTTGGGCAGGAAGCTGACGGCGTACTCGGCGCCACGGTAAATCTCCGTGTGGCCCTTCTGGCGCCCATAGCCCTTGATCTCGGTCACCGTCATGCCGTGGACGCCGATGCCGGTCAGGGCATCACGCACCTCTTCCAGCTTGAACGGCTTGATAAACGCCACCACCAGCTTCATCGGCCTGCCATCCCCATGTCTCGTCGAACGCCGGCTCGGCGCCGGATGCCGGATTTCACGCTGCGGCGGTGAGGTGTGCGCTGTCGATTGGCACGGCGCTGATT
>CAXTFM010000232.1:0-3617 GCA_964243435.1 uncultured Beijerinckiaceae bacterium
CACCTCGGCGACGCCCGTCACGGCGAGGCCGGCGCTGCGCGCGTCCGTCGGCACGCCCGCCCGGGCGCGGGCGAGGCGCTGCGCGTCGGCGCCCGGCGCCGCCGCCCCGGCGGGGATGAGCAGGGCGAGGTGCAGCGTTTCCGGCACGCATTGCTCGGCGCAGACCAGGATGTCGAGCGCCAGCCTGAGGTCGAGCGGCTGCCCCGTCTCGGCCGGACGGAGGTCGAGGGGAAACACCACCTCGTGCTTGTAGCCGAAGGTTTGGATGCCGAGCACGGTGATGCGCTGCGGCGCGGGGTAGAGCAGGGTGGCGCCGGCGAGGTTCGCCGGCCCCGCCCAGGCGAGTGCCGGCGGCAGGCCGGCCTCGCCCGGGGCGCGCCAGTACGTTTTCCAGCCCTCGTCCAGCGTGACGGCGAGGCCGGCCGGCACGCTTCGCAGGTCGCCGGTGCCCTCCACCGCCGCGACGAGGCGCGCGGCGACGTGGTCCGCCTTGACCGCGGAGCCGGCGCGCGCCGGGCCGGGGGCGAGCAGCGCCGGGCCGCCGGCGACCAGCGCGGCGGCGGCGATCCGCCATGCCGTCCGGATCAGTCCACGCGCACCCACGATCCCGCACCTCCCGGCCGCCGCACGACGGGTGTTCGCGCGCGACGCAAAGGAGGTAACGCTAAAGCGCCGGCTTTTCCATCGGCACGAATCGCGCAGGCGTCCAGCGCCCCATCCCTGGAGGCGCCGTGGCCTACCTCTTCGTGCTGATCGTCGGCCTCGCGGCGGGCGCGCTCAGCGGCATCATCGGCACCGGCTCGACGATCATGCTGCTGCCGATCCTCGTCTACCAGTACGGGCCGAAGCAGGCCGTGCCGATCATGGCGATCTCCGCGCTGATGTCGAACGTCGGCAAGGTGGCGGCGTGGTGGCGCGACGTCGACTGGCGCGCCTGCGCCGCCTATTCCGTCACCGGCGCGCCGGCCGCGGCGCTCGGCGCCCGCACCCTGCTCGTCCTGCCCGCCCGCCTCGTCGACGTCGCGCTCGGCCTGTTCTTCCTCGCCATGATCCCGGCGCGGCGCTGGCTCAGGGCGCGCGACCTGCGGCTCGGCCTTTGGCACCTCGCCGGCGCCGGCGCGCTGATCGGCTTCATCACCGGCATCGTGCTGTCGACGGGGCCGCTCAGCGTGCCGGCCTTCGCCGGCTACGGCCTCACGCTCGGGCCGTTCCTGTCCACGGAGGCGGCGAGTTCCTTCGTCCTGATGGTCGCCAAGATCGCGACCTTCCGCCAGCTCGGCGCGCTGCCGGCGCCGGCCGTGCTCCAGGGCCTCGTCGTCGGCAGCGCGGTGATGGCCGGCGCCTTCCTCGGCAAGGCGGTCGTGCAGCGCATGAGCGTCGCCGCGTTCCACGCCATCCTCGACGTGCTGCTCCTCCTTTCCGGCGCGGCCCTCCTCGCCGACGCGTTGCGCTGAAACTTGGCGCCGGGCGGGCGACAGGCGCGGGCGAGTCTTGCTAGGGTCGCGCCGCCGCCGTCCGGCCGCAGCTTGAGACCGCACGAGACGCCATGCCGGCCGCCGAACCCGCCATCACCCCCGACCTCGTCGCCGCGCACGGGCTCAAGCCCGACGAGTACGGGCGCATCCTCGACCTCATCGGCCGCACGCCGAGCTTCACCGAGCTCGGCATCTTCTCGGCGATGTGGAACGAGCACTGCTCCTACAAGTCCTCGCGGCTGCACCTGCGCACCCTGCCGACGGCGGCGCCCTGGGTGATCCAGGGGCCGGGCGAGAACGCCGGCGTGATCGACATCGGCGACGGCGACGCCTGCGTGTTCAAGATGGAGTCCCACAACCACCCCTCCTTCATCGAGCCCTACCAGGGCGCGGCGACGGGGGTCGGCGGCATCCTGCGCGACGTGTTCACCATGGGGGCGCGGCCGATCGCCTGCCTCAACCTGCTGCGCTTCGGCGACCCCGCGCACCCGCGCACCCACCACCTCGTCGCCGGCGTGGTGGCCGGCATCGGCGGCTACGGCAACGCGTTCGGCGTGCCCACCGTGGGCGGCTCGACCGAGTTCCACACCCGCTACGACGGCAACATCCTGGTCAACGCCATGGCGGTGGGCCTCGCCCGCACGGATGCCATCTTCACCGCGGTGGCCACCGGCGTCGGCAACCCCATCGTCTACCTCGGCTCGAAGACCGGGCGCGACGGCATCCACGGCGCCACCATGGCCTCGGCGAGCTTCGAGGAGGGCGCGGAGGAGAAGCGCCCCACCGTGCAGGTCGGCGACCCCTTCGCCGAGAAGCTGCTGCTGGAAGCCTGCCTGGAGCTGATGCAGACCGGCGCCGTGGTCGCCATCCAGGACATGGGCGCGGCCGGCCTCACCTCCTCGGCGGTGGAGATGGGGGCCAAGGGGGAGCTGGGCATCGAGCTCGACCTCGACGCGGTGCCGGCGCGCGAGGCCGGGATGACGGCCTACGAGATGATGCTGTCGGAAAGCCAGGAGCGCATGCTCATGGTGCTGCACCCGGAAAAGCGCGCCGCCGCCGAGGCGGTGTTCCGCCGCTGGGGGCTCGACTTCGCGGTCATCGGGCGCACCACGGACACCCTGCGCTTCGTGGTGCGCCACGAGGGCGCGGTGAAGGCCGACCTGCCGATCAAGGAGCTCGGCGACCAGGCGCCGCTCTACGACCGGCCCCACGTCGCCGCGCCCAGGCTCCCGGTGCTCGGCCCCGTCGATCCGCCGATGGGCACCGCCGACGCGCTGCTCAAGCTGATGGCGTCGCCCGACCTCGCCTCCAAGCGCTGGGTGTGGGAACAGTACGACCACCTCATCGGCGGCAACACGGTGCGCCGCCCCGGCGGCGACGCCGCCGTGGTCCGGGTCGGCGACGGGCCGAAGGGCCTGGCGCTGACCACCGACGTCACCCAGCGCTACTGCGAGGCCGACCCCTACGAGGGCGGCAAGCAGGCGGTGGCGGAGGCGTGGCGCAACATCACCGCGACCGGGGCGCTGCCGCGCGCCGCCACCGACAACCTCAACTTCGGCAACCCGGAGAAGCCGGAGGTGATGGGGCAGTTCGTCGGCTGCGTCCGCGGCATCGGCGAGGCCTGCCGCGCGCTGGACTTCCCCATCGTGTCCGGCAACGTGTCGCTTTACAACGAGAGCGCCGGGCGCGGCATCCTGCCGACGCCGGCCATCGGCGGGGTCGGCGTCATCGCCGACGTGGCGCGCGCCGCCACGCCGGCCTTCGCCGGCGCCGGCGACGCCGTGCTCCTCGTCGGCACCACGGCGGGCTGGCTCGGCCAGTCGCTGTACCTGCGCGAAATCTGCGGCCGCGAGGAAGGGGCGCCGCCCCCCGTCGACCTCGCCGCCGAGCGCCGCCACGGCGACTTCGTCCGCGGCCTCATCGGCGCCGGGCGCGCCACCGCCGTCCACGACCTGTCGGACGGCGGCCTCGCCGTGGCGCTGGCCGAGATGGCGCTCGCCGGCGACGTCGGCGCGACGGTGGCGCTGCCCGACGACGGGCCGGGCCTGGCCTTCGGCGAGGACCAGGGGCGCTACCTCGTGACGGCGGCGCCCGACGCCGCCGAGGCGGTGCTCCGCGACGCGGCCGCGGCGGGCGTGCCGG
>CAXTFM010000233.1:0-3511 GCA_964243435.1 uncultured Beijerinckiaceae bacterium
TCCATGACCTGTTCCCGTCAGTCGATGCCGAGCGTGCCGCGCAGCTTGGACAGATCCTCGGCGAGCGCGGTGATCGGCCCCTTCAGCGCCTTCTGGTCCTCCGGCTTAAGCTCGTCGTAGCTCTTGAAGCCGCCGTCAACGGTGCGGTACTTGGCCAAGCCCCTGTCGACCTTGGCGAAGTTGTCCTCGACCCGCTTCAGGAGCTTGGGGTCGCGCTTGGTGAGCTGCGGCTTGAGCAGCGCCACGATCTTCTGCGCGCCGTCCACGTTGCCCTGGAAGTCGTAAAGGTCGGTGCGGGAATAACGATCCTCCTCGCCGCCGATCTTCTTGGCCGCGACCTCCTCGATCAGCTCGGCGGCGCCGCCCACCATGACCTTGGGCGTGATGTCGAGCTTAGCGATGCGGCCCTTGAGGTCGAGCACGTCCGTCATCAGCCTGTCGGCGTAGGTCTCGAGGCCGGCGGTGGACTTCTTGGCGAACAGCCCGTGCTCGAGGCGGTGGAAGCCGGAGAAGTTGGCGTCCTCCTCCTTCTTCTCGTAGTCGTCGGCGCGCGAGTCCATGCTCTTGTCGAGGTCGTTGAACACTTCGGCGACCGGCTCGATGCGCTCGTAGGTGAAGTGCGCCGGCGCGTAGGCCTTCTGCGCGGCCTCCAGCTTGCCGGCCTTGACGGCGTCGACCAGCACCCTGGTCTTTTCCACCATCTGGTCGACCTCGCCGGCGACGAAGCCCTTGTAGGTCTGGATCACCGGGCCGAGGTCGGCCGTCTTCGGCTCCGTCTCGCCCTTGGTGGCGACCTTGACGATGAGCTTGCCCTTGGGGTTCGACAGCAGGCCGCAGGTCATCTCGTAGTCGTTGGGGTCGAGCTTGGTGGTCAGCGTCGCGGAGAAGCCGGGCACGATGTTCTCGCGCTCCTCGACGACCATGTTGTCCTTGAGGATCTCCCACTCCACCCCGCGCCGGGAGTTGTTCTTGATCTTGAACGCGACCTTTTCCGGCGGCACGTTCAGCTCCATCGGCTCGCAGCCGTGGTCGTTGATGACGATGTCGACGGTCGGCGGGGCGCCGGCGGCCGCGAGGGCGGGCAGGGTCGGCACCGCGACGAGGGCGGTTGCGGCGAGAAGGGCGAGGGTGGTGTGGCGCATGGCGGGTCCGGTCCGATCGAGGGGTCGTGGAAGGTGGGGTCAGGCCCGGTGCGGCACGGGCATGGGCTGGCGCGCCGGCATCAGGAACAGGATCATCGCCGGCACCAGGTAGGCGACGTAGATCAGCGCCTCGCCCAGCGTCGGCGCGTCGGTGTAGCCGAACATGCCGGCGAGCACGGTGCCGAGCGGGCCGTCGGCGGGCAGCACGTTGCCCCAGTCGGCGACGACGCGCTGCAGGCCGTTCCAAAGCCCGGCCTCGTGCGCGCTGCGCAGCGCCCCGGCGAGGAGCCCCGCCGCGACGAGCACGATGAAGGCGCCGGTGAAGCGGAAGAAGTGCCGGAGGTTGAGGCGCACCCCGCCCCAGTAGATGGCGAAGCCGACGCCGACCGCGCCGACGAGGCCGAGCGCGGCGCCCACCGGCACCGCCGCCCCCGTGCTCTGGTCGAAGATGGCGAGCAGGAAGAACACCGACTCCAGCCCCTCGCGGCCCACCGCGAAGAAGGCCATCAGCACCAGCGCCGCGGCGGCGTTGCGCCCGGTTCGGATGGAAGCGTCGATCTGGTCGTGCAGCTCCGCCTTGATGGAGCGCGCCGCCGCCTTCATCCAGAACACCATGGAGGTGAGGATGCCGACCGCCACCAGGGCCACCACCGTTTCAAACATTTCCTGCTGCTTCTGCGGGAACTCGGCGCTGGCGGCGTGGAGGCCGAGGCCGACGAGCAGGCAGATCGCCGCCGCGACGAGCACGCCGACCCACACCGCGCCGAGGTACTGCCGCCGCCCGGTTTGGGCGAGGTAGCTCGCGATGATGCCGACGATGAGGGAGGCTTCGATCCCTTCGCGGAGCATGATGAGGAAGGCGACGAGCATCGGGCGATCCGGGCGCGGGTTGGTGGTGCGCGGGTTGTGTGGTGCGCGGGTTGGTGGGCGTGGAACCGCGCGACGTCGTGCGGGGCCGTGCGGTATGAGGGCGTTGAAGCGGCCGGCGGGTATCTCGGCCATGTTGCAGCTAGGGGATGCGGGGAAAGGCTTCAACAGCAGCGCGCGGGACATTCGAATTAGAATAGGTACAAGCTGCGTCGGCGCCGGCGCCGCCCAGGGCGTGGCCCCCGCCTTTCGGAGGGCGGCGTTGCCGTGTCTTGCCCGGCACTTGCGGGGCTCCGGCGCGTTGCGCAGCGGCACGCCCTCGCGGCAGCACGAAAGGATCATCCATGACAGACCCCACCGACATGAAGAACATCCCCGGCTACGACAGCGCCGCGTCGAACTATTCCGCCGCGTCCAAGTCGATGCAAAGCTTCGCCAGCGAAATGCAGAAGATGTCCAAGGACACGATGGACTCGACCACGCAGCTGATGGACAGGCTGCGCGGCGCCAAGACGGTGGAGGACGTGGTGTCCATCCAGACAAGCTTCATGCAGCAGTCCTTCTCCAAATACGCCGACTTCACCCGCCGCTTCAGCGAGCTGATGATGGCGGTGCCGATGGAGATGGCCAAGAACAGCCGTTCGGCCATCCAGCAGGGCACGGATGCGATGCAGCGCGCCGGCGAGCAGGCGACGGAGCAGATGCAGCGCGCCGGCGACCAGCTGAACCGCGGCTGACGCGGGCCGCGCGATGCAACCCCGCCCGCGCCGGCCCGTTGCCGCCGACTGACCGGCCGGCATCCCCTCCGCCGGCCGGCCCGACAGCGGCGGCGGACGCATGAGAAACGAACCGGGCGAACCACGGCGATGCTGACCCTGATGCTGCTCCGGCACGCCAGGGCGGAGGCGCAGAGCGGCGACGGCGATGCGGGGCGCGCCCTCACCGCCGCCGGCCGCAGCGACGCCGCGCGCCTCGGCGTTCACCTCGGGCGGCACGGGCCGGTGCCGGCGCTGGCCCTGGTGTCGGCGGCGCGGCGGGCTGGCGAAACCTTCGCCCTCGTCGCGGAAGGGCTCGCCCGCGCGGTGCCGATGCAGGTCGAGGAAGGGCTCTACGACGCCATGCCGGCGCAGCTGCGCACCACGCTCCAGGGCGTCGCGGCCGACGTCGGCTGCCTGCTCGTCGTCGGGCACAATCCGGGCATCGCGGAAGCGGCGCTCGCGCTCGCCGACGGCGGCGACGCGCTGGAACGGCTGCGCGAACGCTTTCCCCCCTGCGGCCTCGCCGTGGTGGCCTTCGACGCCGCGACGTGGCGCGACGCCAGCGCCGGCGGTGGACGGCTGCAGGCCTTCCTCACGCCGGACGACCTTCCCGAGCGATGACGCACGGCGCCTCGGGTCGCGGTGCGGCGCGCGTCGCGTTGGCTGCGGCGCTGGCCGCGTGCCCCGCAGCGGCGGAGCCGGCGGCAACGGGCGCGCCGGTGTTCCGCGCCGCCGACCGGGCGG
>CAXTFM010000234.1:0-3498 GCA_964243435.1 uncultured Beijerinckiaceae bacterium
GGCAGGTCAGCCGCAACGGCGGCAGAGGTGAGTGCGGCGATCGAGGCCGCGCTGAGCAGGAACCTGTGCATGAAAACTCCAGAAATCAGCAGCACGGTCTCAATACAGCGCCGCTTCTGCACACGCATTGCTCAAAGACCTCCCTGCGGCGCTTTCGGATTGGGGTGTTGCGTTCTTGCCATGCTGCGGCGGCGCGACGTCAGCCGCCGAAAAGGTCGCCGAGGTTCGGCACGTCGCCGAACTGCCGGATGACCACGGCGTCGGCGAAATCGCCCGTCGCGGGGTCGCCCGTGCGGGAAAAGGCGACCGCGCCGGCGGCGGTGCGGGCCATGGCCTCGGCGGCGCGCACCGCCGCGGCGGCGGTCTGCTTGTCCTGCGCCTCGCCGGCGACGAGGTCGCCGTCCTCGCTCCGCACGAAGGGCAAGGCGACGAAGTAGGTGACGGCTGCCATGGTGGGTCCTTTCGGGCCGGCCGACGCGCAAGGCCGCGCCGGCACGACCGATCTCAGAAGCGGGTCGCGGCGAAGGGGGCGAGGGGGATCTCCGGCACCCGTCCGCCGATGAGCTGCGCCACCACGCGCCCGGTGCGCGCGCTGCCGACGAGGCCGACATGGCCGTGGCCGAAGGCGTAAACGACGTCGGGGCATCCCCGCGCGGGGCCGATCACCGGCATGCCGTCGGGCGTCGACGGGCGGTGGCCGAACCACAGCTTGACCCGCGACGCCGGAAGGTCGCGCGGCAGGCCGGGGAACATGCCGACGAGGTGGTCGCGCAGGATCTCCGCGCGACGCCAGTTCGGGGCGCCCTCCAGCCCGGCGATCTCCACCGTGCCAGCGGCGCGCAGCCCGCCCGCCATCGGGTTGGCGACGAGCTTGACGTCCGAGGCCATCACCGTGGTGCGCAGCCCGACCGGCGCGTCGGCGATCGCGGCGTGGTAGCCGCGCTCGGTTTCCAGCGGCACCCTGTCGCCGGCCGCCGCCGCCAGCGCCTTGGAGCGCGCCCCGGCGCACACCACCGCCTTGGTGCAGGCGAGCGTGCCGTGGGCGGCGGTGGCGACGCCCCGCAGCCGGCCGGCCTCGATGGCGAGGCCCGTCGCCCGGTCGCGGAGGAAGCTGGCGCCGCGTTCGGCGGCGAGCGCGGCCAGCGCCGCGACGTAGGCGCCGGGGTCGAGGCAGCGCCCGGCCTCCTCGACGAGCAGGGCGAAGCGGTAGCGGCGGTGGAGGTCGGGCTCGCGCTGGCGCAGCTCGTCCTCCGACAGCTCCAGCCACCGGATGCCGACCTTGGCGCGGATGTCCCAGCCGAGCCGCCCCGCCTCGAAGGCGGCGCGCGAGGGGAACACGTGCAGCACGCCGCGCTGCTCGACGAGGTGCGCCACGCCGGCCTCGGCGGCGAGGCGGCGGTGCAGGGCGGGGGCGTCGGCGAGGAGCGGGCGCAGCGCCCGCGCCGTGCGCTCGACGCGCGCCGCCGTCCACCCCGAGGCGAGGTAGCGCAGCAGCCACGGCAGGGCGCGCGGCAGGTAGCGCCAGCGGATCGCCAGCGGCCCGAGGGGGTCGCGCAGGTAGCCCGGCACCTTGCGCCAGGTGCCGGGCTCGGCCGGCGGGATCACCGAATGCGACGACAGCCAGCCGGCGTTGCCGAAGCTCGCCGCCTGCTCGCCGCCGGGGTCGCCCGGCTCGATCACGGTGACGCGGTGGCCGTCGCGCAGCGCTTCGAGCGCGCAGATGATGCCGACCGCCCCGCCGCCGAGGATGGCGACGTGGTGCGTCGCGGGCGCGGTCACCGGCCGGCCCTACGCCGCCGCGATGCGGCGGCAGTGCGCGAGCGCCGCCTCGATCAGGTTGTCGCTGGCCTCGGGCGTGCGGAAGGCCGAATGCGCGGACAGCGTCGCCGCCTCGACGCGCGTCAGCGGGTGGCCGCCCGGCAGCGGCTCGGCGTCGTACACGTCGAGGGCCGCGTGGTGCAGCCGCCCGGCCTCCAGCGCGGCGACCAGCGCCGCCTCGTCGACCAGCGCGCCGCGCGCGGTGTTGACCAGGATGGCGCCGGGCTTCATCGCGGCGAGGCGCTCCGCACCGAGGAAGCCCCGCGTGTCGTCGGTGAGCAGCAGGTGGAGGGACACGACGTCGCTGTCGCCGAGCAGCGCGTCGAGGTCGAGGAAGGCGACGCCCGGATGCGCCTTCGCCGTCCTGTTCCAGGCGACGACGCGCATGCCGGCGCCGCCGGCGAGGCGCGCCAGCTCCGCCGCGATGCCGCCGAAGCCGATCAGCCCGATCGTCTTGCCGGTGAGCTGGATGCCCTCCGTCCGCGGCCACTGCCCGGCGCGGATGCCGCGGTCCATGCGGGCGAAGCCCTTGGCCGCCGCGAACATCAGGCCGAAGGCGCATTCCGCCACGGCCGTGTCGCCGTAGCCCTTGATGGTGTGGACGGCGATGCCGAGGTCGGCCAACTCCTCCGGGTTCATGTAGCTGCGCGCGCCGGTGCCGAGGAAGACGACGTGGCGCAGTCCGGCGCAGCGCCGCGCCACCGTCACCGGCAGCGCGGTATGGTCGACGATCGCGATCGCCGCGTCGCCGAGCACGTCGGGCAGCTCGTCGGGGGTGACCGACGGGTTGCGGTTGACGCGGAGGGGGAGGTCGCCCGGCCCGCGCAGCCGCTCGGCGACGGCGGCGAGCACGGGGTTTGCATCGACGAACACGGCCTGCATCGTTCGGTCCCCGCGCGTTGTGTCCAGGTGGCGGCCCGGTTTCGTGGACCAGACCGGTAGTTCACCTTCAACGGACGGCGCAAGGGGCGGTGCGAGAAGCGGTGCAAGGGGCGACGCTTGAGGCGGCGCACGTCGCCGACCATCCGGTCGGCCGGGCACGGCACGCGGATCGCCGCGGCGGCGCGCCTTGGCCGCCGCAAGTCGTGGAGAGCTTGATGAAACGCAGGGACATGCTGGGGTTGGCGGCGGCGGCCGGGGGCGTGGCGCTCGCCGCCGCACCGGGGGCGGCGCGGGCGGACGCCGCCGGGGCCGCCCCCTCCACCTTCGAGCGCATCCGCAGGACCGGCACGCTGCGCATCGCGGCGATCGTCGGGCAGGAGCCGTACTTCCACAAGGACATCGTCAACGACACGTGGTCGGGCGCCTGCATCGACATGGCGAACAACATTGCCGGCATGCTCGGCGCCAAGGTCGCGATCACCGAGTCGACCTGGGGCAACCAGATCCTCGACCTGCAGGCGGACAAGATCGACCTCGCCTTCGCCGTCAACCCGACGCCCGAACGCGCGCTGGTGATCGACTTCTCGACGCCGATGCTGGTGCACTCCTTCACGGTGATCACCCGCAAGGGCTTCGCCAAGCCGGCGACCTGGGAGGACCTCAACAGGCCGGAGGTGAAGGTTGCGGTGGACCTCGGCTCGTCCCACGACCAGATCGCGCGGCGCTACCTGCCCAAGGCCAACATCCTCGGCTTCAAGACGCGCGACGAGGCGGTGCTGGCGGTCGCCACGGGCCGCG
>CAXTFM010000235.1:0-3483 GCA_964243435.1 uncultured Beijerinckiaceae bacterium
CGACATGCGCCGCAAGAAAGAAAGCGGCGAGGAGGCACAGAATGGTCGCGAGCACCATGGATCCGGATGGTGCGTGGGATTATGGGTGATGACAAGCACGCGCCTCACGCGCAACGAGGCGCGTCGCGGTTTCGGGGCCGTCCCCCGTTTCGCGCCGGCGGCTACCGTGCGGCAGCGTCGCGCGGCACGGGCACGGCGGCGCAGGGCACGATCGCCCAGCGCTGCACCGATCGCACCGCGAGCCCGTCGCTGCTTACGATGATCTGCCGGTCCTCGATCGGCGCGGTCCAGATCGCGACGTCTCCGTCGTCCGGCGCCGGCGCACCGGCCGCAAGTGGCTGGACCACCCACGCCGGCGCGTCGGAACGCCGGCAAAGGTCGTCGATGCGGTCGCGGTCGAACCGTGGTTCCGCACCGGCGGAGTTCCCGCTCGCCTGCCCCGGCGCTTCCTCATGGGCGAGGCCGTGCTCGACCACGGCCCTGGTGCGCCGCTCCCAGAGTATCGCCATGTCGCGCGAGAACACGATGCCGGCGCCTTGAAGCGCCGCGTTCCATTGCGGCCGCCGCGTCCAGTACCAGAGCTCGTCACCGCCGAGCCAAAGCACCTCGCCTTTCCGCGCGTCGAGCAGCCGGACGAGGTCGGCTTTGACGAACCCGCCGTCGGCGTCGATCTTGGCGGGGGTGCGGTCCTCCCAGCGGTTGGCGACGAGGATGAGGGCCGGCGCGACGAGGGCGATGACGAGCGCGCGCGGCACCGCCGCCCGCGGATGTCGCGAGCAGGCGAAGGCCAACGCGACCAGCAAGGGGGCCGGCATGGCGAAGGCCCACACCACGATCAGCGGCATCGGCATGGTCGCCGGCTTGACGGCGAGGTAGCGCGCCAGCAGCGCGACGTTCATTGCAACGACGGGCACGCTCGCCAGCAGGGCGATGGCGTAGATGCCGGCCAGCATCCGCCGGCTCGGCGTCGCACCGCGCACCCGGACCAGGCCGAAGGCGGCAACGGCGAGCAACGGGCCGGCGGGCGGTGCCTGGATGCAGATCCAAGCGGCGGCGAGCATGGCGAGGGCGGCGCGGCCGCGATCACCCGCGGCGGACAGCTTCCACAGGCAGATGCCGGCGGCGAAGGGCGCCACCGCCGCCGCCATCCACAGCGCGCGCCACGGCTGGACCTGCACGACGAGCAGAAGCGGGATCGCGTCGCAAAACGCGACTGTGAGAGCGCAGCCGGCCACGGCCACGGCGACGATCGCGCGGAACGCGAGCCGCAGCGGTCCCTCGACCAGGCAGCTGGCGAGCAGGATGGTCGAAAGCTGCACCAGCACGGTGGAAACGGTTTCGGCCGGCCAGGAGCGCATGAAAAGGTAGGCGCTGCGCTCGTGCAGGATGGCGAGCCAGGCGGGGTCGACCCGGATGAACAAGCGCGACAGCAGCGGGACGCCGAGCGCGCCGGCCGCGAACACGCCGCCGGCGGCGATGAACGCCAGGGCCGTCCACCGCCGCCAGCGCGTTCTGCCGACGACGACGAGCACCACGGCGAAACCGGGCAGCGCCATGATCGGGTGGATCACCGCCGCGCCGACCAGCAGGGCGAGGCAGATGGTCTGCCGCCCCGCGAGCAGGCTCGCGAGGGCGAGTAGGACGACGGCTTCGGCGAGCGGCCGCGGCTCCGCGAGCGCCTCGCCGGCGGCGATGATGTTCCACGGCGTGTAAACGCGCGGCAGCAGCAGCGCGGCCGCCAGCACGACGAGCGTGGCGCGCCCGGGACGAACCGCGCGCACCACGGTCAGCATGGCGACTGCCCACGCCACCGCGCTTGCGAGCGTCAGGGCGGTGATGGCCACATCGAGCCCGAGCGCCGCGGCGACGGCCCTTGCGAGGAAGCGGAACACGCTGAAGGCCGACTGCCCGTCATGGAGGAACATGAGGTCGCGACCGACGCCGTTCGGGTCGAGGTCGGCCAGCGCGCGCCCGATATAGATGCGGGCGTCGCCGCGCAGGCCCTGGTTGGCCTGGCTCAGTAGGTAGGCGCAGGCCACGAGGACGCCGCAGCAGCCGTCGAAGAGCCTTTGCCCGCGCAGGTGCCGCAGCAGGGCAGGCTGCAACGTTCCCGCCCGTGAGGCACGGGGCGCCGTCTCGGCGGCATCCGCTCCGACGGCGTCCCCCGTCGCGACGGATGTCACGCGGCGGCGCGTCCGGGCACCAGCCGCTCGCTCGCCAGCGCCTCGCGCGCGCCGGACAGGCCGGCCTCGCCGTATTCGGCGTCCTCGTTGACCTGCCAAGTGTCGAACAGGGTGGCGTCGGCGACGATGTTGCGTGCGGTCAGCATGCCCGTCATCATCGCGTGGTCCTGGTTGTTGTACTTGTGCATGCCGTTGCGCCCGACGACGTGCAAGCGAGGGTAGCGCAGCGCGAGTTCGCGGCGGATCACCTTGAGGTTCTCGGCGTAGGCGTCGTCGTAGACGGGGTAGGCCTTGCGCTGGCGCACCACGCAGGCGTCGGCGACGTCGGCCGGGTCCATCAGGCCGATGCGGGCGATCTCGCGGGTCGCGAGCGCGACGAGCTCGTCGTCTGAGGCGGCCCACAGGCCGTCGCCCTCGAAGCAGAAATACTCCAGCCCCAGGCAGGTCGAGGTGGCGTCGGGGATCATGTCCGGCGACCACGAGCGGAAGTTCTGCACGCGGCCGACCTTGACGTTCGGATCGTGGATGTAGACCCAGTTGTCGGGCAGCGCTTTGCCCGACCGGCCGATCAGCACCACGGTGAGGAAGTCGCGGTACTTCAGGTCGCGCGCCTGGAACAACGATAGGGGCTTGGGCGCGAGGCGGTCCATCAGCTGCCGCAACGGGGCCGAGGACACCACGTGCCGCGCTTGTACGCTGTGCCGCTCACCGGCGGCGGTGAGGGTCGTGACCGTCCACACCCCGCTGCGCTCGTCGAGCGACAGCGCGTCCAGCGCCGTGCCCATGTCGAGGGTGCCGCCCATCGCCTTGAGCTTCGCCGCGGCGGCGTCCCACATCATGCCCGGCCCGCGGCGAGGATAGCGGAAGCTTTCGATCAGCGTCTTGGTCTTGGACGTGCCCGGCCCGAGCCTCAGCGAGCGGCGCAGCCCGTCGAGCACCGCGCCCGACAGGCTGAGGCCCTTGATACGCTGCGCCGCCCAATCAGCCGAGATCTCGTCGCAGCCCATGCCCCACACCTTCTCGGTGTAGGTCTTGAAAAAGATGGAGAAGAGCCGTTCGCCGAACTGGTTGCGCACCCACTGGTGGAACGTGCGCGGCTCCTTGATCGGGCGTAGCCGCGCCCAGCCGTAGGACGCGACGCAGGCGAGGCTTTCGACGAGCCCGAGGTTGCGCAGCGCCTCGAACGCCTTGAGCGGATAGGCGTAGAACTTGCCCTTGTAGAAGATGCGCGACAGGCGCGGCCGATCGATGAAGTCGTCGGGCAGGATCTCGTCCCATAGCTCGACGACCTCGCGCGACT
>CAXTFM010000236.1:0-3439 GCA_964243435.1 uncultured Beijerinckiaceae bacterium
TTCTGCTCCATGTGCGGCCCGCAGTTCTGCTCGATGAAGATCACGCAGGACATCCGCGCCGAGGTACTCGGCATGGAGGCAGCGAAGGAGGCCGCAGAGGCCGGGATGGCGGAGAAGAGCGCGGAATTCCTGGAAAAGGGCGGCAAGCTTTACCTCGACACCACGCCGGCGGAGTAGCGATGTGGGGACGACGGTGCAAAATTCATCCCCGCCGGGTCGCGTCCAGTAACGGCTGATATGAACGGGACAGAGTGATCGCGGCACTTTGAGGCATCCTTTCGCCTGCGTCCCCGAACGTACGAGGCTGCGCCGTAGCATCATCAACTCCGGCGAGGCCGACGTTCTCGGGCACAACCGGCAAGCCGAGGGTGAGTGCGACGCGAGGGATGCCGCGTTCCACGAACGTTGAGCGTCGCGCTGACAGGGAGGCGTCGCGCGCGAAGCGGCGCCGGTTTGCCGCCATTCTTTTGAACAGACGCTTCGCGCCCACGCGGGCGACGACGTCGTTCGCGCTCACCGCAGCAGGTTGCGCAGCACGATGCAGTTGCCGCCGGTGCTCTCGAAACGCGTGCACATGCGGGTGCCGGCGGCACGGTCATCCGTTTCGATCTGCACCACGTACTTCTTCGCAGGCTCCCCGCCGAGGTGACGACGGCGGACCAGCGGGACGGGCGCCTCGCTGGCAGCTTTGTCCTGCGGCGCCTTGTCAAAGGCCCGGGCGAGCTTCGCGCGCAGCACCGCGTACTCCGCCGTCACCGCCACGCGATTGAAGCTCGCGACCAGGATGACCGCCCATGGCTTCGGTGGCGGCTCGCTGGCCTCTTGCGTGGCCGCCGGCATGCGCCGACGACCGGCATCGCCGGCGAAGGCGACGCAGGAGAAGCCCGGCTCGGGCGCAAGGGCCGGCACCGGCTGGCCGCGCCATTCCTCGGCGGCGTGGCCGGTCACGATCAGCACGTAGCCGACCGTCTCGGCGGGCAGGGTGGCCGCACCGGCGAGCCAACGGCCGACGCGGCCGGGGCCGGCATTGTAGGCTGCGGCGGCGAGGCCGAGACTGCCGAACTGCTGGCGCAGCTCCTTGAGATAGGCGGCGGACTCGTCGAGCGCGCGCGCCGGCTCGAACGGATCGACGAGGCCGCGCTCCGCTGCCGTCGCCGGCATGAACTGGGCGACGCCCTGCGCGCCGACGGGACTGCGCGCCAGCGGGTCGAAATGGCTTTCTTGCCAGATCAGACGGGTGAAAAACGGGAAGGGCAGGCCGTTGCGCGCCGCCGCCGCCTCCAGGGCGCTGCAAAGCGTCGCGGCGGCAGGCGTCTCCGCCGCTGCGACCCTGCCGAGGGTGAGCAGCAGCGGGATCGCGAGGAAAAGGCGCGCGTCACCCACCGCCTACCTCGACCGGGGCGGAGAAGAAGAAGGCCAACGCGAAGAGCAGGTATACGCCGATCAGCAGCACGCCCTCGAACCACGTTGTTTCCCCGTCGCCGGCGATGGCGTTGACGATGAGCGCCGTGCCGGCGATCGCGAACAGGTCGAGGGGGTTGGCGAAGACGAGCGTCATCGGATGGCCGAGCAGGGCGGAGGCGAGGACCAGCGCCGGTGCCACCACGAGGGCGACCTGGATCGCCGAGCCGATGCAGATGCTCATCACCAAGCCCATCTTGTCCTGTCGCGCGAACACCGCCGCGGCGATGAGGTCGGACGCCGTGCCGACCAGCGCCAGCACGATCACCCCGAGGAAGACGCGACTCAGCCCGAGGCCGGAAGCGGTGGCCTCGAGTGCGTCGGACACCAGCTCCGCCTCGCCGGCGATGGCCATCGTCAACACCACCATGGCGCCAAGCGCCACCCAGAGCGGCCAGGGTGACTCGGCCTCCTCGACACCGCGCGGTTCGGGCGCGGCGAAGACGTCGCGGTGGGTCACCAGTGTGTAGACGAGATTCGCCGCGTAAAGGCCGAGCAGCACCGCGGCGACGCCGAGCGACAGCTCCTCGTCGGAAAGGGCGAGGCGGCTGCTATGGGCGAGGGTGCGGTTGGTGATGTCGAACACCGCCGGCAGCAGCAGCGCGATGAGCACGATGACGAGCAGGGTGGTGAGCTGGCCGGCGCGCTCCCGCTTGAAGTGCTGCGTCGGGCGCGTGGCGCCGCCGACCACCACCGCGATCCCCAGCCCGAGCAGGCTCGTGCCGATGATGGAGCCGGTGATCTGCGCACGCACAACCTGCTGGTCGCCCGTTGCCAGCACGAAAAGGGCGAGGATCAGTTCGGCGAGCGAGCCGAACGACACGTTGACGAGGCCGCCGACCGTCGGTCCGACATGCTCGGCGAGTTGCTCCGTGGCGCGGCGCATCCAGTCGGCGAGCACGGCGATGGCGGCAGCGCCGACGAGGAACACCGCCGCCGGAGACGCGTGGAACGCCGCGTGCAGCAGGGGCGGGAGCGGCACGACGACGAGCAGGGTGAGGGGAAGCGCGAGCTTGCGAAGCCGTGCGGACATGGGCTCTGCTTCGTCTGGCGTGCCGTTCGGGTCAAGCGCCACCGAGGCGGCAGCTCGGCGCGTCGGTGGTCAGCGATTCTGCCCGGCGCGCCAAGCCCGCAGCGCATCGAGTGCGTTCCTGATGTGTGGCGCAGCCTCCGCGTCGGAATGGGCGGACAAAATCGTTTCGTCCGGTGCGATCACGTAGGAGATGCGCTTGGCGAAGCCGAGCCCCGTGCCGGGGATGGCGAGGGCCGCGTCGTAGGAGCGCGCCACCGACAAGCCCGCGTCGGCCCCGATCGGGAAGGCGTCGCGGCATTCCTCGGCGGAAAACTTACGCTGCATGTCGATCCCGTCGCCGGACAGGCCAATCACGCTCGCGCCGGCCTGTTCGAACTGCGGCATCGCCTCGGCGAAGTCGTGCGCCTCGACCGTGCAGGTGCTGGTGAAGCTCTTGGGGTAGAAGTACACCACCACCGGGCCTTTCCGCAGCGCGGCGACGAGGTCGAAGGTGAAGGTTCGACCGCCCTTCGCCGCCTGCACGGCGAAGGGCGGGGCCGCTGCTCCGGACGGCAAGGCCGCCAAAGCGGGTAGGCTGCAAAGCCCGGCCAGCGCCGCGCCGATCCGACCTGCGCCGCCAAGCATGCGGCGGCGCAGATTGCGCACGGGCTAGGTCCGCCCGTATTGCGAGGTGTCCGCCGCAGGCGATGCCGGCCGCTCGGCCGGCGGCTGGTACAGGGTGCCGTCTTTCGTCCGATAGGTCTGGTCGGTGGCGAACGGCGTGCCCGGCTGCGGTGCCGGATCCGCTTGAGGCGCCGCCGGAGGCGTTGCCGCCTGAGGTGGCGCCGTTGGCGGCGCCGACGCTTGGGCACGAACGCCGGTGAGGAGAACCAACGGCAGAAACAACCCTACGATGACCCCGCGCATGGCGCGCCTCCGCTTTTGCCCGACAAACCCCAATGCGAA
>CAXTFM010000237.1:0-3407 GCA_964243435.1 uncultured Beijerinckiaceae bacterium
CGCGGCTCGTTCAGCCGGAGGTCGGTGGTGACCACCGCCGGCAGCTTGAGGGTCAGCGTCTGCGCGCCGCCGTCGACCTCGCGCGTCACCGCGACGGCCTCGCCCTCCACCACCAACTTGGAGGCGAAGGTGCCCTGGCCCCAGCCGAGCAGGGCGGCGAGCATCTGCCCGGTTTGGTTGCAATCGTCGTCGATGGCCTGCTTGCCGAGGATCACCAGGCCGGGCGCCTCCTGGGCGACGACGCTTTTCAGGATCTTGGCCACCGCGAGCGGCTCCACCGGGCCGTCGACCTTGACCAGGATGCCGCGGTCGGCCCCCATGGCGAGCGCGTTGCGGATGGTTTCGGCGGCCTGTTGCGGGCCGATCGACACGGCGACGACCTCCGTCGCCACGCCCTTCTCCTTGAGGCGCAACGCCTCCTCGACGGCGATCTCGTCGAACGGGTTCATGCTCATCTTGACGCCGCCGAGGTCGACCCCCGAGCCGTCCGGCTTGACCCGTATCTTGACGTTGTAGTCGACCACCCGCTTGACCGGGACCAGGATCTTCATGTGCTTGACCGCCGCCAGGAAGCGGGAACTGCTAGCAGTCCGGTCGGGGCTGTCAACGTTACCGATCGCAGCGCCCGGCGAGCCAGCGCTCTGCGCCGGACAGGCTGCGGAAGTCGTCCAGGCTGCGCGCATCGAGGCCCGACGCGCTCGCCATGGTGGCAAGGGCGTTGCCCGGCCCGAGTTCGAGCGCGGCCGTCGCCCCCGCCTCGGCGCAGGCGTCGAGGCACGCCGCCCACTCGATCCGCTGCGACACCTGCCGCGCTAGCTTGTCGAGTCCGTCGGGGATGCTGCGCACGCTCAAGCCGTCGATGCCGCTGAGCAGGCGCACGCGCGGATCAAGCCGCCTCTCCTCGACCACCGCCAGCGCCTTGCGGAACGCCGCGCTTGCCGCGGCGAGCCCCGCGGTGTGCGACGCCACCGCGACCTTGAGCGCGCCGCCATGGGTCGCTCCCGCCGCCAGCGCCTCGGCGCAGGCGGCGTCAAGCGCGGGGCGGGCGCCGCCGAGCACCACCATGCCGCCGGGATTGTTGATCGCCACGGCGATGGCATGCCTGGCGCAGAGCGCGTCCAGCGCCGGGCGGGCGAGGCCGCGCAGATAGGCGAGGCCGTCGTTCGGCCCGCTCGCCGCGTCCATCGCCGCTGCGCGGCGCGCGACGAGGTCGAGGGTGAGGGCCGGGTCGATCAGCCCGGCGCAGCCCCATGCCGCGACCTCGCCGACGCTGTAGCCGGCGACGATGCGGCGCGGCCCGAGCCTGTCGCCCAACGCGGCGACGGCGGCCAGCGCCTGCGTGCAGCACAGGACCTGCCCGGCGGCATTGGCGTGGAGATCGGCGCGGGCGTCTTGGACGAGCCGGCGGGGGTCGTGGCCGAGCAGGCGCGTCGCGGCGGCGAAGACCGGTGCCGCCGCCGGCGCGTCGGCGGTGAGGGCGAACATGGCCGGGTGCTGGTTGCCCTGGCCGGAGCACAGCAGGGTGAGGGTCACGCGTCGTCGTCCAGCGCGGCGGCGAACAGGGTCATGGCGAGCAGGTCCGCCGAGCCGCCGGGGCTGAGGCGGCGGGCGACGAAGCCGGCATGGACGGCGGCGGCGCGCTCCCGCCACCCATCGGCGCCGACGCCGCCCGCGTCGATGAAGCGCGCCGCCGCGCCGCGTGCGAAGGCGAGCCCGTCGCGCCCGCCGCGATGCAGCAGGTTGGTGTCGTCGACATGGGCGATCAGCGCGAAGATTGCCTGGACGCGCGCCGCCTCCGCATCGCCGGACAAGCGCTGTCCGTCACGCAGCGCCGGCAGCCCCGTGCCGTATACGGCGGGGAAGCCCGCCGCGGCCTCGCCACGCGCGCCCACGACGCCGAAGCGCCGTGCGGCGGCACTGCCGTGGCTGTGCGCCGGCACGGGGCCGTCGGCGATCGCCCCGCCCCAGCGAAGCCGCACGATGGCGCCTAGCGTCAGCCCGGAATGCAGGGCAGGGGCGTTCAGGCCGGCGGCGGCGTGGCGCAGCCCGGCCGCGGCGCACAGCAGGCCGAGGCCGAAGATGGCGCCGCGATGGGTGTTCACCCCTTGCGTTTCCGCCAGCATGACCGCCTCTGCCGCGCGGCCGATCGCGCGCAGGCGGCCCATACCATCCGTACCCGCCCCGGCAAGGGCGCTGAAGGAAGGCTGAAGCGCCTCCGCGCTGCGCAGAAGCAACGCCGCGTCCATGTCGTCGTGGCTGCCGCGATCGACGTGGCTGACGAGGCCGGGCTTCGGCCATGTCGCCACCTCGAGGGCGAGGCAGCGCGTCGCCAGCGCCCCGATCGCGGCAGCGGAGCGCGGCGGGTGCCCGGCAAGGGGCGCGCCGGCATGGGCAGCCGCATGGTGTCCTGCGCGCATCATCGCGCGCGCGTCACGGCGAGGGGCGCCGTTGCGACAAACGCCCGCCGCCCGACGAGCGCGACGCCGTCCAGCGTCTTGACGAGCACCTCCTCGGCGCCGTCGGCAAGCTCGCGCCAGTTCACCGCGCCGGCCGTGCCGACGACTTCACCGTCGATGCGCCCCGGCGCGTCCGCCTCGACCGCTATGACCTTTGCCAGCAGCGCGGGCGTATCGGCGGTGAGCGGCCACAGCAGGTCGAGGTCGGACGCGGGCGTGAGGTAGGCGAGCCCGGTCAGCGCGGCGAAGGCGAAGCTGCCGAAGACGCGGGTGGTGACGCCGTCCGTGTCATGCCGTAGCAGGGCATCGACGGTGCCGCGCCAAGGCGCCGGCGCGGTGATGGCGGCGAGTGCGGGCGGCGGGTTGACGGCGCGGATCGCCGACAGCGGGAGGTCGACCGCGACGCGTCGCTTGCCGAGTGCCGGCGGCAGCGGCAGGCCGAGCGCCAACCGCCCGAGCCGGTCGCGCGGGCAGCGCCGCCGGACGACGAGGGGCCAGCCCCGCGCCGCCCATTGCTCGATCAAGGGCTCGCCGGCCAAGTCGGGCCGCGCCGCGAGTTCCGTCCGCCACGCCGCGGGATCGACGTGGACCATGGCGTGCCGTGCCGGCGGCGCTTCGTGCGGTGTCGTCCTCAAGCGGCGCCGCTGGCCCGTTCCACCACCGCTGCCGCGACATCGGCGGCGCGTTCCCGCCCACCGCGTGCCGCGCCGAGCCGGTCGCGGATGTCCGTCGCTCGCTGCACCTCGAGCATAGCCCCGAGCACCGTGGCGAGCTGGTCGGCGAGCGACCGGTCGGCGTCCCACACCTCGTGGACGGCGCCGGTTTTGGCGAGGTTGTCGAGCCCCGGCGCGAAGACGGGCGTCGTTTTCGCCTTCTCCTTCAGTGTGTCGAGCGGGAGCTTGGTGACGCGCGCCATGGAGGGCAGGTCCATCACCTCCGGCTCGGCGCCGG
>CAXTFM010000238.1:0-3369 GCA_964243435.1 uncultured Beijerinckiaceae bacterium
GACCTGCGTCGCGAGCCGGCGCGCCACCAGCGCCGCGAGGTGCGCCGGCGTGGTGATCGCGACGGGGACGGTGATGCCGCGTCGCGCGGCGGCGAGAAGCACGTCCAGCGCCGCGCCGGTCGGCGCCAGCAGCCAGCGGCCGTCGCGCAGCCGGACGCGACCCGTGCGCAGCACCGTCACGGCATCGGCGGCGGGGGACAGCTCGGGCCAGTTCCACACGTAGTCCGCACCGAGGTGGCGGGACAGGCTGTAGAAGAACAGCGGATCGCTCGCCCCGCCATCGGCCATCAGCGCGGCCGCCGTCGTCACGCCCGCGCGCGCCGCGGTGCGGGCCGCGGCGCGCAGGGCGGCGTCGGGCACACCGTAGTGGCGGAGAAAGGCGAGAGCGCCGCCGGGCGCCGCGCGCCCGTCCACCTTCCGGCCGAGCGCCGCCGTGCGACGCCGGAGCGTCGCATCTGTCACAGCCTCGTCGAATGCAGCGTCCATGGCCGTCACGAAGATGATGAGCCGGTGCGGCCACGTTACGGCATTGTTAAGGCATTGTTGACGCGGCGTCATCCACCCGCGGATCGTCATCACATCGCGACGTTGCGGTGGCGGGGATGGCAGCAGGATGCGAAACGGGCCGGGGCGCCACACGGGTATCTTCAAGCTACGCCTCGGCGAAACCCTGCAACGTGCTGCAATGAACGCACGATGCCCGAGAGGAGCGCGATCGCGCAGCAAGCCGCTTGACCCGGGTGCCGGGGGGTTCCGTGGACGCGTCCCGGGCGGGCGATGGCGTCGCAAGCGCGGTGGGAGCCGCCGGATATGAACACGGAGTGCCTGTTGCCAGATCCTCCTTGGCTGCTGCCCCCGCGATGGCACGCCTCGCGAGGTACAGGATGGACACGGGCTGGGGAAACAACGGTACCGGCCGGAGCCGCCCGTGATGCGTTAGCCGCCCGTGATGCGTTGGACGATCGGATGCCAGGATGGCTGTCCGCGACGCCGGTTCCGCCGAAGCGGAACCGGGCCCAGCGCTTGTCGTCGTGCCTCGGACCGGTCGCTACGACCCGCCGCCGCTGGTGGTCTGACCACCCGATGGCCCACCCGTCCGCGTCTGCTTGCGCAGGCCAAGGAGTCCGGGGCCGTAGTTCCGCGTCCGCCCGGTCACATTGCTGTAGGCGGCGCGATGGTAGCCGCGGCGTCGAGCGTTTGCATCCATGCTCGTGGACGCAAGAATGAGAAGCGCGGCCGAGGCCACGAGAACCCTGGTGATCATGTGCGCTGCATCCTCACGTCGATGTCGGTCCGGCAGCAAACACCGCACGGTGGACTGAGTTCGCGAGTGCTTGCGCTTTTCGTCGAGACGTTTTTGCAAGTCCGCTCAAGCCAAGTCTGTCGAAGCCAAATCAGCATAGGTCGAGCCGGACGAAGTCGAGCAGGCACCGATGCCGCGCCGCCGATGATCGGAGCCGCGATGGAGGACTGAAAAGCCTGTCACCGATGCAAGCACCCGGCACCGGCGGGTGAAAGGGAAGCCGTTGCTTCCCACGCGCACCGACCCCGATGCTGTGGGCGTCGCCCCGGTGCCGCCGGCTTGCCCATCGCGACGACGCGGCACAGCGCCACGTGCAGGACGCCCGCCCGCCATGGCGCAGGCGGATGTCTCCGATGGCGATCGACGCGGCTATGTCGCCGCCATGTGCGGCGAGGCAGGCCCAGTCGAGCGCGCGACGCCGTCGCGTCAAGGCGAGGGCCGGGCTTCCGCCCCATTCGTGCTACCGTGCCGTCCATGGAAACCAAACCAGCGATCCCGCGCGCCGTCCTCGTCGGCATCCAGATGCCGGACGTTCCCGACGTCGCGCACGAGGCCAGCATCGAGGAGCTGAGGCGCCTGGTGAAGACGCTGGGGTACGAGGTGGTCGGCACGGTGTCGCAGAAGCGTGACGGCACCGGCGCCGCGTCGTTGCTGGGCAGCGGAAAGCTGGAAGAGCTGGCGGCGCTGACCGGCGGCACCGGTGTCGTCGGCACGATGGCGCCGCGCCCGAAGGCCAAGGCCCGGCAGCGCTTCGAGGGTGCCGCGGCCCTCGATGCGCCCGAGCCCGAGCCGGCCGCCACCGGCAGGCCGGGGTTCGTCATCGTCGACCACGAGCTTTCGCCCAGCCAAATCCGCAACCTGGAGCGGGCCACCGGCGCACAGGTGCTGGACCGCACGGGCGTCATCGTCGAGATCTTCCATCGCCACGCCCACACCCGCGAAGCAAGGTTGCAGGTGGAGATGGCGCGCTTGAAGTACGTGGCACCCCGCATGCGGGAGTCCTCGGCCGGCGGTGGGCGCCAGCAGGGTCCGGGCGCCGGCGAAACCGCCCTGGACCTCGACCGCCGCAAGATCCGCGACCGGCTGGCGGAGCTCAAGGACCAACTCGACGCGGTGCAGCGCGACGGCGACCAGCGCCGCTCCGCCCGCCGCGACCAGCTGCGGGTGGCGCTGGTCGGCTACACCAATGCGGGCAAGTCCTCCCTGATGCGGGCCCTCACCGGCAGCCAGGTGCTGGTGGAGGACAAGCTGTTCGCCACCCTGGACACCACCGTGCGCACCCTGCAGCCCGAGGCCAGGCCCCGCGTGCTCGTGTCCGACACGGTCGGCTTCATCAAGCAACTGCCGCACGACCTCGTCGCCTCGTTCCGCTCCACCCTGGCGGAGGCGCTGGAAGCCTCGCTGCTGCTGTTCGTGGTCGATGCCTCGGACCCGACCTACGAGGCGCAGCTGGAGGTGAGCCGCAGCGTGCTGCGCGAGATCGGGGCGGATGCGGTGCCCTCCCGCCTGGTGCTGAACAAGATGGACCGGGTGGACGCCGCCCGGCGCGCCGCCCTGATGGACAAGCACCCGGACGCGATCCTGCTCTCGGCCCATGCGCCCGACGACGTGAGCGCGTTGCGCGACACGGTCATCGCCTTCTTCGAGGCGGCGATGGTGGAGGACGTGCTGGTGCTGCCCTATGCGAAGCAGGGGCTGATCGGCGAGGTGTACGACGGCGCGCGGGTGCTGTCCGAGGAGCACGACGAGACCGGCCGCGTGCTGACGGTGCGCGGCCTGCCCGGCGCCATCGCGCGGCTGCGGCGCAGCCTCTCCGGGCCTTGAGCCTGCACCGTCGGGCACCACCAAGCGGAGTTCGGCTGCGCTTCACGCCTTGCGGTCAGGACGGGAAGGCGCCAAGGGCGTGCGATGCCGGTCGCACCGGTAGGCCGACCGATCACGCAGCGCCCGCGGTCAGCGCAGCGCGAGCGCCGAGGCGGCGTAGACAAGCGCCGCCACCAAGCCGGCTGCCGGCATGGTGACCACCCACGCGACCACGATGCCCTGCGCCACGTTCCAGCGCACGG
>CAXTFM010000239.1:0-3295 GCA_964243435.1 uncultured Beijerinckiaceae bacterium
GTGCAGCGCCGCCGCGCGGTCGGCGTCGGACGCCAGCGCCACCACCCGCGCCGCGGCCCGCGCCTCGCGCCCAAGGCCCGCCATCATTGCGTCGAGGTCGGCCGCTTCCGTGTTGACGAGCTTCAATCGTTCCATCGGGGCCTTATCGCCGCGCCCGCCCGCGCCCGCAAGCGCAGGGTGGCGCGGCGCGCTCCCGCAAACAGCCGTTGGAAACGCGCGGACCTATGCTATTCCAAGGGAGATGACGGGAAGCGTGCCCTTGTTGGACGAGATCGCGTCGGCGGTCGCGCCTTCGCGCGACCGTCGGGCCCAGGCGCTCGTCCAGGCGCTGGGTACGCGCTCCATCGTGCTCGTCGGGCTGATGGGCTGCGGCAAGACGTCCACCGGCCGCTGGCTGGCCCGCCATCTCGGCCTCGAATTCGTCGATGCCGACAGCGAGATCGAGTGGGCGCACCGCATGTCGGTCGGGGAGATCTTCGCCACCCACGGCGAAGCCTACTTCCGCGAAGGCGAGCGCCGGGTCATGGCGCGCCTGCTCAGCGAAGGGCCGCGCGTCATCGCCACGGGCGGCGGCGCCTACGTCAACGAGCAGACCCGCGCCGGCATCGCCGCGCACGGCCTGTCGATCTGGCTCAAGGCCGATCTCGACGTGCTGTGGCGCCGCGTGCGCCGCCGTTCGCACCGGCCGCTGCTCAAGACCGGGGACCCCGAGGCGACCCTGCGCGCCCTGATGGACCAGCGCTATCCCTTCTACGAGCGCGCCGACGTCACCGTGGTGTCGCGCGACGGCCCGCACGAACTCGTGGTCGACGACGTGATCGCCGCCCTGGAGTTCCATCTGCGCTTTTCCCCCGACGTTCCCGACCTTGCGTCCGGCACCGCCGCCGACCCGTCGATGGTATCCCGCGCCGCCGCGCCGCAGGCCGACCCGGCGCACCGCGTCGCGGTCAGGCTTCCCGAGCAGGAGGGCGACCGCTCCTACGAGATCCTGATCGGCGCCGGGCTGCTCGCCGACGCCGGCGGCGCCCTCGCGCGTGTGGCGCCCGGCGCCGCCTGCGCGATCGTGACGGACGACAACGTCGCCCGCCACCACCTCGCCACGCTGCAGGCCAGCCTGGAGCGCGCCGGCATCCGCCATGCCGCTGTCGCCGTGGCGCCCGGCGAGGGCTCGAAATCCTATCCGGTCTTCGAAAGGGTGTGCGACGCGGTCATCGCGGCGCGGCTGGAGCGTAACGACGTGGTGGTGGCACTGGGCGGCGGCGTCGTCGGCGACCTCGCCGGCTATGCCGCGGCGAGCGTGCGGCGCGGCATGCGCTTCGTCCAGCTGCCGACCTCGTTGCTCGCCCAGGTCGATTCCTCCGTCGGCGGCAAGACGGGCATCAACTCGCCCCACGGCAAGAACCTCGTCGGCGCCTTCCACCAGCCGATCCTGGTGATCGCCGACACGGACACGCTCCAAACCCTGCCCGCGCGCGAGTTCGCCGCCGGCTACGCCGAGGTGGTCAAATACGGACTGCTCGGCGACCGTGCGTTCTTCGACTGGCTCGACGCGCACCGTGACGAGATCTTCGCCGGCGGCCCGGCCCGCGCCGAGGCGGTGGCGCGCTGCTGCCGCGCCAAGGCGGCGATCGTCGCCCGCGACGAGCGCGAGCACGGCGAGCGGGCGCTGCTCAACCTCGGCCACACCTTCGGCCACGCCTTCGAACGGCTGACCGGCTACGACGGCGCCCGCCTCGTCCACGGCGAGGGCGTGGCGGTCGGCATGGCCTGCGCCTTCCGCTTCTCCCACCAGCTCGGGCTTTGTTCCGCCGTCGACGTCGCCTGCGCCGAGGCACATCTCGCCGCTGCCGGCCTGCCGGCGCGCGCGCGCGACATCCCCGGCCTCGACGCGACGCCCTTCGACGTGCTCGACGCGATGCGCCAGGACAAGAAGGTCGAGCGCGGCGCCCTCACCTTCATCCTCGTCAAGGGAATCGGCGAGGCCTTCGTCGCCAAGGGCATCGCCGCCGACGAGGTGCTGGCGTTCCTCGATGACGAGCTGAAGGCCGAAGCCTGACCACCATGCCGGACCCGCCGCCATGGAAGGGGTGAAGCCGGCCGTGCTGCCGGTCGACCTGTGGGTCGCGGTGGCCATCATCGTCTTCTGCATCGCCATGTCGGCCTTCTTCGCCGCCTCGGAAACAGCGCTGACCGGCGCGTCGCGGGCGCGCATGCATGCGCTGGAGCGCAACGGCGACCGTCGCGCCGCCCTGGTCAACCGGCTGCTGCGCCGGCGCGAGCGCCTGATCGGCACGACGCTGCTCGGCAACACGCTGGTCAACATCGGCTCCTCCGCCTTCATGACCAGCGTGCTGGTGGTGCTCATCGGCGAGCAGGGCGCGGTGTGGGCCACCGTGGTGATGACGGTGCTGCTCCTCGTCTTCGCCGAGGTGCTGCCGAAAACGGTGGCGATCAACAACGCCGACCGCGTGTCGCTGCTGTTTGCCGGCGTGCTCGCCCCCTTCGTGGCGATCTTCGGCCCCGTGCTCCTCGCGGTCGAGGTGGTGGTGCGCGGCGTGCTGCGGGTGTTCGGCGGCCAGGCCGACGAGCGCGTGTCCATCCTGTCCGGCGCGGAGGAGCTGAAAAGCGCGGTCGACCTCCTGCACAGGGAGGGCAACGTCGAGCGCTCCGACCGCGACATGTTCGGCGGCCTGCTCGACCTCGGCGACCTCACCGTCGACGACGTCATGGTTCACCGCACGGCGATGAGCGTGATCGACGCCGACCTGCCGCCGGCGGAACTGGTGCGCGCGGTGATCGCCTCGCCCTATTCGCGCCTGCCGCTGTGGCGCGGCGACCCCGACAACATCGTCGCCGTGCTCCACGCCAAGGACCTGGTGCGGGCGCTCACCGCCTCCAACGGCGACGTCGACCACCTCGACATCGGCAGGATCGCGGTGGAGCCGTGGTTCGTGCCGGCGACGACGTCGCTGAAGGACCAGCTCCAGGCCTTCCGCCGCCGCCGCACCCACGTCGCGCTGGTCGTCGACGAGTACGGCGTGGTGATGGGCCTCGTCACGCTGGAGGACATCATCGAGGAGATCGTCGGCGACATCCGCGACGAGCACGACCTCGCCGTGCAGGGCGTGCGCGTGCAGCCCGACGGGTCCGTGGTCGTCGAGGGCTCGGTGCCGATCCGCGACCTCAATCGCGTCATGGCGTGGGACCTGCCGGACGAGCAGGCCACCACCATCGCCGGGTTGGTGATCCACGAGGCCCGCGCCATTCCCGAAACGGGGCAGGTGTTCACCTTCCA
>CAXTFM010000240.1:0-3193 GCA_964243435.1 uncultured Beijerinckiaceae bacterium
ATCGCCGGGCTTTCGAACCCCGGTCCCGACCGCCCTCCTGCCCCGACGACAGCGCGCCTGGGTGTGGCGCGCCACCGCCTCGTCGCGCCACCCCGCGACGTTCCACTTCCTAAGCCGAGGCGGTCTCGGGCACAAGAAGGCTGGAACCGGCGGGAACCCATGTAAAATGTCCGATGCCGAATGTGTAGTGCCCCGTCGCGTCGCGCCCCGTCGCACGTTCGCCGCGTCGTTCGCCACCGCGATCGCCGTGCTCGGCTGGACGGCGCTGGCGACCGACTTCGGCGGGGTGCTGCCCCACGTCGTCGCCAGGGGCGGAAGCGTCGCCGGCGCGCTGGTCCTTTACCTCCGCTACTTCACCATCCTCACCAACCTCGGCGTCGCCGCGCTGATGAGCGTCACCGCCGTCGCGCTCTGGCGGAAACGGCCGCCGCCGTCCGCGGCGTCGTTTCGCGCCGCCCTCGTGTACATGGCCGTGACGGGGATCACCTACGAACTGCTGCTGCGCCGCCTGTGGTCGCCGCAGGGCGTGCAGTTCGCCACCGACCTGGCCTTTCACGACGTGCAGCCGGTCCTGACGCTGCTGTTCTGGCTCGTCGCGGCGCCCAAGGCCCTGCGCTGGCGCGACCTGCCGTGGCTCCTCGCCTACCCCGCGCTGTACTTCGCCGCGACGCTCGCCGCCGGCGCCGCAGGTGCCGGCTACCCCTACGACTTCCTCGACGCGGGCACGCTCGGCTATCCCGCGGTGATCGCGGTCGGCGTCGCGTTCCTCCTCGCCTTCTACGGGCTCGGCGCCCTTGCCACGGCGGCGGCCCGCGCCCTCACGGGTGGTCGCTCGGCGGCGGGCGCCCGCCGATCCTCATCTTGTAGATCGAGACCGGCAATTGCAGCCTGGACACGCCGGCGTTGAACGGCGCCATGCGGTCGAGCTGCGCCGCGGGCAGGTACAGGTCGCCGGTGGCGTCGATCCACATGGCATTGACCCAAAGCAGCCGAGGGTCCTGCAACAGGACCTTCTGGTGCCCGTCCCTGTCGATCGCGACGATGCGGTGCCGGTTGGTGTCGGAACAGTAGATGGTCCCGTCGGCGTCGATCGCCGTGCCGCCCGTCGCGCCGGTGCGCGAAAAGGTCGTGATGTGCTTGGTCAGCTCGGAGTTGGTGAGCTTGGGATCGTCGAGGTAGCGCGTCGCGATGCGCGACAGCGGCCCGCTCGCCGGCTGGTAGAAGAAGAAGCGTCCGTCGGGCGAGACTTCGAGCTGGTCGGCATGGATCTTCACCGGCTTGCCGTCGGGGCCGCGCAGCACGCGGTCGTCGGCCGAGATGGGGCGCTGCGCCGTCATCGTCGGATCGCCGTCGAGCACGCGCCGCGCCGCGCCCGTGTCGAGGTCGAGGATGATGATCGCCGGCGACCCGGCATCGGTGACATAGGCGAGCGTGCCGTGGAAACGGATGTCGTCGACCACGCTCGCGGTCTTGGTGACGCTGTCGAGCGGATAGGTCTTGACGACCCTGTTCGCCGCCGGGTCGATCTTCAGGATCTTCGGCCCGTGCTCGACCTTGGGGTTGCCGAGGCCCGGCGCACCGATGTCCACGACCCAGAGCAGCCCGTCCGGCCCAACCCGGACCGCGTTGACGTGAACGAAGGCCGCGGCGGCATCGCCGCCGGCGCGCCAGCCGTTCCACCCGGCGTCCGGGTAGGGAGTTGCCTTGCCGTCGACCCATTCGACGAGCTGCGGGCCGCTCGACCCGTCGATGCGCGACAGGGCCGCGAACATCCGGCCGCCGGTGGTGCGGGTGAAGCCGGTCACCACGCTGTCCATCTGCAGCACGGTGCTCAGCGGGTCGGCGCCGGCCTGTCCGGCGGCCTGCCCCGTCGCCGGCGAAGGCACCGGTGTTGTCGCCGGTGCCGTGGCCTGCGCCGATGCCGCAAGCGGCGCCAGCGCGAACACGACGGCGAGGATGGTGGTGAAAACGCGCATTGGTGTCCCTTGCGCAGGTCGCGGTGCGGCGGGGCGCCAGCATATACGCCGTCACAGCCGGCGTCATGCCTCCACCGCCCCCGGACGTGCGAGGGAAACGCCAAGCTTAACCTTTGCGAGATTGCACCCCCGTTTCGTTCCCTGTACGTTCCAGGAACAAACAGATTCGGCGCTCGCCGTTGCACGTTTGACGGGGGAATGAACGATGGCGCTGACCACCACCTACATCATCGTTCCCTTTCTCAAGGCGACGCGCGGCGACCTGCTGCCCGCGACGCCGCGGCGGTCCATGTCGCGGCAGAACGCCATCGCGATGGCCGACGGCCTCGCCCCGTTCTACGCCGGCGTCATCGTCCTGCGCGACCGCAACGACGCCGTCGCCGGCGTGTTCCACGAGCCGCTTCTGGTCTGCGTGGTCGGCGACGTCCCCGGCGACATGTTGAAGCGGCTCGTCGCCTGACGGTTGGCGGACCTAACGTGCGTTGCAACGGGGCGCGGGTTGCAGCATATCGACACCGTCGTGTCGAGCGCCGGTCCGCCTCTTGCAGGCGTCGCCGGCTGATCGGTACCACGCGGGAACACAGATGCTCATCCGGTACGGCTACGAGCTGCAATTCTTCTGTCCCCAGCCCGTCCTGATGGTCTGCCTGCTCGACACGCATGACGACCTCAGGCAGCACGTGGCGTGGCAGGGCGAGTTCCGCTCGGATCCCGCCATCGCGAGCGAGCTTTACACGGACCGCCACGGCAACCTCGTGCGCCGCTTCATGGCGCCGACCGGTCCGTTCACCATCTCCCGCGACCAGATCTTCCGCTGCGACGGCGAGACCGACCCCGTTGTGCTCGACGCCAAGGAGGTGCCGCTCGCCGAGGTGCCGTCGGAGCACCTCGTCTACCTGCTCGGCAGCCGCTATTGCGAAACCGACAAGCTGTCGTCCATCGCCTGGAACCTGTTCGGCAACGTGCCGCCGGGCTGGCGGCGGGTGCAGGCGATCTGCGATTTCGTGCACAATCACCTGACCTTCGGCTACCAGTACGCGCGCGGCGACCGCACCGCCTTCGAGGCCTACGAGGAACGCCTCGGCGTGTGCCGCGACTTCGCCCACCTCGCGGTGACGCTGTGCCGCTGCATGAACATCCCGACGCGCTACGCCAACGGCTTCCTCGGCGACATCGGCGTGCCGCGCGACCCCGCGCCGATGGACTACAACGCCTGG
>CAXTFM010000241.1:0-2930 GCA_964243435.1 uncultured Beijerinckiaceae bacterium
CACCAGGACTGCGGCCACGAGGGCGAGCGCCGTAGCGGCGGCTGCGGCGAGGCTCGCCCGGTCGCTCAGGCCGCCATCGGCAACGAGGCGATGGATCGCGACCGCCGCGCCCCCGCTCGCGCCGAGCAGGCCGGCCTCGGCGGCGACCTGGCGCCACCCCAAACCTGCGGCCGCAATGCCCTGGCGGCGTAGCGGGCGCGTGGCGGTGCGAAACGAATGGCGCGGCGAGAAGGGGACCACGAACGCCTCCGGCAACGATCGCTCGGCGGACGGGCGTCGGGTGAAGCCCCGCCGTCCGCCGACGCCGCAAGGGAACACGGCGTTTGCGGCGAAATTCACACGGTCCACGCCGATGGCCCCCGCCTGCGCCTGGCACGGGCGCTGCCCCTCCCCGTCGAAACCGCCGCCGATGGCGGCGTGCTGTGCCAATTCGAGCCATCCGCGGCGTCGAACCGGGACGGTGCGGGTGGTCAAGCGTTCGGAGTAGGGGTGACATGAAACACGAGGCGACGCGCGAACTCTTCCGCTATTGGAACGGCCTGCGCGGCGGGCGCAGCGCACCCGAGCGCAGCGACATCGACCCGGCGGCGATCCGCAACGTGCTCGCCGACACCTTCATGCTGGACGTCGACGTCGCCGGGCGCTTTCCCGTCCGCCTCGCCGGGACGCGCGTCAACGGGCTGTTCGACGCCGACCAGAAGGGGCGCTCCTTCCTCGACCTGTGGCGTGCCGAGGAACGGCGCAACGTCGCCGCGGTGCTGCTCGCCGTCGCCGACGGCGCATCACCCGTGGTGGCCGGCGCCAGCGCCGCGCCACGCGGCTGCGACGAGGGACGCTTCGAGCTGCTGTTCCTGCCGCTGCGGCACTTCGGCAAGACCCACGCGCGCATCCTCGGCTTGGTGACGCCGGCGACGCAGCCGTTCTGGCTCGGCTTGCTGCCGGTTGGGCCGTTCGCGCTACGCTCGCTGCGCATCATCGACGACGCCAGGGCGGCGCTTGCCGGGTCGGAACGGCACGCTCGCTGCGAAGTGCCGCCGGTGCGCAGCTCGGACGGGGTCGCCGTCGACCGCGGCGCGCCACCGGCCTTGGACGACGGCGCCACGTATCATCACGCCAGGCCGCGCTTCCGCGTCATCGAGGGTGGCCGGCCGCAGGGCTGAGCCGCGCTCAGAACTCTTCAAGGTCGAAGTCGAGGATCGCCATCTGCAGCGTGAAGCTGCGTCCCTTCGGGTCGTCGGCCGAGATCACCCCGAGGAAGTCGCTGCCGGCGTTGAGCTCGACCGAGTCGGTCTTGTTGACGCGGGCGACGATCTTCAGCGTGTCGTTCTCGAACAAACGGCGCAGATAATCCTGGAGCACTCCGCGCTCGACCGGCACCTTCATGTCGAAGGCGAAGGAGCGGTCGCCGTCCTCGTCGTCAACGGAAAGGTGGCCGATCGCGCGCTCGCCGAGGGACACGTCGGCGTCGTCGGAGTTCTTGCGCCCCGGCGTCACCTTGATGTCGGTGTTGCCGAAGGAGCGGCGCAGAAACTCCTGCAGCTTGCGCATCTCGGTCTTGTCCAAAGGCGACGTCCTTCTGCCGGAAGCGGCGTGTCGTGCCAGATATTCCGGCGAGGCGCAAACGTCCGGCAGCGGTAAACGGGGGTGCGATGGGTGCCGGCGTGATGATCCTGATCGATGCCGACGCCTGTCCGGTGAAGGACGAAGCGTACCGCGTCGCCGAGCGCCACCGCCTGCCGGTCGCGGTGGTCGCCAACGCACCGATCGCCGTACCCAGGGTGGCGTGGATCACCCGCGTCCACGTCGCGCAGGGGCCCGACGTCGCGGACGACTGGATCGCCGTGCGGGCGGCGCCGGGCGTCGTCGTGGTGAGCGCCGACATCCCGCTCGCCAGTCGCTGCGTCAAGGCGGGCGCCAGCGTCATCGCGCCGGACGGGCGGCTGTTCACGGAGGCCTCGGTCGCCGCCGCGCTCGCCACGCGCAACCTCCTCGACGAGCTGCGCGCGTCCGGCGAGGTCACCGGCGGCCCGCGCCCGTTCACGCCGCGCGACCGCTCGGCCTTCCTTCAGGCGCTCGACCTCGCGATCCAGCGCTTGAAGCGTGCCGGCATGGTGCCGGCCGTGAGCCTCCCGCCCTGAGCGACGGGCGTCAGGTGCCCGCTTCGCGTCCCAGTTGGGCGCGGTGCCGCAGCATGTGGTCGGCGAGCACGCAGGCCACCATGGCTTCGCCGACCGGCACGGCGCGGATGCCGACGCAGGGGTCGTGACGGCCGCGCGTCGACACGTCCTGCTCGCCGCCGCCCCGCGTGACGCTCGGCTGCGGCGTGAGGATGGACGAGGTCGGCTTGACGGCGAAGCGAACGACGACCGCCTGTCCCGTCGAGATGCCGCCGAGCACCCCGCCGGCGTGGTTCGACAGGAACACCGGGTGCTCGCCGTTGCCGGCGCGCATGCCGTCGGCGTTGGCCTCGCCGGTCAGCGCCGCAGCGACGAAGCCGTCGCCGACCTCCACGCCCTTGACCGCGTTGATCGACATCAACGCGCCGGCGAGGTCCGCGTCGAGCTTGCCGTAGATCGGCGCGCCCCAGCCCGCCGGCACGCCCTCGGCCACGATCTCGACCACCGCGCCGACGGAGGAGCCTCCCTTGCGCACCGCGTCGAGGTAGGTGGCGAACGCCGCCGCCGCGACCGGGTCGGGGCAGAAGAACGGGTTGCGCGCCGTTTCGTCCCAGTCCCAGCGGGCGCGGTCGATCAGGCGTTCGCCCACCTGCACCAGGGCGCCGCGGATCGTCACGGCGGGGTGCGCCTGCGCCAACACCTTGCGGGCGAGAGCGCCGGCGGCGACCCGCGACGCCGTTTCCCGCGCCGAGGAGCGACCGCCGCCGCGATGGTCGCGGATGCCGTACTTGGCCTCGTAGCTGTAGTCGGCAT
>CAXTFM010000242.1:0-2919 GCA_964243435.1 uncultured Beijerinckiaceae bacterium
AAGCACCATTCCCACCTCGGCGACTACGACTTCGACGCCGACCTGCCGAGCCGCTGGGAGGCCGACCTCGTCGGCAACCGCTGGTACATGAAGGCCGGCTGGCTGTTCTTCTTCGCCCTGTTCCAGCTGACGCGGCTGGAGCGGCTGAAGGGTACGGTGCCGATGCGCAACCGTTGGACGCTCTACAACGCCGCGGCCGTGATCGCCTTCGACCTGCTCGTCCTTTACCTGTGCGGGCCGAACGGCCTGCTCTACCTGTTCGCCTCGTTCTGGTTCTCCGTCGGCCTGCACCCGCTCGGCGCGCGCTGGGTGCAGGAGCATTTCACCAACGATCCCGAACAGGAAACCTACGATTATTACGGCCCGCTTAACCTCGTGGCGCTCAACATCGGCTACCACAACGAGCACCACGACTTCCCCGACATCCCGTGGCGCCGCCTGCCCATGCTGCGCCGTGCCGCGCCGGAGTTCTACGACAACCTGAAGACGCACCCGTCCTGGACGGGGCTGTTCCTCGCCTTCATCTTCGACAGTCGCTACACGCTCTACACCCGCGTCGACCGCAGCGCGGCGACGGTCGGGGAAGCGACGCTCTGAACGACGGACGTGGGGACCGCAAGGGAAACGGTCCGGCGCTGATGCGCCGGACCGCCGCTTCCACAAACGCCCCGTCCCACCTGACCGGCCGGGGGTGGGCCTACCGCGTCGCGCCCTGCGCCGCCTTGCCGTGGGCGGTCAATTCAGGCGACATGCACTTCGCCATCGCGGCGTAGGGGCGCCGAACGGCCTTGCGGCCCGCCTTGATGCATCTCTCGGCGCCGTCATCCGAGTATTTCGCCCAGTTCTGCAGGAGATCGGCACGCGCTTCCGACTCCGCGACGATGCACTCGCTCATCGCCGTCGCGTTGTGCCGGCTTGCGATGTCGCACTGGCGCGTGACGTCGAACATGGGCGGCCCGATTTGGGCGGCGCCGGCAGTGACGGCCGTCGCGGCAATGAACGCGACCGAAAGAAGCGGACGAAGCGGCATCGAAAGAAGCGGCATGGATCCCACGCGACGATGGTTGCGCAACGATGGTCGAACGCGGGCGCGCCTCGACGCGGCCAAGCTGATCCATTCAAAAAAGGCGGGGTGAAGGCCCGCGTCGGCGCGGGGCCGACCGGGCCGGCCCCGGCGCACGCATGGCCCTACTTCTGGTCGGCGAGGTAGGCGACCACGTTCTTGCGCTGGTCCTCGTTGGTCAACGCGAACACCATCTTGCTGGAGCCGGTCGCGGTCGCGTTCTTGCCGGCGACATAGGCCTTGAGATAGGCGGTCGGGTTCTTGAGGTAGTCGATGATCTCCGCCTCGTTCCACACCAGCCCGGCATCCCCGGCCGCCTTCATCAGGGCGGAATAGGAGTAGCCGCTCACCGAACCGGCCTTGCGCCCGACCACGCCCTTCAGCGGAGGCCCGATCAGGGCGCGATCGAGCATGTGACAGGCCTTGCACTGGTTGAACACCGACTGGCCCTTGCCGGCGTCCTGAGCCCCGGCGCCGCCGACGGCGGCGAACGTGAAACCCATGGCAAGAAGCGCCACACCAACCACCTTCATCCCGTTCTCCCCTTGGCCCCTTCGATCATCGGAGGAGCCGATCGACGCACCATGGACGATGACATGCCGCGCGGCCACCCAGCGGACCGCACGCGGGTTGTCGCAGTGGTCGCCAAGCCGAAGAACCGCCGCGCCGTGGCCGGGGCCTTCGGTCAACCTCCTTGCGGCCGAGGGGACCGGTGACATAAGACCGGAGCCGCCATGACAAGCACCGTGTTGCCGGCCTTCGGCGAAGCCGACCTTTCGAACTGCGAGCGCGAGCAGATCCATCTTGCCGGCTCCATCCAGCCGCATGGCGTCCTCCTCGCGCTGGACGAGGCGGGCGACACGATCGTGCAGGCCAGCGCCAACGCCGCCGCGTTCTGCGGCGTGGCCGGCGACCTTGCGGGGCGACCGCTCGCCGCCGTGCCCGGCACCCTCGCCGCCTCCGTGCGCCGCCACCTCGGGGCGCCGCTGCACCGGCGCGCGGTGGCGGTGCGGGCACGCATCGGGGTGCAGGCGGTCGACGCGCTGGTCCATCGTCCCTCCGAGGGAGGGCCGGTGGTCGAGATCGAGTCGGCCGGGCCGGCGGTGCGGCCCGGCGACGAGGTCGCGGAGGCGACGCGCCGGCTCGGTGCCGCGCCGACGCTGCGGGCGCTCGCCGACGAAACCGCCCTCCTGGTGCGCCGCCTCACCGGCTACGACCGCGTCATGGTGTACCGCTTCGACCAGCTCGGTCACGGCGAAGTGTACTCGGAATGCCGCGAGGACCGGCTCGAAGCCTTCCTCGGCAACCGTTATCCCGCCTCCGACATCCCGCACATCGCCCGCCGGCTTTACCTGCAGAACCGCATCCGATTGCTCGTCGACGTCGACTATGAGCCGGTGCCCCTCCTGCCGCGACTGAACCCGTCGACCGGGCGCGACCTCGACATGTCGCTTTGCGGGCTGCGCTCCATGTCGCCGATCCATCTGCAATACCTCCGCAACATGGGGGTGCAGGCGACGCTGGTGGTGTCGCTCGTCGTCGGCGGCGAACTGTGGGGGCTGATCGCCTGCCACCACTACGCCCCGCGCTTCATCCCCTTCGAAAGCCGCGCGCTGTGCGAGATCGTGGCCGAGTTGGTGGCGACGCGCGTCGCCAGCCTGCAGAGCGCGACCCAGGGCCGGACGGAGCTGACCGCGCGACGCCTCGAAAGCGAGATGGGACAGGCTTTCGCCGCCGGGGGCGACTGGCGGGCGGCGCTGGTGGCGGACGCGACCCTGTTGCTCGACCCGCTGGACGCGGCCGGCGCCGCCATCCTGTTCGAGGGCGAACTTCGCACCGTCGGCGCCGTGCCGGAC
>CAXTFM010000243.1:0-2870 GCA_964243435.1 uncultured Beijerinckiaceae bacterium
GAGGGCTTCGTGTCGGAAGGCCTGCAGCCGGCCGAGCTCGGCTGGGGCACGCACGAGAAGGCGCTGCCGCCCGAAGGCCGCCGCCACGCGTTCGGCCCGGACTGCGCGATCTACCTGATGCGGCCGGGGGCGGGGGCGCGCGTGCGCTCGTGGACGCCGACGCCCGGCGCCCAGCACGGCTTCCTCGTGACGCACAACGAGTCGATCTCGATTGCCGACTACCTCACCGTGCGCGAAGGCGACCGCGTCGCCTACCGCCCGACCTGCCATTACGCCTACCGCCCGGCGGACGACGCCGTGCTGTCGCTCGACGAGATGGTCGGCGCGCAATGGCGGCGGCAGGAGCGCAGCCACATCCTTGACGAGACGGAGATCGTGGACGGCGTCGACGAGCTCGGCGTGCTGCTCTACGGCCACGCCCGCAACGCCTACTGGTACGGGTCGCAGCTTTCCATCGCCGAAACGCGGCGGCTCGCCCCCTACCAGAACGCCACCGGCCTCCAGGTCACCTCGGCCGTGCTCGCCGGCATGGTGTGGGCGCTGGAGAACCCTGAACGCGGCATCGTGGAAGCAGACGAGGTCGACTTCCGCCGCTGCCTGGAGGTGCAAACGCCCTACCTCGGCCCGGTGGTCGGCACCTACACCGACTGGACGCCGCTGGAGGACCGCGGCACGCTGTTCCCCGAGGAGGTCGACGCCGACGACCCCTGGCAATTCATCAACGTCCTGGTGCGCTGAGGCCGCGCCCCATGCGCCGCCGGTTATTCCGCCGCGTCGGCGTGCGCGTCGAACTGCAGCTTGGCGAGCCGGGCGTAGAGGCCGCCGGCGGCGACGAGGCTGCGGTGGGTGCCCTGCTCCACGATGCGGCCGGCATCCATGACCAGGATGCGGTCGGCCTTGAGCACGGTGGCGAGGCGATGGGCGATGACGAGGGTGGTGCGCGTCGCCATCAACCCCTCCAGCGCGCCCTGGACCAGGGTCTCGCTTTCCGCGTCGAGGGCCGAGGTCGCCTCGTCCAACAGGAGCAGCGGCGCGGTGTCGAGCAGCGCGCGGGCGATGGCGAGGCGCTGGCGCTGGCCGCCCGACAGCGTCATGCCGCGCTCGCCGACGACGGTTTCGTAGCCGGCGGGCAGCGCGCGGATGAAGGTGTCGGCCGCCGCCTGGCTCGCGGCGCGGCGCACCTCGGCGAGCGGCGCGTCGGGCCGGCCGTAGCGGATGTTGTCGGCGACGGATACGCCGAAGATCACCGGCTCCTGCGGCACGCTGCGGATCTGCGCCCTGAGGTCGGCCGGGTCGAGCGAGCGGATGTCGACGCCATCGAACAGGATGCGTCCGGCGGTCGGGTCGTAGAAGCGCGCCACGAGTTGGAACAGGGTGGTCTTGCCGGCGCCCGAGGGTCCGACGATCGCCACCGTCTCGCCCGGGCGGATGGCGAAGCTGACATCGTCGAGGGCGCGCTCGGCCGCTTGCTCGCGGCTGGGATAGGCGAAGCCGACGTTCTCGAAGACGAGCGTGCCCTGCGCCGGCACCGGCAGACGCGCGGGTGCGGCGGGGGCGACGATCTTCGGCTTGATCGCCAGGATCTCGCCGATGCGCTCGGCCGCGCCGGCGGCGGCGGTGATTTCGCTCCACACCTCGCTGAGCTGCCCGAGCGAACTCGCGCCGAGCATGGCGTAGAGCACGAACTGCGACAGCTGGCCGCCCGACATGCGCCCGGCGAGCACGTCGCGCGCGCCGAACCACAGCACCACCACGATCGACGCGAACACGAACAGGATCACCACCGCCGTCAGCAGGGCGCGGGCGGCGATGGCGTGGCGCGAGGCCTGGAACGCTGTTTCCACCGCGCCGGCGTAGCGCCGCGCGGTGATCCCCTCGGCGTTGTAGGACTGCATCGCCCGCACGGCGCCGAGGCTTTCGGCGGCGAAGGCGGTGGCATCCGCCAGCGTGTCCTGCGCCGCCCGCGAGCGCGTGCGCACGCTGCGGCCGAAGGCGACGAGCGGCAGCACCACCACCGGCAGCACCACGAACACGAAGGCGGACAGCTTGGCGGCCGTCGCGAACATCAGCCCGAGCGAACCGGCGAACAGGAAGAGGTTGCGCAGCAGCACCGATGCCGACGATCCGAACGAGGACTTGAGCTGCGTGGTGTCGGCGGTGAGGCGCGAAAGGAGTTCGCCGGTGCGCGCCGTGTCGTAGAAGGGCGCGTCGAGCCGGGTCAGGTGGCGGAACACGTCGGCGCGCAGGTCGGACACGATGCGCTCGCCCAGCGCCATCACGAAGAAGTAGCGCGCACCCGAAGCTGCCGCCAGCACCGCGGCGACAGCGAGCATGGCAACGAAATACGAGTTGATGAGACCCGCCCTGCTCGGCGCGAAACCGAAATCGACGATGCGCCGGATGGCGACGGGCACCACCAGGGTCGCCCCCGAGGCAACCGTCAGCGACAGCACCGCCCCGGCGATCCGCGCCTTGTAGCGGTAGGCGTAGGGCAGCACGGGTAGCAGGGTGCGCAGGTTGGGCCGGCTTCGCTTCATCCGGGCACTTGGCGCGTCGGCGGCAGGGAGGTTTGGCGCGGCGGCGTCTGTCATCGCCTGTTTATAGCCATTCTCACCTCGGCGCGCACCTCCCAGCGACATGCGGCGGCAAGCGGCCATCGGCGGGACGCTTGGCCCGACGGCGAGCTTAAGGGCGCGTTGAGGCTGTTCGACTACGGCGACCGTGTGGCGGGGAACCGATCCGAGCGTGTCGAATTAATATCGCATATCAGTCGGGAGAAATCACATGAAGTCCATTCTGACAGCTAGTCTTGTTGCTGCCACCGTTTCATTCACTGTGCCAGCCTTCGCGCAGGGCGTGTACTTCGGTCA
>CAXTFM010000244.1:0-2689 GCA_964243435.1 uncultured Beijerinckiaceae bacterium
AAGCTGATCCAGGAGAAGAAGGTCGACACCACCTTCCTCATCACCCACCGCAGCAACAGGCTGGAGGACGGGCCGGACCTGTACCAGACCTTCAAGGAGAAGAAGGACGGCTGCGTGAAGGTCGTGTTCCACCCGAACTAACCCGCTTCGGGACCGACGGAGCGCCGTTTCGTCCTGGCGTCCCGGTATCCCACGTGCGAAGTGCGCCCCTCCGGCGAATGACCGTCGTAGGGGCGCGCCAGCGTGGGCGCGGGGGAACGGGATGGCTGTCACCGGCATCGGCATCGATTTCGGCACCACCAACAGCGTCGTCGCCTTCGCCCATGACGACGGGCGCGTCGAAAGCCGCACCTGGCCGTCGTCGGCCGGGCCGACCGCGACCTTCCGCACCGCGCTCACCTTCTGGCGCGAGGGTGGCGGCGTGCGCCACGTCGCCGGCCCCGACGCGATCGCGCGGGCGGAGGCACCCGTCGGCGACCAGCGTTTCGTGCAGTCGCTGAAAACGCACCTGGCCAGCCGGGCCTTCTCCGACACCCGGCTCTACGGCGCGCGCTTCACGGTCGAAGCGCTGGTCGCGACCTTCCTGCGCGACCTCCTCGGCGGTGAGCTGCCGCGCTGCGCCGTCGTCGCCGGCCGCCCCGTGGTGTTCGCCGGCGCAACCGCCGACGAGGCGCTCGCCGTCACCCGGCTGAACGCCGCCTATGCCGCCGCGGAGGTGGCGTCCGTCGAACTCGCCTTCGAACCGCTCGGCGCCGCCTACTGGTATGCCCGCACGCTGCGCCGCGACGAAACCGTGCTGGTCGCCGACTTCGGCGGCGGCACCAGCGACTTCTCCCTGCTGCGCTTTTCCCGCGGGGCCGACGGACGGCTCGCGGTCGAGCCGCTCGCCCAGGCCGGCGTGGGCATCGCAGGCGACAGCTTCGACGCCCGCATCATCGAGCACGCGGTGTCGCCGCGCCTCGGCAAGGGCGCGACCTACCGTTCCTTCGGCAAGGCGCTGCCGATCCCGGCCTACATCCACGCCGCCTTCGCGCAATGGCACCAGCTGTCCTGGCTGAAGTCGGGGACGATCCTCGCCGAGCTGCGCAAGCTCGCCGCGTCGAGCGAACGCGGGGCCGAACTCGAGGACCTGGTCACCATCGTCGAGATGGACATGGGCTACGCGCTGCACCGCGCGGTCGCCGGGGTGAAGGCCGAGCTGTCGCGCGGCGAGCGGGCGGCGCTGCGCTTCGCCGGTTGGGGCGTCGCGATCGAGGCGGAGGTCACCCGCGCCGCCTTCGAAGAGTGGATCGCGCCGGACCTCGCCGCCATGGACGCGGCGATCGGCCGGGCGCTGGACGGGGCGGGGGTCGCGGCGGCGGCGGTCGACGCCGTGTTCATGACGGGCGGCACCTCCTTCGTTCCCGCCGTCCGCCGGCTGTTCGAGCGCCGCTTCGTGCCCGGCCGCCTCCACCACGGCGACGCGTTCCAGTCCGTGGCGTCGGGATTGGCGCTGATCGCGGCGGACCGCGCGGCGTGAGGCGGCGGCGGCGCCCGTCAGGCCGCCGCCTGGAACCTGTCGAAGCGGTGCAGCCCGAGGTCGAAGCGCGACCGGCCGGTGGTGACCATGTCGGCCAGCACCTCGCCGATGACGCTGCAGAACTTGTAGCCGTGGCCCGAGCAGGGCGAGGCGACGACGACCTGCGGCGTGCCGGGCAGGGTGTCGATGATGAAGTGCTCGTCGGGCGTGTTGGTGAAGAAGCAGGCGCGCAGCGCCATGGTCGGGCCGTCGGCGCCGGGGAAGTACCGCCGCACGCACTCGCGCAACACGGCCTCGTCGCGCAGGCTCACGTCGCGCGAAAGCGCGTCGGCCTGCCCGGTCTCGCCGAGGTGGTGCCAGCGGCCGATCTTGAAGCCCGGCACGTGCCAGGCGGGGAAGCCGTAGAACTTGCCCTCGTCGACGACCATGTTGAACACGGGAAAGGTGGCGGGCATGTAGTTGGCGGGCTCGCGCGGCTGGAACCAGCCGAGCACCTGGCGCTCCGGCACGGCGATGCCGGCGAGGCCCGGCACGATGTCGCCCATCCACGACCCCGCGGCGATGACGAGGCGGCCGGCCTCGTAGGTGCCGCGCTCGGTGCGCACCCGGACGCCCGAGGCGGTGGGCTGCCAATCGAGGACGGGCTCGCGGGCGCGGATCTCCGCCCCCGCCGCCTGGGCCACCGTGACGTGGGCGACGATGGCGCGCTCGGCCGACACGAAGCCGCCGTCGGTCTGGAACACGGCGACGTGGCCGTCGGGCAGGTCGTAGCCGGGATGGCGGCGCTTCAACTCGGCGGCGTCGAGCACCTCGTGGGGGAGGTCGTGCTCGCGGCAGGCGCGCAGCGAGCCTTCCACCATCTGGCTGTCGGGCGGGCCGGCGTCGATCCCGCCGGTGATGTGCAGCAGCTGTTCGCCGAAGCGGGTTTCCAGCTCGCGCCAGTTCTCGTAAGCGCGCCGCAGCAGCGGCACGTAGGACGGGTCCTCGAAATAGGCGAGGCGGATGATGCGGTTGAAGCCGTGCGACGAGCCCATGGCGTGCGGGATGTCGAAGCGCTCCAGGCCGAGCACGCGCTGGCCGCGTCGCGCCAGGTGCCAGCACGCGGCCGAGCCCATGCCGCCGACGCCGAGCACGATCACGTCATAGGTGCCGTCACGCGAACTCATGGGG
>CAXTFM010000245.1:0-2532 GCA_964243435.1 uncultured Beijerinckiaceae bacterium
AGGGCTACGCCGACGCCCTGATGCTGGACTGGCAGGGCCGCGTCGCCGAATGCACCGGCGCCAACGTGTTCTTCACGAAGGACGGCGCCATCCACACGCCGCTCGCCGACTGCTTCCTCGACGGCATCACCCGGCGCACGGTGATCGACCTCGCCAAGCGCCGCGGCTACGAGGTGATCGAGCGCCGCATCATGCCGGACGAGCTCGACGGCTTCGACGAATGCTTCGTTTGCGGCACGGGGGCGGAGGTGACGCCGGTGTCCGAGATCGGCCCCCACCGCTTCAAGCCCGGCGCGGTGGCCCGGCAGATGATCGAGGACTACGCCGCCGAGGTGCAGCCGCGCCGCGCGGCCGCCTAAAGGCTGCGCTCCGACGCGCGCCGGCCGAAGTCGGCCGCCGCTGTTTCCTGGCCCTGCGCGACGATCCCGCGGCGGATGGCGCGGGTGCGCGTGAACAGGTCGTGGAGGCCCTGCCCGTCGCCGTCGCGCACCATGCGCTGGAGGAACGACAGGTCCTCGTTGAAGCGGCCGAGCACGTCGAGCACGGCGTCGCGGTTGTTGAGGAAGATGTCGCGCCACATCGTCGGGTCGGACGAGGCGATGCGGGTGAAGTCGCGGAAGCCGCCGGCGGAGAACTTCATCACCTCGGCCTGGGTGACCTTTTCGAGGTCGGAGGCGGTGCGCACGATGTTGTAGGCGATGAGGTGCGGCACGTGGCTCGTGATGGCGAGCACGATGTCGTGGTGGGCGGCGCCCATCACCTCGACGTTGGCGCCGCAGCCCTCCCAGAAGCGGCGCGCCGCCGCGACCGCCGCCGCGTCCGTGCCGTCCGGCGGCGTCAGGATCGCCCAGCGGTTGGCGAACAGGGTGGCGAAGCCGGCGTCGGGGCCGGAATACTCCGTGCCCGCCACCGGGTGCGCGGGCACAAAATGCGCGTGGCGCGGCAGGTGCGGGGCGACCGCCTCGATCACCGCCACCTTGACCGAGCCGGTGTCGCTGACGACCGCGCCCGGCGCGAGGTGGTCCGCCATCGCCGCCGCCGCCGCCGCCATCGCGCCGACGGGCGTGCACAGCATCACGAGGCCGGCGCCGGCCACCGCCTCCGCCACCGTGTCGGCGACGACGTCGGCGAGGCCGATCTCCGCCGCGCGCCGCCGCACCGCCGGGTCGGCGTCGGCGCCGACGATCCGACCGGCGAGGCGCTGCTCGCGCGCCGCCCGGCACAGCGAGGCGCCGATCAGCCCGAGGCCGACGATCGCGACCTTGTCGAAGAGCGGCGCGGAGCGAGGGCTTCCGAGTCGTTCAGCCATGGTGCCCGGCCGATCCGCGCGTACGCGCGAAGGCGGCCAGCGCGTCGAGGACCAAGCGGTTCGCCTCCGCCCCGCCGACGCTGAGGCGCAGGCAATGGGGCAGCCCGTAGGCGGCGACGTAGCGCAGGATGAGGCCGCGCGCGGTGAGGAAGGCGTCGGCCGCCTTGGCCTCGGGAGCGTCGCGGAACGGGATCAGCACGAAGTTCGCCTGGCTCGCCGGCACGCGAAAGCCAAGGGCGCGCAACCCGGCGGTCAGCACCTCGCGCCAGCGGGCGTTGTGGGCGACCGCCGCCGCGATGTGCGCCCGGTCCGCCATCGCCGCGACCCCGGCGCGCATCGCGGGGTCGTTGACGCTGAAGGGGCTGCGCACCCGGTTCATCGCGTCGACCACCGCGGCGGGGGCGTAGCACCAGCCGAGCCTGAGGCTGGCGAGGCCGTAGATCTTCGAGAAGGTGCGCGTCACCACCACGTTCTCGCGGGCGTGGACGAGGTCGAAGCCGCCATCGTCCACCTCGGCGTATTCGGCGTAGGCGGCGTCGAGGACGAGCAGCACGTGCGGCGGCAGCGCCTCGGCGAGGCGCGCGATGCCGGCGCGCTCGACCACCGTGCCCGTCGGGTTGGCGGGGTTGGCGAGGAACACGATGCGGGTGCGCTCGGTCACGGCGGCGAGGATGGCGTCGACGTCGACGGTGAGGTCGCGCTCCGGCACCGGGACGGGCACGCCGTCCGCGGCGAGGATGGCGGTGCGGTACAGCAGGAAGCCGTGGGCGGGGTAGATGCCCTCCTCGCCCCGCCCGCAATAAATGTTGGCGAGCATGTAGAGCAGCTCGTCGGAGCCGGCGCCGCAGACGAGGCGCGCCGGATCGAGCCCGTGCTCGCGCCCGATCGCCTCGCGCAGCGGCAGGGCCGAGCCGTCGGGGTAGGAGGGCAGCCGGTCGAACGACGCCCGGAACGCGGCGACGGCGTGCGGCGAGGCGCCGAGCGGCGTTTCGTTGGCCGACAGCTTGTGGACGGGGCCGGCGACGCCCGGCGCCTTGCTCTTGCCGGGCACGTAGGGGTCGGCGGCGAGGACGCCGGCGTGGGGACGCGGGCGGCGGAGGGTTTCGGCGGAGGCGGTCATGCGGGTCCCATGGGGCGGACTGGTCTTACGGCGCGGCGTAGGGGGCCGCGTGCGAGCCAACGACGACGGGGCGCGCGTCGCCCGGCAGCGCGAAGGCAGCGGC
>CAXTFM010000246.1:0-2498 GCA_964243435.1 uncultured Beijerinckiaceae bacterium
CCGCCGCACCCGTGCAGGCGGGCGAGCACGCCGGCGGCGTCATCGAGGCGCGCCGCTTCCGCGTTGGATAGCTTCAAGGCCCCGCGCAACCGCTCGGCGTCCTCGCGCACGACGACCGCCACGGCGGCAAGCCGAAGCACGGCGTCGGCTTCGGGGGCGACCGCGACGAGGCGGGCGAGGCGGAGGGGCTGCGGCGCGGCGGCGAGGAGCGGCCCGAGCAGCCCGCAGCCGGCCACCGTCGCCACCACGTCGACGGCGCGGCGCGCGGCGAGGAGCTTCAACAGCTCCTGGCGCACCCGCTCCCGCGACAGCCGGGCCAAGCCGGCGCGCGCGCGCACAGAAGCCGCGAGCCCGTCCGCGTCGAGGTCGCCGGCGGCGTAGTCGGCGGAAAAACGGAAGAAGCGCAGGATGCGCAGGTAGTCCTCGCGGATGCGCGTCGCCGGGTCGCCGATGAAGCGCACCCGGCCGGCGGCGATGTCGTCGAGGCCGCCGACATCGTCGTGGACGGTGCCGTCGGCGCCCACCGACAGGGCGTTGACGGTGAAGTCGCGGCGCAGCGCGTCGACGGCGAAGTCGCGGCCGAAGCGGATCACCGCGTGGCGCCCGTCGGTTTCGACGTCCTCGCGCAGCGTGGTGACCTCGATCGGACGCCCGTCGACCAGCACGGTCACCGTGCCGTGGTCGATCCCGGTGCCGACCGCGCGCAGCCCGGCCGCCGCGGCGCGGCGCAGCACCTCGGCCGGCACGGCGGTGGTGGCGACGTCGACGTCGGTGCCGGGCCGGCCGAGCAGCGCGTTGCGCACCGCGCCGCCGACGACGCGGGCCTCCTCGCCGTCGCGGTCGAGAAGCGCGAGGATGCGGCGCACCGCCGGGTCGTCGAGGAGCACCGGGAGGCGCGTCGGCGCCGTCACCGCATCTCGCCCGGTACGATGCGACCGTTCTCGATGTGGGCCGGCACGTAGCCGCCCTCGTGGCGCGGGGCGGTGAGGGCGATGGCGAACAGTCCGCCGGCGGCGAAAACGAGGCCGGCGAGCGCCAGCGGCGCCACCGTGCGCCGCGTCCACAGCGCGCCGGCGAAGGGGTTGGCGAGGCGCAGCGCGTGCCACACGGCATAGCCGAGGAAGGGCAGCGCGAAGAACAGCAGGGGTTCGCCGAACGCGCGGATCATGGCTGCAACCTGTCGTGGAGCATGCGCAGGATGCCGGCGGTGACGCCCCAGATCGTGCGCTCGCCGTGCTCGATGGCGTAGAAGAAGCGCGGCGCCCCCATCCATTCCCGCGTCCTGAGGGCGTAGCTCGCCTCCCGCATCAGCGGGGCGAAGGGCACCTCAAAGGTGTCGACGACCTCGTCGGGGTTGAGCAACAGCGCGAAGGGCGGGTCGATGCGGGCGACCACGGGGACGATGCGGTAGCCGGTGCGGCTGAGGTAGGTGTCGAGGTAGCCGAGCACGGTGACCCGGCCGGGGTCGAGGCCGACCTCCTCGCGCGCTTCGCGCAGCGCCGTCGCGGCCGGGCCGGCGTCGCCCTCGTCCACCCTGCCGCCGGGGAAGGCGACCTGCCCGCCATGGGTGCGCAGGCCGGCGGTGCGCTGGGTGAGGAGCAGGTGCAGCGCGTCGCCGCGCGGGATGAGGCCGACCAGCACCGCCGCCGCACGCGCCGCCGCCAGCATGGCGGGCGAAACCGTCCAATCGTTGAGCGCGTGGTCGCCGAAGGAGGGCACCGCGGCGGCGCCGCGCGCGTCGGGAACCGGCGCCACCCGCTCCTCGACGAGGCGGAGGATGTCCTCCGCCGTGGCAGCCGCGTCGCGCGAGGCGGTCATGGCGCGTCGCCGCCCGCGAGGGGGAAGAAGGCGGCGCCCGAGCGCACCCCCAGGGTGGCGCGTCCGTCCACCGTTTCCTCCGCGGCGCGGTCGATGAGGTCGATGGCGAGCGAGCGGGTGAGGCGCGCCCACAACCCGCCGCGGACGTGGACGTAGGGGCGGATGCCGCCATCCGCCGCGGCGTCGAAGCGCAGGGGGTGCTCGCGGCCCGCCGCGACCTCGTCGCCGACGTTGGTGGCGAAGCGCAGGCAGCCGCCGTCGGCCGCCGCGTCCGCCACCATGGCCACGGCGAGGAAGGGCACGTCCTCCACGGTGATGCCGACGCATTCCGCCGGGGTCACCAGCACGTAGCGCTCGGGGTCGCGGCGCAGGATGCGGCCAAACAGTTCGACGAGCGGCCGGCGGGTGATCGGCGTGCCCTCGTAGAACCAGGTACCGTCGGCGGCGATGCGCAGGGCGATGTCGCCGCAGAAGGGCGGGTTCCACAGGTGCACCGGCGCCGGGCCGCGCGCGGCGACGCCGCCGACGGCCGCCATCAGCGATTGCAGCCGACCGTCCGGCGCTTCGTCCGGCTTCTCGGGCGTGGCGTTCTCCGTCATACTTGCAACTCATTGGGCGCCAAGGTCGCGAGACCTGAGAAGACCGCCGCAATAAGCCCGAGGGAGCCGCCCGTCCATGGC
>CAXTFM010000247.1:0-2447 GCA_964243435.1 uncultured Beijerinckiaceae bacterium
CCCGCGCCAACGACGATTACTCCTCCATCATGGTCAAGGCGCTCGCCGACCGCATCGCCGAGGCCTTCGCCGAGCGCATGCACGAGCGCGTGCGCCGCGAATTCTGGGCTTATGAAACGGGGCCGAAAGAGGCGCCGGGCGCGTTGATCGCGGAGGCGTACCGCGGCATTCGTCCCGCGCCCGGCTATCCCTCGCAGCCCGACCATACGGAAAAGGCGATCCTGTTTGAGCTGCTGCAGGCCGAGCGCCGCGTCGGCGTGAGGCTGACGGAAAGCTACGCCATGTGGCCGGGCTCGTCCGTGAGCGGGCTTTACCTGTCGCACCCGCAGGCGGCCTATTTCGGCGTCGCCAAGATCGAGCGCGACCAGGTCGAGGACTATGCCGCGCGCAAGGAAATGGGCGTTGCCGAGGCGGAGCGCTGGCTCGCGCCGGTCCTGAACTACGATCCCCTGGCGGAGCGGCGGCAGGCGGCGGAGTAGTCGGCTCCGTCGCATTCCAGCCGCGGCCTACGTCGTATGTCGCAGAAGCGCGCGGAGGACCGCCGCCGTGTGCGTGTCTGCGACGCCGTCGACACGGGCCGGCCGCCAATGGCGCTGGAAGGCGGCGACGGCTCGGCGCGTGGTCTCGTCGGTCACGCCGCTTCGCGGGCAGTGGTAGCCCAGGGCCGCCAGCATGTCCTGCACCGCTCCGTCCGACACATCGGCCGCCTCCGTCGTCTCGACCCACAGCCCGATTCCCTCCGCGGCGAGCCTGTCCCAGAAGAACCATTCGCCGGGGTCGAATTTGCGATCGGGCGCGATGTCGGAATGGGCGAGCACGCGGCGCGAGGGGATGGCGCGTCGCGAACAGATCTCACGACACAGCGCCACCGCCGCCTCGACCTGTGCCGGCGGATAGGCCGGACAGCCGTGGTCGTGGCCGCCGTTCACCAGTTCGATGCCGACCGACACGGAGTTGAGGTCGGTCTCGCCGGCCCAGAAGGAACGGCCGGCGTGCCACGCGCGGTCCGCCTCGGCGACGAGTTGGTCGACGCAGCCGTCCTCCCAGACGAGGTAGTGCGCCGACACTTCCGTGGCAGGGTCGGTGAGGCGTGCCAACGCCGCAGCGCCCGAGGTCATGCCGGTGTAGTGCAGGATCAGCGCGTCGATCGCCCTCCCGTCGCGCGTGCCGAAGTTTGGCGACGGCAGCAGGCGGCCGACGTACGGGCTGTCCGCCTCAGTAAGCGTAGCGCACCCGGCAGTACGGGCGCCCATACATGTCCTCGGCGAATTCGGCGCAGCGCGGTGGCGGCGCGGCGACCACCACGACGGGCGGCGGCGGGGGCGGCCGCGTGTTGGCGCCGATCAGTGCGCCGGCACCGGCACCGAGCAGGCTCGACGCGATGACGGCACCCGGGCCTCCCCCGGCCGCGCCGGCAATTGCCGCACCCGTGCCGGCGCCAAGAAGCCCGCCCGAGGCGGCGCGCTGTTCGGGCGTGTAGCCGCAGCCGGCGACGCATAGCGCCAGCACTGCGCAAACCGTGATCTTTTGCATCGACCTATCCGAAGGGGGAACCACGGCGGCATGCCCGACGTGGCGATAACCGCAGGGAGCACCTCGAATGCGGCGGGCTCAGCGAGGCTGACGCTGGGACGTGGAAATTCCGTCAACGCGCGTCCTTTCGGCAACGGCGATTGCGGGACACTCCGCCTCGATTCGGCGCTCCATCCAAGACGAAGGATTTGCGCTTGTTGCCGCCGACGGCACGAGCGGTGGCGCTACCAAGCGTGAGGTGGCAAAGCATGAAGCCTCCCGCCGCCACCGCCCTTAGTGGCTGGCCTGCTCAAGTGGCTGGGCATGCTGACTTGACCGGACAGCCCCGGCCGCCTAGGACGCGCTGCCAGCCGGCCGGACGACCGTCGCGGCGCCCAGGATTCGTCGTGGGCGACGCGGAGGAAAGTCCGGGCTCCAGCAAGACACGGTGCCGGATAACGTCCGGCGGAGGCGACTCCAGGGAAAGCGCCACAGAAAGCAAACCGCCGGCACGCCTTCGGGCGCCGCCGGCAAGGGTGAAAAGGTGTGGCAAGAGCGCACCGCGCGCCTGGCAACAGGAGCGGCACGGCAAGCCCCACCGGGAGCAAAACCGAATAGGGGTGGCCGGGGTGGCGCCGAACGGTTCACCCGTCCGGCGCGCATCCAGGTTTGTCTTACGACCGCCACCCGGGTTGGTTGCTTGAGGCGGCCGGCAACGGTCGTCCCAGAGGAATGGTCGTCGCGCGCGGGGGTAACCCCGCGCCGTACAGAACCCGGCTTACAGGCCGGCTGGCACCCTTCTTAGCGCCGCGGCACGGCCCCGACGGGGCCGACTCAGTTGAGCCGGCCGGAGGCGTGGGCGAGCATGGTGTACACCTTGCCGCTGTCCGATCCGAGATAGCCGCGCAGCATGCGGTCGTTCGGGTCGTCGTGCT
>CAXTFM010000248.1:0-2374 GCA_964243435.1 uncultured Beijerinckiaceae bacterium
TCCAGTGCCCGAAGTTCGGGAACGAGACGACGGCGTAGCGCCCGATGCGCAGCATGTGGTCGATGACCTGGCGCGGCTTGCGCGTGGCCTGCAGCGTTTGCGAAAGGATGACGAAGTCGAAGGCGTCGTCGGGATAGTCGGCGAGGTCGGTGTCGGCGTCGCCCTGGATGACGCTGAGCCCGTTGGCCACGCAATGGTTGACGCCCTTCTGGCTGAGCTCGATGCCGCGCGCGTCCACCCCGTGGTCCTCGCTGAGGTAGTGCAGCAGGGCGCCGTCGCCGCAGCCGACGTCGAGGACGCGGGTGTGCGGCTCCAGGAACTGCGCGACCACGTAAAGGTCGGGGCGCAGCGCGGCGCGGCGGTCGTCCGGGAGGAAGCTTCGCGTCACGGCCGTGCGTCCGCCCTCATGCCGGCAACAGTCCGCGCACGCGCGCGCACCCCTCGATGAAGCCGCGCGCCGTGGCGTTGAACTCGGGGTCCTCGATCAGGAACGCGTCGTGGCCGCGGTCGGTGAGGATGTCGACGAAGGACACCGAGGCGCCGCCGGCGTTCAGCGCGTGGACGATGGCGCGCGACGCCGCCGTCGGGTACAGCCAGTCCGACGAGAAGGACACGACGCAGAACCGCGTCCTCGACCCCTTGAAGGCGTTGGCGAGCTGGCCACCATAGTCGGCGGCGAGGTCGAAGTAGTCGCAGGCGCGGGTCACGTAAAGGTAGGAGTTGGCGTCGAAGCGGTCGACGAAGCTCAGGCCCTGGTAGCGCAGGTAGTTCTCGATCTGGAAGTCGGCGTCGAAGGAGAAGGTCGGCGCGGCGCGGCCTTGCAGCTTGCGGCCGAACTTGCGCTGCAGCGCCTCGTCGCTGAGGTAGGTGATGTGCGCCGCCATGCGCGCCACCGCGAGACCCTTGCCGGGATAGCGCCCCTCGTCGAGGTAGCGGCCCCCGCACCAGTCGGGATCGGCCATCACCGCTTGGCGGCCGACCTCGTGAAAGGCGATGTTCTGCGAGGAATGGCGCGCGGCGGTGGCGATCGGCATGGCGCAGAACACCCGGTCGGGGTAGCTCGCCGCCCATTGCAGCACCTGCATGCCGCCCATCGAGCCGCCGACGATGCAGAACAGCGTGTCGATGCCGAGCCGGTCGAGCAGCATCGCCTGCGCGTTCACCATGTCGCGGATGGTGACGATCGGCATGTCGAGGGCGTAGGCCCCCCCGGTCGCCGGGTTGCGCGACGCCGGACCGGTGGTGCCCATGCAGCCGCCGAGCACGTTGGAGCAGATCACGAAGAAGCGACCGGTGTCGATCGGCTTGCCCGCGCCGACGAGGCTCGCCCACCAGCCGGCCTTGCCGGTGAGCGGGTTGACGCTGGCGACGTGCTGGTCGCCGGTCAGCGCGTGGCACACGAGGATGGCGTTGGACCGCGCCGCGTTCAGCGTGCCATAGGTTTGGTAGGCGATGGTGAACGGGGACAGCGCGACGCCGGCATCGGTGACGAGCGGCGCGTCCGGCCCGAACTCGAAGACGCACGACGAGGGCGTGTCGACCTCGCGCTGACTGGCCGTCTTCGACGGCACCATGTTCATCGGCCGGGCCGGCCTTCCTGTGACGCACGCATGACCCACCCATATGGGAAGCTCGCGACATTCCCGTCAAGGCGGATGCGGTCGCCCCTTGCCTCGCCGGGGCCTTTCACCCAAGAAGATCGCGCGATGACCGATTTGACCGAGGCCGATCAGCCGGCAGCACAGCTCGACGCGCTGCGCCGCGAGATCGACGACATCGACAGTGCCCTCCACGGGCTGCTGATGGAGCGCGGCGCCATCATCGACCGCCTCATCGCGGTCAAGGCGCGGTCCGGCGGCGGCTCCGCCTTCCGCCCGGCGCGCGAGGCGGCGATGATGCGCCGCCTCGTCGAGCGTCACCGCGGCATCCTCCCGCTCGACACGGTGGAGGGCATCTGGCGCATCATCATCTCCACCTTCACCTACGTGCAGGCGCCCTACGCCGTCCATGCCGACGCGTCGGGCGGGGACGCGCCGCTGCGCGACAGCTGCCGCTTCCATTTCGGCTTCACCGTCCCCCTCGACATGCACGGGTCGCCGGCCGCCGTCGTCGCGGCGGTCGCGGCGGCGACGGGCGACCTCGGCGTGATCCCCGCGGGCGGGGCGGCGTCGCCCTGGTGGGACGCGCTGCGGGCGCCCGACGCGCCGAAGATCATCGCGCGCCTGCCCTTCGTCGAGCGCGCCGACCACGCGGCCGGGCTGCCGCTCTTCGTGGTGGCGAAACCGCTCGCCGACGCCGCGCCGCAGGACGTGCTGCTGCACGCCGTCACGTTCCGGGGCGCCCCGCCCCGGCGGCCGCCGCCGCCGATGGCGGT
>CAXTFM010000249.1:0-2289 GCA_964243435.1 uncultured Beijerinckiaceae bacterium
GCAGCGCCGCCGAGCCGCAGAAGAACGAGCCGTTCCACTTGTCGAGCCCGCGCTGGGTGACGGAATAGAACATCTCGTTCTCGGAGGGCATGCGCGCGAAGGTGCGCAGGTTCCGCTCGATCGGGTCGGGGTTGAGGAAGACGTGGGGCGTTTGCACCAGGAACAGCTTGGGGTCCTGCGCGAAGTAGCCGATCGTTTCGCGCAGGAACGACTTGAAGGGCGCGTGGTCGGCGTCGAACACGACGACGATCTCGCCCGTGGCGTGGGCGAAGGCGTTGTTCATGTTGCCGGCCTTGGCGTGCTCGTTCTTCGCCCGCGTCAGGTAGCGGGCGCCGAGATCGTCGGCGAGCTTGGTCAGCGCGGCGCGGCGGGCGCGGGCGGCGGCGGCCTTGTCGGGGTTCGGGTCGTTGCACTTCTGGTCGGAGCCGCCGTCATCGAGCAGCCAAACCGTCAGCTTGTCCGCGGGGTAGTCCATCGCCTTCGCCGCGGCGATGGTTGTGGCGAGGATGTAGCTGTCCTCGTTGTAGGTCGGCACGAACACGTCGACGGTGGGCAGGTCGGCGTCGTCACCGCGCGGCAGCGGCGCGCGCTCGAGCGGGTCGGCGTTGATGATGAGGCTGACGACCAGGATCAGCACGCAATACAGCTCGGCCGCCACCAGGAGCACGCCGAGGGCGAGGTTGACCGGCTGGTCGAGCGGCGGCAGCGTGTAGGTGGCGCGCCAGAAGATGTAGCGCAGCACCACGAGGCTGCCCGTGGCGAGGAAGGCCCAGCGCGCGAGCTTGCCGCGTCCCAGCGCCCAGATCGCGGCCATCACGGCGATCGCCGTCACCGCCATGGCGAGCTGGGCGCCGGTGCTGACGGGCGCCGTCAGCAGGAGCAGCGCTGCGGCGGCCGAGGCCAGCCAGGCGGCGAGACGGAGGCGCTTGCCCATCTTGTCGACCATGGCCGCGCTCAAAACCCGACGCGCGCGTCGACGGTGGTGTAGGCACCGCTGCCGCGCACGCGATCGTTGAGGTAACCGGCGGCGAAGCCGAACTGCAGCGGACCGGCGCGGAAGCCGGAAATCTGCAGGCCGACGCGCTCCTGGTTGAAGAAGGCGTCGCCGAGCGCGACGAGCTCGGGGCCGATGTAAAGGTTCGGCCCGATGAGGTAGCCGGCGCGCAGCCTCGCGAAGTACGCGGTCTTGTTGGTGGCGAAGGAGGCGTTCGCCGCGATCATCGTGTTGAGGCTCGGCTTGGTGTAGAACTCCAGCTGCCCCTTGGCGCCGAAGGTGGTGCCGACCACCGGGTTGTTGGCGTCGGCGAAGGACAGCGTGTTGCTGCGCACATCGCCGCCGATGTAGGCGGAGAACACGGTGGCCGGCGACACCCACTCGTAGCCGATGAGCAGGGCGCCGCTCTCCTGTCGGCCGCGGATCTCGCGCTGGTCGTCCGTGCTGTAGTAGCTGTACACGCCCCCGCCGCCGTCGGCGCGCACGCGCACGCCGCTTTCCGACAGGGTGCCGGCCGGGGCGCCCGTCACGAGCACGTCGCCGAAGTAGGAGCCCTGGGTGGTGATGTCGGCGGACGAGTCCACCGCCACGATCCAGTCGTCCGTCGGCTGGACAGCCCTGGCGCCGGTGTACCAGTCGGCCGCCACCGCGGGCAGCGGCGCGGCCGCCAGCAGGGCGATGGCGACGAGGCGAACGAACATCGGCTGAAGGACTCGCGAACACGGACGCTTGAACTGGAGCGAAGGTGGCGAGGCTTCGTAAAGAAACCCTGCGCACCAGGCCGCCGGCACCCGCCACACGGCGCCCGCGCCGGCGTTAAGGCCATGGAAAGCCCGCTTGCCTAGTGTTGCGGTTACCGCAGGGTAAAGAGGGACGGCGTCCGCCACGATGCAGGCCACCCACGACGAAGCCGCCGAGGCCGACCTGCGCCGACGGCGGCGCATCCACACGCTGATGACCGGCGCCACCGTCCTCGCCCTCCAGGCGTCGACGCTCGCCAACCACGCCCTCGGCGGCGCCCGGCCCGCGGCCTTCGCCGTCGACGCCGCGCTGGCCCTCGCCGCCATCGGCGCGATGGTCGCGATGGGCCGGCGCAACTTCCGCGCCCTGTTCCAGCAGCTGCGCCGCACCCGCGTGGTGGTGCGCGATTCGGTCGACCTCGTCGCCTCCGTCGGCCGCTCACGGCTCGATGCGGTGGAGGGCGCGGCGCTGCTCGGCTACGGCGAGGCGGAGGCGCGCGCCCTGCCGCTGCTGCGCTTCGTCCACCGCGACGACCGCGCGGCGGTGCGCGGCGC